>NZ_DASVSO010000174.1:0-6422 GCF_036388035.1 Archangium sp.
TCCACCGCTACAACCACGTGCAGGGGGTCCGGCGCCTCGAGCCCGTGGCGGGAGCCGGCGCCCTGGGCCCCACGCCCCTGGCCCGCGTGCTCCTGCCCGAGGGCTCCTATCTGCTCCGCGTCACGCGGCCGGGGCATGCGCCGGTGGACCTGCCGCTGCTCCTCACGCACGGCGAACGTCAGCAGGTCCGCCTCGTGCTCCCCACCACGGTGCCCGAGGGCCATGCCTATATCCCGCCGGGCTGCTTCCTGCTGGGCAGCGCCGAGCCCGAGGTGGTGCGGACCTTCATGTACAGCTCGCCGCTTCACCGCTTCTGCCTCACCGAGGGCTACCTGATCGGTCGGCGGGAGGTGACGTTCGGTGACTGGCTGACGTACCTGGAGGACCTCCCCCCGACGGCGCCAGCGAGACGGCTCCTCGAGCAGCCGCGCTTTGGCGATGGGGGAGCGGTCACGCTGCGATGGAAACCCGGCACCGGCTGGCTCTTCTCCTTCCAGACTTCGCGGGAAGACGTCTTGAAGGCCAAGGTGGGGGAGCCGTTTCGCTACCCGGGACGAAACCGGCGGGACACCCTCGATTGGCGTCGGTTTCCCCTCTCGGGTGTGTCCGCCATGGACCTGCAGGGCTACTTCTACTGGCTCGACCGGACGGGGCGTCTGCCAGGGGCGCGGCTGTGTGGCCAGAACGAGTGGGAGTACGCCGCGCGGGGGGTGGACGGCCGCCGCTTTCCCCATGGCGACCAGCTGCTGCCCGACGATGCCAACATCGACACGACCTACGGCCGGCAACCCACGGCCTTCGGGCCGGACATGGTGGGCTCCCACCCCACGTCGGTGAGCCCTTTCGGGCTGGAGGACATGGCCGGCAACGCCTACGAGATCACCCGCTCCGCGACGCCGGAGTTCGGGCGTGTCGTGCTTCGGGGGGGCTCCTGGTACTACGATGCCTTCACCGCCTACAGCGCGAGCCTCTCGCCCGGAGATCCGACGGCGCGTGACGTGAGGCTCGGCGTGCGCGTCTGCGCCTCGTTCTCTCCCCGGTAGCGGGTAGAGTGTCTGTGATTGGCCATCAGGGAGAGTCATGCGTCGGGTTTTCAGCTGGATGATGGTGGTGGTGCTGTGCTGTGCGGCCACGGGGGCCGTCGGCGAGGAGAAGTCAGCGCCAGATGCGCGGTTGGTGGAAGCACAGGCCGCCATCGACGAGGCGACGAAGCTCCGGGACGCGGGGGGGTATGCCGAGGCCCTGGCTCGGGCCGAGCATGCGCTCGCGCTCAGGGAGGCCGCGCTCGGGGGAGCGCATCCAGACGTCGCCAGCTGTCTGAGCCTGGTGGGTGATCTCCACCGGCGACGAGGAAACCTGGCCCAGGCCGAGCCACTGATTCAACGCGCACTCGCCCTCCAGGAAGCCGCCCTCGGCCCGAATCATCCCAGCGTCGCGCAGACGCTCAACAGCCTCGGGGTCCTCTACTCGTACCAGGGCGCGTACAGCCGGGCCGTGCCTCTCTACCAACGCGCGATCGCCATCTACGAAGCGGCCCTCGGCCCCAACCACGCCAGCATCGGTGAGCCGCTCACCTACCTCGCCAGGATCTACGTGGAGCAGGGGTTGTACGACCGGGCCGAGCCGCTCTTCCAGCGCGCACTCGCCCTCCGGGAGGCCACCCTCGGCCCCAACCATCCCGACGTCGCCCAGACGCTCAGCAACTTCTCCACCCTCTACTCGAACCAGGGGCTGTACGCTCAGGCCGAGCCCCTCCTCCAGCGCGCGCTCGCCATCCGGGAGACCGTCCTCGGCAAGAACCACCCCAACGTCGCCGTGACGCTCAACATCCTCGCCAACCTCTACCGGGACCAGGGGTTGTATGACCGGGCCGAGCCCCTCCTCCAGCGCGCGCTCGCCCTCTACGAAGCGACCCTCGGCGAGAAGCATCCCAACTTCGCCGTCGCGCTCACCAGCCTCGCCAGCCTCTACAGGGCCCAGAGGCTGTACGACCGGGCCGAGCTCCTCCACCAGCGCGCGCTCGCCCTCCGGGAAGCCACCCTCGGCAAGAGCCACCCCGACGTCGCCCTGACGCTCAACAACCTCGCCAACCTCTACCTGGACCAGGAGTTGTACGCCCGGGCCGAGCCCCTCAACCAGCGCGCACTCGCCATCCGGGAGGCCGCCTTCGGCAAGAGCCACCCCGCGGTCGCGGAATCACTCCACAACCTCGCCTTCCTCTACATGAGGCAGGGGTTGCACGGCCGAGCCGAGCCCCTCTACCAGCGCGCGCTCGCCATCTACGAGGCGAGCCTCGGCAAGAACCACCCCACCCTCGCCATCGCGCTTCACAACCTCGCCCTGCTGCGCCTGGCCCAGAATCGCCTCACCGAGGCCCTGGCGATCCACACCCGCACCTTCGCCCTCTCCGAGCAGCGCCTGCGCCAGGAGGCGCTCGGCTTCTCCGAGTCCCGGCTGGCCAGCTTCCTCCAGCATCTGCGCGAGGGCGAGCAGATCCTCTATGCCCTGCTGCGCGCGCACCCCAAGGACGCCCGGGTCCAACGCCTGGCCCTCGGCGCGGCGCTCCTGCTCAAGGGCCGCTCCGTGGAGGAGACGGCCCACATCTCCCGCACCCTCTACCGCGACCTGGGGCCCGAGGACCGCGACACCCTCGAGCGGCTGCGGGGCCTGCGCACCCAGTTGTCCAACCTCTCGCTCGCGGGCCCTGGCTCGCTCACCCCGGAAGACTACCAACAGCGCCTCAAGACGCTGGCGGACGAGGGTGACTCCCTCGAAGCGGACCTGGCCAGGCGTTCCGCGCCCCTGCGCGCGCTCACCGCGCTGCCTCCCGCCGCCGAGATCGTCGACCGCGTCGCCGCCGCTCTTCCCAAGGACGGAGCCCTCGTCGAGCTCATCGCCTACACGGACAGTCCCCTCATCCTCAAACCCGGTACGCCCCGCGGGAAGACGTCCAACCAGCTCCGCTACCTGGCACTGGTGCTCTTCCCCGATGCGTCCACCCGTGCGGTGGACCTCGGGCCGGCCGAGCCCATCGACCGCGCCGCCTCGCACCTGCGCAACGCCCTGGCCAACCGGGATGCCGCCTTCCAGGCCACGGCCCGGGAGCTCCACCAGCGCGCCTTCCAGCCCCTGCTGCCGCTGCTGGGCCCTACCCGCCGCCTCTTCCTGTCTCCCGACGGCCAGCTGGGCCTCGTGCCTTTCGCCGCGCTCCACGACGGTCGCCGCTTCCTGCTCGACTCCTTCGACTTCACCTACCTCACCTCGGGAAGGGAGCTGCTGCCTCGTCCCCAGGACATCCCCCCCGCCTCCTCCGTCTTCGTCCTCGCCGACCCGGACTTCAAGGCCTCACCGCGGGCGCAAGCCTCCACCTCCGGCAACACCCCCCCGCGGGCCAGGAACCCCGACTCCCTCGAGCGCTTCTTCTCCACCTCGCGCGCGGACCTCGCCAGCAGCACCTGGGCGCCACTGCCGGGCAGCCGTCAGGAAGCCGAGAGCATCCAGCGCCTCCTGCCCCAGGCCCAGCTCTTCCTCGGCCCCGAGGCCACCAAGGAGCGGCTGTTGAACCTGTCCACGCCCGGCATCCTTCACCTGGCCACCCACGGCTTCTTCCTCGGGGACGCCCCCGCTTCCGAGGGCTCCCGCGGCGTGGGCCACTTCGGTGCACTGGGCGACAACCGCCAGGCGCCACGCCCTCGGGATCCACTGCTGCGCTCCGGCCTCGCCCTGGCGGGCGCGAGCGCCCCGTCGCCTGAGGCCTCCGAGCCTTCCAAGCCCCGACCCGACGCCACCCTGGTCACCGCGCTGGAACTGGCCGGGCTCGACTTGTGGGGGACCCAGCTCGTCGTCCTCTCCGCCTGCGATACCGGACGCGGCGAGGTCAAACTGGGCCAGGGGGTCCATGGCTTGCGCCGGGCCCTGGTGGTGGCCGGGGCCGAAACGGTGGTCATGAGCCTATGGAAGGTGAAAGACGACTCCACCCACCTGCTCATGGAGAGCTACTACCGCAACCTGTTGGCCGGCCAGGGCCGCGCCTCCGCCCTGCGTGAGGCCATGCGCTCGCTGCGTGCTTCCCGGCCCCATCCCCACGACTGGGCCCCCTTCATCGCCCTGGGCAGCGACACGCCCCTGCGCGCCATCGCTCCCACCCCGCCGGAGACAGCGGGCCCGTAGAGCGGAGGACGGATGGGGGCCGACAGCCCCCCACCTGGAGCGGCCCCCACCCGTCAACGCCGGGCCCGTTGAATCAAGGCCCTCGAAGTGAATGAGCCGGCGAGGAAGAAAATGATGCAGGAAATTCCGCCTCGGGGACTCACGAGGCCGGAATCCTTCCATCTGGAGGTCGTGCTGGCACATCCCCCACGGCCGCCCGGCTCCACCCTCGGGCGAGCCCCACCACCACCATCACCAACGGCACCGCGCACAGCAGGTCCGTTCCATAGTGGAAGCGCCCCACCAGGGTGGCCGCGATGAGGCCCAGGCCCGGCAGCAGCATGACGCGGAAGAGGCGCGGCTCGAAGCGGAAGGCGTAGAGCAGCACCAGCAGGGTGACGCCGGTATGCCCCGAGGGAAAGCAGTCCTTCGCGAAGGGCGGCGTGCGCATCACCGAGTCCAGCAAGGGCGTCAGCCACACGCCCTGGAGCGGCTCGGAGAACTGGTGGAAGAGGAAGTAGCGCGGGCCGATGGCCGGCACCAGCGCGTAGCTGAAGTAGTTGAAGGCGAAGAGCAGGCTGAGCGCCAGCAGGTACTCGTCGAAGGCCTCCCGGCGCCCCGCGAAGTACAGCATCACGCCCAGCGCGATCGCCCAGACGAAGTGGCCGTAGTAGCAGAGCATCAGCAGCTCGGTGAGCCACGGGGGGACGAGCTGTCCGAGCACCACCGAGGCCTGCGCGCCAAACAGCCGCTGGTCCATGGCCACGAGCTGGGTGTCTCGCAGGACCGGGGTGAGGGCCGTCACCAACGGGTCCATCATCTCGTGGCCGAGGCTCAACACCGGCAGCAGCCAGAAGGAGGCCACGAAGGCCAGCATCCGCTGTCGCGGGAAGGTGGCTTCCAGGGCGCGCAGCACCAGGGGACCGAGCGCGAAGAGGGCGAAGAAGGCAGCGGCCCTCGCGGCTCCGGGAGCCCAGTGGGCGGGACCCACGAGCGCCAGGGCCGCCAGCGAGCAGGACGCCAGGATGACGAGGTCCACGCCTCGCAGGTGCACGTCCCGACCGCCCCCCCGAGGGTGGCGCTGTGAGTTCCAGAGATTCACGACGCCGTCCCACCCCATTAGTTAGCCCAAACTAACCAACTATTCATGGAGCGGGACGGGAATCAAGCGGACACCGCCTCAGAGCCAGCTCGGCTCCGCCCGGCCCAGGCCCTTCAGCGCCCGCTCCGCCGCCCTCACACCAAACCAGTTGGCCTCTTCGAAGAGGGCCATGCCCCCCAGGTCCGAGTGCGCGAAGTGCAGCGTCTCCCCCAGGCTCTCCTGGGCCGCGAAGCGCGCCGGGCCCCACATGAAACCCGGCGTGGGACGCACCATGGCGTGCCCCCACCGCATGACCTCCAGGCGCCGGGCCTGCTCGGCGATGCCCGGGTGCGCGGCCAGCAGGTCCGCCATCACCAGCCCCTCCCACTCGGCGTAGCCGGCGGAGAGCACCTTCTGGCGCTCGGCCTTCGCGTCCAGCCCGGCCATGGGCAGGTACCAGGTGAGCACCGTGGGCCCGCGCTCGTCCATGCGCAGCGCCTGGTGCGTGGCCGCCACGTAGCCCAGGCTGCGGCTCTCGTAGAAGACGTTGTCCCAGGCCAGCGGGAAGCCCCGGGAGTGCGGCAGCTCCGTGAGCGTCAGGTTCGCCACCACCCACGGCCCGTACTGGAAGGCCCCCAGCCACTCGGGGCGCTTGTCCCGCCACGGGGCCACCACGTGCGCCGCCACGAAGCGGGGGCAGGCCAGCACCACCTGTCGCGCCCGGTACGCCCGGGGCCTCCCCGTCCCCGCCTCCACCGCGTCCACCCGGCAGCCGCCCTCCCCGGGCTCCACCGAGTGCACCAGCACGTCCCGCTCCACCCGTCCCGAAGGCAGCGAGGACAGCAACTGCTTCACCAGCCGGCCGTTGCCCTCGGGCCAGCTGAGGAAACCCTCGCTGCGCTCGCCCTTCCCGTCCTGCCGCGCGGCGAAGTACCAGATGCCCGCCCAGGCGGAGACGCCCTCGGCCGTGGTGCCGTAGTCGTCCCGGCACGCGTAGTCCACCAGCCAGCGCAGCCGCCGCGAGCGGAAGCCCTCCGCCTCCAGCCATTGCGCCATCGTCACCCGGTCGAGCGCCGTCCACTCCGCGTCGTCGCTGGAGAGCGCCGTGGGCACCGCGAAGGCCTTGCGCCCGCGCCCATCCCGCGCCGCCGCGAAGGCGTTCATCCGCGCCTCGAAGCGCCGCAGTTCCTCC
>NZ_DASVSO010000175.1:0-1933 GCF_036388035.1 Archangium sp.
TGCTGTCCATCCTCGGGATGCTCGATGCCGAGTGGCAGGGCGAGTACTTCCTGGAGGGCCAGGCCGTGCACTCCCTGGGGGCGAAGGCGCGCGCGGAGCTGTCCAAGCGCACCCTCGGCTTCGTCTTCCAGCAGTACCACCTGCTCGACAGCCTCACCGTGGCGGAGAACCTGGAGGTGCCGCTGTCCTACCGCAACCTCAAGCGCTCCGAGCGCGAGGCGATGGTGGGCGACATGCTCGACCGCTTCCAGCTCGTGGGGAAGAAGGACCTGTACCCCCACCAGCTCTCTGGCGGACAGCAGCAGGTGGTGGGCATCGCGCGCGCCATCATCGCCCACCCCAAGGTGCTGCTCGCCGACGAGCCCACCGGCAACCTGCACTCCACGCAGGCCCGGCAGATCATGGAGCTGTTCCAGACCCTCAACCGGGCGGGGACGACCGTGGTGCAGGTGACCCACTCCGAGTCGAACGCCGCCTATGGCCATCGCGTGGTGCAGCTCGCCGACGGGTGGATCCAGTCCTCCTGAGCGCAGGGGGACCGAGGTGGCGCTTCCGCTCGCTCGCATGCCCGGCTTTCCGGTTCCCCTCCCGCCCGCTGCTTCTGGCAGAGTCTCTTCCTTCCAGGTGTCCGCCGTGTCCGAGCCCGCTCCCCTCACCCCCGCCGCCAGCGCCCCGCAGGCGCGCATCCTCATCGCCGATGATCAGCTCGACGTGCTGGAGGCGCTGCGCCTGTTGTTGAAGCGCGACGGGTACGCCGTCCTCACCGCCCAGTCCCCGGCCGGCGTCCTGGCCATGCTGGAGTCCGAGGACGTGGACGTGCTGTTGATGGATCTCAACTACGCGCGGGACACCACGTCCGGGCGCGAGGGGTTGGATCTGCTCGCGCGCGTGCGCCAGCTCGACACGGCGCTGCCGGTGGTGGTGATGACGGCGTGGGGCAGCGTGGAGGGCGCGGTGGAGGCCATGCGCGGCGGGGCCCGCGACTACGTGCAGAAGCCGTGGGACAACACGCGGCTGCTCGCCACGCTGCGCACCCAGTTGGAGCTGGGCCGGGCGCTGCGCCGCTCCCGCCGGTTGGAGGAGGAGAACACCCACCTGCGCAAGGGCGGGGAGCGCCCGTCCTTCGTCGGCGAGTCCCGGGCGATGCAGCCCATCCGCCGGCTGGTGGAGCGGGTGGCGCCCTCGGGGGCCAACGTCCTCATCACCGGCGAGCACGGCACGGGCAAGGAGGTGGTGGCGCGGTGGGTCCACACCGCCTCCGGCCGTCCCGAGCGCCCCTTCGTCGCCGTCAACTCGGGCGGCCTCTCCGAGGGCATCTTCGAGAGCGAGCTGTTCGGCCATGTGCGGGGCGCCTTCACCGACGCGAAGACAGATCGCATCGGCTGCTTCGAGCTGGCCGATGGGGGGACGCTCTTCCTCGACGAGATTGGCAACATGCCGCTCACGCAGCAGGCCAAGCTGCTGCGCGTGCTCCAGACGGGCGAGCTGCACCCGGTGGGCTCCTCGAAGGTGCGCCGGGTGTCGGTGCGCGTCGTCGCCGCGACGAACGTGGATCTGGGCAAGGCGGTGGCCGAGGGCCGCTTCCGCGAGGATCTGCTCTACCGGCTCAACACGGTGGAGGTGCACCTGCCGCCGCTGCGGGACAGGCGCGAGGACATCCCCCTGCTCGCCGCGCACTTCCTCGGGCTGCACGGACAGCGCTATGGCAAGCCGGGCATGAAGCTCGCGCCGTCCGCGCTGGACGCGCTGATCGCCTACGGGTGGCCCGGCAACGTGCGCGAGCTGGAGCACGCGGTGGAGCGCTCGCTGCTCATGGCCAGCGGGGACGAGGTGACGGCGGAGGATCTCCTCCTGCGGCGCGCCGGAGGGAGCCGCGAGGGCCAGACACGGCTGGAGGAGATGACGCTGGAGGAGGTGGAGCGCTACCTCATCG
>NZ_DASVSO010000176.1:0-6375 GCF_036388035.1 Archangium sp.
CTGAGCTGGTACCTGCCCTTCGTCAGCGCGCTGAAGCGCACCACCAGCATCGACGTGGGCGACCTGGGCCTGGTGAAGCACTTCCCCCGGGCCTTCGCCTACTCGCAGCTCCCGGAGCGGCCCTCCCAGTACCTCCTCATGCACGGGGACTTCTACGGCTTCAGCCCGGACATGGGGCTGATGCCCCTGCGCTACGCGGCGACGCGGTACCGGGATCCGGTGGCCCAGGCCACGGCGGACACCTGGATGCGCGGCACGTCCGCCTCCACCTACGCGCCCGAGCTCAACCAGCGTGTCTTCGAGTTCCTCTTCTATGACCCGACCGTGAGCTCCACGAACCTGAGTACCCTGCCGCTCGACTGGTACGGCGACAACCAGCAGACGGCGGTGTTCCGCAGCGGCTGGGGGAAGGGCTCGCTGCTCTTCGCGCTCAAGAACGGCCCGTATGGCGGCATGGCCGGGTGGAAGTGGCTGCAGAGCGGAATGGAGCCGCGAGGCACCCTGAACTTCGGCCATGACCACGCCGACGACAATGGCTTCTACCTGTACGGCAACGGCTCCTGGCTCGCGCCCGAGGCGGCCGGCTACTACATCGGCCACGCCAGCTCGCCGGGGCCCGCGGCCAACCAGACCGTCTTCCACAACTCGCTGACCATCGACGGCGTGGGCCAGCTCGGCGAGGGCGTGCGCGAGAGGAGCGACTCCGCCGCGGCCTACAGCTGGTACTCCGGGCGCAAGGGCGGCATCCCCTTCTTCGGCTCCAGCGAGCACTTCGGCTACACCATCGGCGACGGCTCCACGCTCTACGCCGCCACGACGGGGCTGCGCCGGTGGGATCGCCATGCCCTCTTCCTCGACCGCCGGTGGGTGGTGCTGCGCGACGTGGTGCAGGCGACGAAGTCCCACGTCTACCGCTGGTCCTGCCACTTCATGAACGGGGCGACCCGTGAGGGAAGCTGGCTCCATGGGCGCGGCGAGAACCGCCAGGCCCTGGGCGTGGCCGTGGTGGCCCCCGCCTCCTTCGACGCCACGTTCACCCAGCAGCGGCCGGCGCAGATCCAACGGCTCAACTCCGCCGGCTCCGTCGTCAACGCCGAGGTGAAGCCCACCGCCGCCTCGGCCAACACCACCTTCCTCACGGCCCTGGTGCCCACGCCGGAGTCGGCCTGGGCCACACGCCCGACGGTGAAGGCGCTCGATGCCAAGGTGCCCGACGCCGGGCTGACGGTGACCGAGGGCACGACCTCCTCCTCCGCCATCTTCAATGACCTCCCCGAGCAGCGCCGCGTGGCGGGAGGACTCGTGCTGACGGGGCTCTCCGGCGTCGTCCGGTACGAGGGCACCACGCCGACCCGCGCCCTGCTGGTCCGGGGCACGAGCCTGGCCGATGCCTCGCGCACGCTCCTCAGCCAGGGCAGCGCCACGGGCCTGCTGGAAGCGGACGGGCTCAACACCGAGACGCTGCGGCTGTCCGGGACCGCCTTGAGCACCCCCCGCGTTCATGCACCCCGCGCCACCCGCGTCTTGTGGAACGGCGCGGACGTGCCCTTCCAGCGCGAGGGCGACGCCATCGTCGTGGGCAAGGGCGCGCAGACACCCTCCGCGCCCCCGTCGCCTCCCGTCGAAGCCGAGCCTTCGCCGCAGGTCGACCCCGACACGCAGGCCCCGCTCGACTCCGACTCCGAGCCCGTGGAGGGCTCCGGCGCGATGCCGCCTCCCTTCCACGCCCCGGAGCCCTCCTTCCCTGGAGCCAGCCCCGACGTGCCTTCGAGCCTGTCCTGTGCCGTGGGGGGTGGCGGGGAGCTCGTGCTCGCCTGGAGCCTGCTCGCCCTGGGTGGAGTGTTGGCCCATCGGCGGCGGCGCCGACCGTAGACACTCGGGACAGGTGTGCCGTCGGGTAAGGAGCACTCCCCTCGCGAGGGCGCGTGCTCCGTCTGACAAGTCGAGAAAGCCCGGCCTACGGCGCTTCACGCACCTCCCTGGCATTCCTAGTTTCCCGCCCACGTCATCAGGGCGCGCGGGGCGCGGGGAGAGCCGGATGCAAGAGCGGGAGAACCTGGACGGGCGGTGGGAAGCGGAAGTGGACCTGAGTCCGGCGGAGCCCTCACCCAGGCCAACCCCGGAACGGAATCGGCTCACCCAGAGCGAGGCGCCCCCGGGATATGAGGAGCTCTTCCCTCCCGAGCCGCTGCCCGAAGCGCTGGCGCGCTGGGCCTCCGAGTCGGACTTCTTCGATCTGGTGGCGGAGAAGCAGCCGGCCCAGCCGATGGATGAGCTCACGCTCGAGCGCTACCGCGAGACCCGGCGCCCCTGGTTCAACAAGGAGTTCCGCTTCCGGTTGATGGGAGATCTGCGCGGCAAGCGCGTGCTGGACGTGGGCTGCGGCGATGGCAGCAACGCCCTGCTGATGGCCCGGTTCGGCGCTCGGGTGACGGGCATCGACATCTCGTCCAAGTCCATCGAGCTGTGCCACCGCCGCGCGGAGCTCGACGGCGTGGGGGCCAACACCCAGTTCATCTGCTCGCCGCTGGAGACCGCCGACCTGCTCGACGGCTCCTTCGACATCATCTGGGGAGATGGCGTGCTGCACCACCTCATCCCCGAGCTGGACGGGGTGATGCGCAAGCTCGTGAGCTGTGCGAAGCCCGGAGCCTTCTTCCTCTTCTCCGAGCCGGTATGCCTCTCGCCGTTGATGCGCAGGCTGCGCAAGCGGATTCCCATCCACACCGACGCCACGCCCAACGAGCGGCCGCTCGAACGGGCCGAGCTGGCGACGATCGGCCGCTACCTGCCGGGCCTGGAGATGCGGTGGTTCAGCTTCCTGTCGCGGCTGGACCGCTTCTTCCTCCACCACAACAACTACGAGCGCTCCTCGCTGCCGCGCCGCCTGGTCGCGGACGTGCTGGGCTGCACCGACAAGGCCCTCCTCTCCGTGCCCGGGCTGCGGATGCTCGGCGGCATGTGCGTGATGTACGGCAGCCTTTCCAAGAACGACTGAGCACCCCGTAGGCCCGCCATGAGAGCTGCCCTGCTGATCGGCCTCGCCCTCCTGAGCGCCTGCACCAGCGCGCTCGAGACGGGCAACCCGCCGTCCCACCTGGAGCGCCCCGAGACCGGGACGTCTCCGGGTATCGAGGAGCCGGCCACCGAAGTCCCCGCCATGGACTCCGGTACGCCGGACGCGGGCAGCCCTCCCACGGACGCGGGCAGTCCCCTGGCGGACGCGGGCACGCCGTGGCCGCCGGAGCCCTCCGCGGCCCGGCCCCGTTGGCCGGCGCTCCAGACGTCCATCCCCACCTACGAGCTGACGCTTCGGCAGGAGGACTTCCAGGCCCTCCACGACCACGCGAAGGATCCGCCCTCGCGCAACTTCCAGGTGAAGGGCCAGTTCACCCATGAGGGCCGCACGTACGCGGTGGAGCTGAGCTTCCGCGGGCGCTCCACCAAGACGGACCCGCGCATCGTGAAGAAGTCCTGGCAGGTGCGCTTCGACACGAAGGCCCGCTTCGAGGGCCGCAAGCGCCTCGAGCTGCTCGCGGAGTGGAAGGACTCGGGCTACCTCACCGAGAAGCTCTGGTACGACGTGGCCTCGAGCGTGGGGCTGCGCGTGCCGAGCGCCCGCTACGTCCACGTGAAGCTCCGGCTCCAGCAGGGAGGAACCGTCACCACGAAGTACGAGGGCGTCTTCACCGAGCTGGAGTCCCTCGACAAGGACTTCCTCGCGGCCCACGACTTCGACGACGACGGGGACATCTACCGCTGCGGGATGCTCGACTGCGAGCTGCGCCAGCCGCCCCAGGAAGCCTACATGGAGCCATGGGAGAAGCAGACGAACGAGAAGGAGTCGTGGGAGCGGCTGTGGGCCTTCCTCGACGGCGTGAACCGCACGCCACCCCACCAGTTCGCCGCCTTCGCGGAGCAGAAGCTGGACCTGGAGGACTACCTCACGTGGATGGCGGTGGATGCCTTCATCGCCAACGAGATGCAGGGCGACTCGCGCAGCTACCTCATCTACGACCGCGAGCTGGGCCAGTGGACGTTCGTGCCGTGGGACCTCAACAACGCGCTGTCGCTCTACAACCGCACCAACGCCGTCATCCAGGGCGTGAAGGACGAACACCCGCTCTTCAGCTTCAGCGCTTATGACCGGAAGGTGTACGAGCTCCTCGCGCACCGCCGCGACGTGCTCGGCTACAAGGACATGAAGCCCACGTACAGCACGCTGCTCACGCGCATCTACGACGACCCGGGCCTGCGTGCCCGCTACATCGCCCGGCTGCGTCTGCTGCTGGAGACGTGGCTCACCGAGGAGAACCTCGGCTCGCGCGTCGATGCCATGCATGCACTGCTCGCCCCGTACATCCTGCCCGGCCAGGACGGAAAGACGGTGGACCCGTACGTCAGCCCCGAGCACGCCGCGCGCAGCGCCGACTACCTCCACCGCTTCGTGCGCGAGCGTCACGCGTGGCTGCTCCGCCACCTCCAGGACCTCGAGTCCCTCGGCGGCGGGCCGCTCGTCATCGACCGGGTGGGCCGCGACGCCTCCGGGGCCTTCTGGGTGCAGCTCTACAACCGGGGGAGCGACCCGGTGTCCCTGGGAGGACTCCGGCTCTCGGGCGTCACCCGGGTTCCAGGCCAATGGACCCTGCCCGCCCTCAGCGTGCAGCCGGGACAGTTCATCACCTTCCGCCAGGGGGCCTCCGGCACGGAGCGCCTGGGCGCGACGATGAACCCGGAACGTCCCGAGGTGTCGCTCTACGCGGCGGACGAGACGACCCCCTTGGATCTGCTGTGGTTGGCCCCTCTCGAGCCGGGCGAGGCCTACGGCCGGCAGCCTCGCGGCGCCGAGTCCTTCGGCCTCCAGCCCGGTCCGTGAGCTCCAGGCCCGGCACTAGAGCTTGATGTTCTTGAGCGCCGCGAGACGCGGGTCCACGAACGTCGTGTCGCAGCCGCACTTCTTCTCGTTGAGGTTCTGGCCGCACTTCACGCACAGCCCCTGGCACTCCTCGCGGCACACGGTGCTCATGGGCAGGGCCAGCAGGACCTGCTCGCGCACGATCGGCTCGAGGTCGATGACCTTGCCGTCGAACACCTCCTCATCCGCCTGATCCAGCGCGAACGAGCCGCCGTGCTCGCCATGCCCCTTGTCCTTCTCCGCCAGCTCGTCCTCGTCCAGGACGTCCTCACCGCGGGCGAGCGACTCGGGGACGAGGTTGATGGCGAAGGACACCGGCAGCTCGAGCTTCGACTCCGTGAGGCAGCGCTTGCACTCCGACACCACCCGCGAGGTGAACTTGCCCTCGACGAGCACGCCGCCGCTCAACTTGCGCAGGCTCGCTGAGACGGACAGGGGCTCGGTGGCCTGGAAGCCGGAGCCCTCCAGCGCGGCGTTCAGCTGCTCCAGGCTCATCTTCTTGTCGACCTTGAGCCCTGCGTCGCGAATTTCTTCAATCTTTACGAGCATCTACCCGACTTCCTATCCAAAAAGGGGCGCGCATCATGGGGAGGCTCTCCCCCGCAGTCAACGCGCCTGAACCTCCATAGATGTCATCGGGCCGCAGGCGTTGCGCGACCGTCCTCTAAGTGGAGGCCCGAATGCCCGTCTGCTAGGGTGGCGGGCAATGTACGTCCGGCGGAATCGCGTGGTGGCGAGCATCGTGATGGCGAGCCTGCTGGCCCCCGGCGCCTCACTCGCCCGGCCCCTGTTCCCACAGCCCCTCCTCTTCCAGGTGGCTCCGGCCCGTCCGGAGATTCCCCGCGCGCAGGAGCAGATCGAGAACGGGGAGTTCGAGGAGGCGGTGAAGACGCTGGAGTCCGGCCTCGACGCGCCCGACGTCACGGATGATCAGCTCGTGGAGCTCTACCGCCTGCTCGGCATCACCTCGCTGTACCTGGGTGACGAGGAGCGGGCCCGCGAGGCCTACGAGAAGCTGCTCCAGGCGCGGCCGGACTACGAGCTGCCGCGCAACACGCCTCCGAAGATCCGCAGCCTCTACGCGCGCCTGAAGGAAGACATCAAGAACCGCCGCGTGCGCCCCGTCACGCTGCAGGTGGACCCCATCCCGGATGCCCCCGGCGGCGAGCCCGTGGTGGCCGCGGCACAGATCGAGGACATGGCGCTCGGAGCCCGGGCGCGGCTCTTCTACCGGCGCGCGGGAGCCCAGGCGTACAGCTCGGTGGACTTCGCCCGCGAGCGGGGGAACAAGGAGCGCTACGTCGCCACCATCCCCGCCTACGAGCTGCCCGCCGCCGCTTCCGCGTACGAAGTGGAGTACTACTTCGAGGTGGCGGACGCGGCGCAGCGGCGGCTGGCGGGCCGGGGGGATGCCTTCAACCCGCTCGTCTTCCAGATCGCCCCGGAGTCGGGAGCGGTGG
>NZ_DASVSO010000177.1:0-8837 GCF_036388035.1 Archangium sp.
TGAGGGGCGCCACGGCCGTGGGCCTCGCCATGGGGGCGTTGCTCCTCCTGCCGCGGCCCCGGAGCGCTCCGGAGCGGATGCCCGAGGCGGCGTCGCAGCCCGTGGCGGTGGCCCCGGTGGCGCCGCGACAGGCCGCGCCCGTGCCGGTCGCCGCCACGCCGCCGCCTCCCGTGCAGCAGCCCGCTCCCGCGGCCGTGCAGCCGAGTGCGCCCGTGGTCGCGGCGGCTCCGGCGGTGCAGCCCGCCGCGCCCGCGCCCCAGCCTCAGCCCGCTCCGGCCCCGGTCGCGCCGGTGGTGGAGAAGCCGGAGGCCAAGGTCGTCACCGCCTCGGTCCAGGTGCCCGCTCCCGCGGCGCCCGAGCCGTCGCGCAAGGTCGCCGTGGCCGCGGTCGCCGCGTCCGTGGTGCGGGAGAAGCCCCAGGCCGACGCGGGGGAGCGCCGCGCGTTGCCGCCTCCCGCGCCCACGCCCGTGGCCGCGCCCACGCCGGTGTCCACGCCCAAGCCCAAGGTGGGCAAGGCGGTGGCGGGCGCCACCTCGGCCGCGGATCCGAGCAACTTCGACGACTCGGTCGACAAGGCGTTCGAGAAGGAGCTCTTCTCGGGGCCCAAGGCGGAGGACCCGCGCTCCAAGCGCACCGTCTACCTCCCGCCCGAGCCCGGCAAGGAGTCCCTGTCCACCTCGGACGTCATGCAGGTGGTGGGCTCGCACAAGGACGGCATCCTCTCCTGCATCGCGGCGCACGCGCCGCCGCGCGACTCGGACTCCGACAAGGGCCGCTTCGTGTTGCGCTGGCGCGTCCAGCCGAACGGCACGGCCTCCGACGTCCTCATGGAGACCGAGGCCCTCAAGGGCACGCCGTTCGCCCGCTGCATGGAGGCGCAGGTGCGCTCGTGGAAGTTCCCGCAGCACCGCGTGCAGAGTCAGGAGCCGGTGCGCTTCCCGTTCACGTACTGAGCGGGCTCAGCGCGCGGCGAGCCGGGCGGCCTTGAGCAGCGCCTCCACCATGGGGACGCTGCTCGCCTGGCCCGTGCCGGCGATGCCGTAGGCCGTGCCGTGGTCCGGCGACGTCCTCGGCACGGGCAGCCCGAGCGTCACATTCACCGTGCGCTCGAAGTCCAGGGCCTTGGCCGGGATGAGGCCCTGGTCGTGGTACATCGCCAGCACCACGTCGTAGGGGAAGCGCTCCACCTGGGCGAAGAGCCCGTCGGCCGCCAGGGGCCCGTGCGCGTCCACCCGCAGCTTGCGCGCGCGCTGGATGGCGGGCGTGAGGACTTCCACCTCCTCGCGCCCCAGCAGCCCGCCCTCGCCCGCGTGCGGGTTGAAGCTCAGCACGCCGATGCGCGGCGCCCGGCCCACCACCGGCTTCAGGCTCCGGGACAGCAGCTGGAGCTGGCCCACCAGCCGCTCCACCGTCAGCAGCCGGGAGACCTCCACCAGCGGCACGTGGTTCGTCGCCAGCGCCACCCGCACCCGCGGGCCGTCCATGAGCATCAGCACCTCGCGGCCGAACGCCTCGGCCAGCACCTCGGTGTGCCCCATGAAGGGAATGCCCGCGCGGGAGATCTGCTCCTTCGACACGGGCGCCGTGCAGAGCGCGTCCACCGTGCCGGCGCGCGCCGCCGCGATGGCCGCCTGGATGTAGCCGTACTGCGCCTTGCCGCCCGCTCGCGTGGGCTTGCCGGGGACACGGTCCTTCTCGGCCAGTGCCGTCACCACGCACACCGTGGGCCCCGAGACGCGGGCCAGCGTGTCCGGCGTGGCGCGGGCGTACTTCTGGAAGAGGGGGAAGCGCTCCAGCGTCGGCCCGTCTCCGAAGACGACGGGCGTCAGGGCCCGGCGCACCTTGGGGTGGGCGAGCGCCTGGGCCGTGACCTCGGGACCGATTCCGGACACGTCTCCCAACGAGATGCCGACGACGGGACGCTCGCTCACGCGCTACCCCCTCCCTGGGGCACTCAGATCTTCACGTCGACCGAGGCCTTCTGCCGCAGCTCCTGCACGTACTGCTCGACGAACTTCTCCGTCTTCTGCAGCTTGAGCTTCTGCTCCAGCTCGCCCTTCACCTGCTCGAAGGCGGCCACGTCCACCGCGCGCTTCTCCTCCACCTTCAGCACGTGCCAGCCGAACTGCGTGCGCACCGGCTCGCTCACGCCCCCCTCGGGCAGCGAGAAGGCCACCCGCTCGAAGGCGGCCACCATCACCCCGCGCCGGAAGAAGCCCAGGTCGCCGCCGTCCGCCGCGCTCGGGCCCTCGCTCCGGGCCTTCGCCAGCTCCGCGAAGTCCACGCCCGGCTTGCGCGCCTCCTCCGCCAGCTTCTCCGCCTTCTTGCGCGCCGCCTCTACCTGCTCCGGCTTCGCGTTCGCGTCCACCTGCACGAGGATGTGGCGCGCGTGGACCTCGGCGTCGCCCGACTCCAGCTTGGTGTACTGGGTGTAGGCCGCCTTCAAGTCCTCCTCGGACACCTTCACCTTCGGGGTCACCTTGAGCTGCACCAGCTTCATGCGCCCCATCTGCTTGCGCAGGAAGTCCTTGTAGGCCGCCACGGTGAAGCCCTCGCCGGACAGCAGCCGCTCGAACTGGGCGTCCTCGGTGACGTTGTTCTGCCGCCGCACGTCGCCAATGGCGGCGTCGAGCTCCGCGTCCGTCACGCCCAGGCCCAGCTCCTGAATCTGCTCCTCCATCAGCTTCTCGCCGATGAGGGCGTCCAGCGCGGCCTTGCGCAACCGCGCCTGCTCCTCGGCCCGCCTCTGCGGATCGCGCACCGCGGTGTTGAGCCGCGCCAGCTCCGGCGCCACGCGCTTCTCCACCTCGGACAGCGCGATGACGTCGCGGTTCACCACCGCCGCCACCCGATCCACCAGCTCCGCCCGCGCCACCGCGCCGCTCAAGAGCAGGGCCGCCACCATCGTTCCGATCAGCTTCTTCCTGTCCTTCCTCTTTCCGTGCCCGCGATGGGGGCGATTAGTGCTGGGCCGCCGGCTGCGTCACCGGCCGCCCGCGGATGGACTGCAGCGTGGCCTCATTCACCCACACCTTGGCCTTCGCCCGCAGCTCCTCCTCGTATTTCGCCTGCGCCTCGGCCCGCCGCTGCGCCAGCAGCTTGCCCTCCACCTGCGCCCGCACCTCGCTGAAGTCCAGCTTGCGCCCCGCGCGCTTCTCCAGCACGCGGAACAGGTGGTAGCCGTACTCGGTTTCCACCACGTCGGACACCTGGCCGGGCGACATGCGGAACACCACCTCGTCGAAGGCCGGCGGCATCTGCCCGCGAGGGAAGAAGCCCAGGTCGCCTCCCACCTTGGCGTCCGCGCTCAGCGAGTAGCGGCGCGCCAGGTCGGCGAACTTCTTGCCCGACTTGAGCTGCGCCTGCACCTTGCGCGCGTCGTCCATGCCCTTCACCACGATTTGGGCGGCGCGCACCTGATCCGGCTCCACGTACTCCGCCTCGTGCGCCGAGAAGTAGCCGCGCAGCTCCTCCTCCGTGAGCGCCACGCGCGTGTACACCTCGCTGGCGAAGAGCTTCTCGATGATGAGCCGCGCCGACTCGCGCGCCTTCAGCTCCGCCATGGACAGCTGCCCCTGCGCCAGCACCTCGTTGAAGTTGCCCGCCGGGTAGTCACTCGACAGCCGCAGCACCCCCCGGTCCACCTCCTCGGGCGTCACCGTGACGTTGTGCGTCCGGGCCTCCTGCAGCAGCACCATGCGGGAGATGAGCGTGTCGAGCAGCGCCCGCTTGAAGGGCTCGATCTCCTCCGGGGTGCGCTGGGGGGCCTCGGCGGAGGCGAGCTCGCGGCCCAGCTCCTGCTCGAAGTCCGCGCGGGCGAGCACCTCGCCATTCACGGTGGCCACCACGTTGGCGTCCGGATCCTCCTTGTCCTTCTTGGGGCAGCCGGCCAGGCCCACCGCGAGCGCCAGGGTGGCGAGCAGCGGGGTGGCGCGGACGAAGGCACGGCGCATGGAGGGGCTCCTCTGGCTGGTCACGGTTGGCCCACCGGGGCGGAAGGGAAGGGAGAGGGGGAGGGCATGGTGCCGGGGGGCGGACCGCTCGGGGGCAGCATGGGGGCGCCCATGTCCACGTGGACGCGCGAGAGCGCCGCGGTGTCCACGGTGAAGCCGGCGCGGCGCTCCAGCCCGGAGAGCAGCTCGGCCCACGCCTGGGTGCGCTTCTCGTGGGAGAGCCGGCCGGAGATCTGCTGGCGCACGTCCTCGAGCTTCAGGTTCAACGCGGCCTGGTGGCCGGTGAGCTGAAGCACGTGCAGCCCCGCGTCCGTCTGCACCACGCCGCTGAGCGCCCCCGGGCCGCTGGCGACGAGCGCGCGCGCGGCCTCGGCCACCTCGGGCCCGAAGTCCTGGGCGAGCACCTCGAGGGAGCGGTAGCGCAGGTCTCCATCCAGCGGCTGGGTGCGCGGCTCCTCGCTGTAGGCCCGCGCGAGGCGCCCGAAGGCGGCGAAGTCCTTGGCGGGCAGGGCGCGCGCGTCGGCGAGCACCTTCTCCGCCCTGGCGCGCGCGGCCGTCACGCGGGCCGCGTCCGCCCGGGGCGCCGCGAGGAAGACGTGCGCGAGCCGCACCTGCTCCGGCCGCACGTAGTCCTCCTTCTGGCGCTCGTAGTACGCGGCCACCTCCGCGTCGGAGACGGGGGGCTGGGCCTCGTCGAGCTGGGTGCGCATCAGCCGCGTCACCAGCGCCCGCTTGGTGCTGGCCACCACCTCGGGGTCGTTCTGCAACCCGCGCGCGAGCGCCTCCTGCACCAGCAGCTCGAAGCGCGCCAGGCCCTCCACGTACTCGCGCTTCTGCTCCAGCGTCTGGTAGCGCGCGCGCAGCGCGGGGCTCATCTCCTCCAGGCGGCGCGTCAGCTCCTCGGCCGTCACCTGGTCCGCCTTCCAGGAGGCCACCGCCGTGCCGCTCGGCTGGCGCTCATGGCGGAAGTCCACCACGGCGTGGCCCGGCGCGGGGCCGCGCTCGCAGCCCACGAGGGTGAGGAGGGCGAGGGCGAGGAAGCGGGAGGCTGGGGACATGAGAGGTGCGGGCCCGTGGGGTAGCACGCCAGGGGGGAGCGGACAACCGGGCGGCCCCTGGGGCCTCAGGGGCGAGTCGCGTGCGCGGACAGGAACGCCTCCACCAGCGGGAAGATTTCGTCCGGTGCGCGACGCCCGAGCACCAGATCCGCATGCCCGTAGTCCTCGGCGAAGCCATGGCCGCGTCCGGCCACCACCAGCTTCACCGGCCCGCCCAGGTGCTCCTGTGCCCGCGCCACGGCGAGCGGGGGAGCGAGCAGGTCCTTGCTCCCCGCCATGAGCATGATGGGCAGGCGCACCCCGGCCAGCGGCTTGCGGTAGCAGGTGCCGTCCACCATGCAGAAGGAGTCGGTGGCAATCCAGTGGGCGAACTGGCGCACCACGCCGCCATAGATGTCCGCGGGCACGTTGGCCAGGGCCTTGCGCACCACGTCCGGCTCCATGTTGGAGGCCAGCATCATGTAGCGGCTGAGGGGCCCCGGCGGCGCGCCGAAGAGGGCGATGCCGGTGATGCGTCGGGTGGGAATCATCTTCAGCCGCAGCAGCGGTTCAATCCGCTGGATGAAGCGCTTGAGGCCCGGCTGCACCGCGAAGGTGAAGGGGCTGCCCATGGCCACCGCGGCGCGCACCGGGGCCTGCGGGTTTCGCGCCAGGTGGCCGTAGAGGGTGAGGCCTCCCTTGGAATGGCCCACCCAGAGCACTTCCTTCGCCCCGGTGGACAGCACGGTGCGCAGCGCGGAACGCACGTCGTGCTCGGCCTGGTCATCAAAGGAGGCATCGCCGCACGGGCCGGCGAGTCCCCGGCCGCGCAGCTCCAGCACCCACGCCTCGAAGCCCGCGCGGGCGAGGTAGCGCGCCAGGCTGTAGCGCTCGTCGAAGTCCAGGTGGAACCGGTTGGCACCCAGGCCGTGGCACAGGATGACCGGCTCGGCGTACCGGCGTTCCCCTCGGGGGTGGTAGCGCCCCAGGGCGATGGCCGCCCCGTCATCGGTGGGCACCCGGTACAGCTCGTCCGGCCGGAAGGGCAGGGTGAGCAATCCTTCTCCGTCCCGATTTACAGCTCGGGAGAAAAGATCTGCCATTCGTGTCAGTTGGGGGCCGGTTCGGTTCGTCACGACCGGAATCTAATGCCCTCGGGGACAAGTGCCTCGTTGAAAATCCGGCGCACCCACATGTCGGCCGGGGGGTTGCAATGGTCCCACCACGTTCAAGCCGGGAGGCTCGTGGATGCGGCAAAGCCCGACACTTGCGGAAACGTTGTCTTCGACAGAGGTAGCCCTTCTTCCCACCGACACCCTCCTGCGTGCCCTGCGAGTGATGGAGCGGCGGGGTGTCTGGCTGCTCCCCGTGGTGGAGCAGGCCGGTGGGTTGGTGGGGTTGGTGAGCCGGGAGCACATCCTGTCGGCGTGGCGGGTGGATCCGCTGCTGCCGGTGGCGATGGTGATGGCGGCCCGGAGGGCGTGGAGGGGAGATGAGACGAGCAGCCCGGCCCCCGGGTGAGGGGAGAGGCGGGCGTTCGACTCCGGCAGGCGTGCGCTACACTCGTGCCCCGCCGTGTCGGATGCCTCCTGGAAGGTCTACATGCTGCGCTGTCGGGATGGAACGCTCTACACGGGCGCCACCAACGACCTGGAGCGGCGCCTGGCCACCCACAACCGGGGGAAGGGCGCCGCCTATACCCGGGCCCGCCTGCCGGTGACGCTGGTGTGGAGCGAGTCGGCCGCCGACCGGGGCGCCGCCCTCCGCCGCGAGGCCGCCCTCAAGCGCCTTTCTCGGGCCGAGAAGCTCCGTCTCGTCCAACGGGTGCGCGGCTGACCCAGGATGGGTTTCGTCTGACCCCATTTTGTGGGAGTGTTGGCGGTGGAACTCTCCATTCCCTTGAAAACAGGGGAGACTCAGACCGCCATGACGCAGACGCACGGGGGCAGCCCCCCGCAGGGCCAGCACGGAATGCCCAAGGGCGAGGCCTGGGTCCTCCGGGATGAGCAGCACCTCCTGTATCTGCTGGCCTTCGCATGTCTGCTGTTCTGGGGGGTGGACGCGCTGTCGGTGATGCGGCTGCCGTGGGACACGCTGGCGCTGCGCCTGACGATGGCGGGGATGATGGTGGGGCTGGGTTGGACGTTGGGGCGCGTGCCGAAGCCGCGCCGCCGGCTGGTGCGGATGCTCGCGGTGATGGTGGTGCCCAACTTCTTCCTCGCGCTGGTGGTGTACCGGCTGGGCGGGGTGGACAGCCCCCTCTTCGGCTGGTTCTGCGTGATGCCCCTGGTGACGCTCTCGATGTCCCTGGGCGAGGTGCGGCAGGGCGTGTTGAGCACGCTCACGACGATGGTGGCGGCGGGCGGGGTGATGTGGGCCGGTGGGACGCCGCTGCCGCGCATGCTGACGTGGCTGCTGCTGATGCTGGGGGCGGGAGCCCTGGGGCTGCAGATGAGCTTCTTCTACCGGCGGCTGCGCCACGCGCGGACGAAGGCGGAGACGGAGCAGCGGGTGGCGCAGGACGCGCTGGTGGAGTCCCAGGCGCGCGTGCTGCAGGCCGAGCGGCTGGCGCAGGTGGGGCGGCTGGCGGCGGGCGTGGCCCACGAGGTGCGCAACCCGCTGGCCTACATCCAGGCCAACCTGCGCTTCCTCCAGGAGGAGTGGCAGCAGCAGGCGCAGGGGGCGGGCTCCGCCGACTACACCGAGGCCCTGCAGGAGACGATGCAGGGCGTGGAGCGCATCCATCAAATCGTGAAGGACCTCACGGCGATGGCGCGCCACGAGGCCGTGATGGAAGACGAGGTGGGGCGGTGCGAGCTGGCGCCGGTCATCGACGAGAGCGTGCGGCTGGCGTCGGTGCGGCTGAAGTCCCTGGTGAAGCTGGCGGTGGAGCCGCCGCCGGCGGAGCTGGCGGTGCGGGCCGAGCCGCGGCGGTTGGGGCAGGTGCTGCTCAACCTGCTGCTGAACGCGGCGGACGCCATCGAGGACGCGAAGGTGCCGGAGGGGCGGGTGGCGCTGCGGGTGGAGCTGGCGGCCGACTGGGTGCGGCTGGTGGTGGAGGACAACGGGCCGGGCATCAAGGCCGAGCACCTGGCGCGGCTCTTCACCCCCTTCTTCACCACGAAGGAAGCGGGGAAGGGCACGGGGCTGGGGCTGACGCTGTCCCGCCAGTACGTGGAGTCCTTTGGCGGCGTGCTGCGCGCGGAGAACCGCCCCGAGGGCGGCGCGCGCTTCATCGTGGCGCTGCCGGGGTCTCCCTAGGCCCCCCTCCCGGGCGCACTTTCGAAAAACCTGTCCGACAGTCGGACAGGTTTTTTCTCAACCCACCGGGCGGGGCGGGGTCGGAGGGGCCGGCGGCGGCTGGGTGAGCTTCTGCCGCTTGTTGCGCCACACCACGAAGAAGATGCCCAGCACGAGGAAGGAGCCCGTGCCCACCAGGGTGCCGACGAGCTGGTAGTGGAGCAGGTCCGCCGCGACCTTCCGGGTGATCTCCGGCAGGTCGCAGAGGACCTGGGCCGACTGGTAGCGCGGCGAGTTGTCCCAGGCGAGCCACTTGGGCCCCAGCCACGAGGCCGTGGCCAGGCCCAGGAAGGCCCCCGCGAGCATGAAGGTGAGCAGCGTCTTCAGTGTGGCCATGGTTCCGGGCACCTCGGTCAGGAGACGTGGGAGCGTGCTTTAGCACGCAATGCGCGCGTGGGGGCCGCGACACGCCGGGAGCCGTGCTATCTGACGGGGCGTGCCGCTCCTTCCTCTCGCCGCCCTGTTCGGGGTCATCACGCTCGTCTGCGCCGTCTTCCTGCTCATCCACGCGTTCCGCCGCAGCCTGGGGACCGGGATGATGGTGCTG
>NZ_DASVSO010000178.1:0-3277 GCF_036388035.1 Archangium sp.
AGAAGCCGCCCGTGGGCCCGGGGAGCACCGCGAGCCCGCCATGGCCTCCGGCGAGCAGGGGCAGCCCCGCGAGCACCAGCACCTGGAAGAGGAGCAGGGACAGGCCCGCCTTGCGCGCGCCCAGCGTGGAGCCGGCGAGCATCACGCCCAGCGTCTGCGCGGTGATGGGCACGGGGATGAAGGGCAGCATGAGGGGCGGCATCAGCCCGAGCGCGGCCACGAGGGCGGCGAACAGGGCGACATGGACGAGGTCGCGGGTCTTCACGAGGGGTCCTCGGAGTCGAAGCAGCGCGCGTCGATGGCGTCGGCGAGCGCATCGGCGGTGCGCAGCGTCTTGACGAGCAGCGGGACGAGCACGGCGAGGGGGTTTGTGTCGAGGCCGCGCACGCGCTGGGCCTCCTGGACTTCGCGCAGCCAGAGCGCGAGCAGGGGGATGAAGCGCAGCGTCAGCGAGAGCAGCAGGCCCAGCCGCGCGGGGCTCACGCCGAGGCGCCCGAGGGGGCGCAGGGCCCGCTGGAGGGACTCGAGCATGTCCGAGGCGCGCGTGGTGAGGGAGACGAGCGTGGCGAGCAGCAGCAGGGCGGCGAGCCGCAGCACGGCCTCCAGCGCGGGCCCCCAGCCGGACACCAGCGCGTGCACGGCGAACAGGGGGCCGAGCACGAAGGCGGAGAGGCGCAGCACGGGCACCACCTCGCGCGGGCGCAGGCGCGCGAGCCCGTAGAGGCCGAGCGTGGCCCCCAGCGCGGCGGAGACGACGGGCAGCGAGTGGAAGAGCAGCAGCCCCGTGCCCGCCCCGAGCAGGCCGAGCATCTTCGCCCCCGCGGGCACGGCGTGGACGGGCGAGTCGCGGTGGAGGTAGAGGCCGAGGCTCACGCCATCATCCGCGCGTAGGCGTCGAGGGCGACGGCGGGCACGTCATCCAGGACGACACGGCCCCCGTCGAAGACGAGCACCCGGTCGAAGTCGCGCAGCAGCTCCAGGTCATGCGAGACGACAATGGCCGTCTGGGGCATGTCGTGGATGGCCTGGGCGAGCCGCCGCTTGTTGCGCAGGTCCAGCAGCGTGGTGGGCTCGTCGAAGACGACGTAGCGCGGCTCCATGACGAGCACGGAGGAGAGCGCGAGGAGCTGCTTCTGGCCCCCGCTGAGCAGGTGGGCCGGGTGGTGGCGGAAGTCCTCCAGGCCATAGCGGCGGAGGATGGCGGTGACGCGCTCGGAGATGTCCGCCGGGCCGAGCCGGAGGTTCTTCAGCCCGAAGGCCACGTCCTCCTCCACGGTGGGGAGGACGATTTGATTGTCCGGGTTCTGGAAGACGAAGCCCACCTTGCGGCGGATGGCGCGGGCGTCCTTGCGCGTGTCGAGCCCGTCCACGAGCACCCGGCCCCGCTCGGGCACGAGCAGCCCGTTGAGCAGCCGCGCGAAGGTGCTCTTCCCGGAGCCATTGCCCCCCACCACGGCCACACGGCGCTCGGACAGGGTCAGGTCGAGCCCCTGGAGGACCGGGCGCTCGCCGAAGTGGTGGTGGACGGCGTGGAGTTGAATCATCGCTACCGCTACGGGCAGCGGACTGTACCCCTTTTTCGACCTCAGTGTACGTGCGCCGGCTCGTGCTCGGGTGGCGTCCGGGGCTGGAGGGGCGGAAGCCGGTTCGCGTGCAGTCCGGTGATGAGGCGCACATCGCGCCGCTTGGTGAAGTACGTGTAGGCCCAGTCGAGCATCACCGCCACCTTGTTGCGGAAGCCAATCAAGAAGGTGATGTGGACGCCCAGCCACATCCACCACGCGGGCTTGCCCTTGAGGCGGTACTTGTTGAAGAGCAGGCCCACGGCGGAGCCTCGGCCGATGACGGCGAAGGAGCCCCGGTCGTGGTAGCGGAAGGGCTCCAGCGGCTGCCCCTTCAGCCGGCGGAGGATGCTCCTGCCCACGTGCCGGCCCATCTGCATGGCCGCCGGGGCCACGCCCGGCACCGGCTTGCCGTCCTGTACGAGGGAGGCGAGGTCGCCAATCACGAAGACGTCCTCGTGGCCGGGGACGGTCAGCGTGGGCTCCACCTTCACCCGGCCCGCCCTGTCGAGCGGCGCGCCGAGCGTCCGCGCCAGGGGGGAGGCGGCCACGCCGGCGCCCCAGAGCAGGGTGCGCGCCGGGATGCGGGTGTCGCCCACGATGACGCCCTCGTCGTCCAGGTCGGTCACCATGGCGTTGGTGCGGACCTCCACGCCAATCTTCTCCAGGTCGCGGTGTGCCCGCTCCGACAGCTCCTCGGGGTAGACGTTGAGGATGCGGGGGAGTCCTTCCAGCAGGAGGACGCGGGCCTGGGAGGTGTCGATGCGGCGGAAGTCCCTCGGCAGGGAGTGCCGGGTCATGTACGCGATGGCGCCCGCCAGCTCCACCCCGGTGGGGCCCGCGCCGATGATGACGAAGGTGAGCCACTCGCGCTGGCGCTCGGGGTCCGGCTCACGCTCGGCGGCCTCGAAGGCCAGCAGCACGCGCTCACGGATGTCCCTCGCGTCGTCGACCGTCTTGAGGCCGGGGGCGAAGCGGGCCCACTCCGGGTGGCCGAAGTACGAGTGCGTGGCGCCGGTGGCGAGCACCAGGGTGTCGTAGGGAATCTCGCCGCCGTCCGTGATGAGCACCTTGCGCTCCACGTCGATGGAGCGGGCCTCGGCGAGCAGCACGGTGATGTTCGGGCCGCGCAGCACCTGGCGGATGGGCGCGGAGATGTCGCCGGGGCTGAGGACGGCGGTGGCCACCTGGTAGAGCAGCGGCTGGAAGAGGTGGTGGTTGTAGCGGTCGAGCACCGTCACCTCCACGGGCGCGCCCTTCAGCTGGCGCGCGGCCTCGAGGCCCCCGAAGCCCCCGCCCACGATGACCACGTGATGCCGCTCCCGAGTGCTTTCCATGCCGGGAAAGGTGCGCCGAGGCGCAACCCTCGACCAGCCGCCGGGAAGTACACGTCCTCCGGGCGTGTCGCCTGCTCGCTCGCCAACAGGACGGGGAGCCAGGGGCGTGCTCGGGAGCCCACTTCCATGCATCCTTTCTCCGTCGTGAAAGGGGGGTATTCATGTCGGAGCCGCGTCACGGGAAGCCTCCCACCGGAGGGACTTCGCGAGAGGGGGACTCCCTCCTCTCGCTCCTGTTCAACTCGCCCCTCGCCTCCTTCGTCCTCAGCATCCCCTTCTTCCTGGCCACGAGCCTCCTGCTGGCGGGCACCGAGCTCCAGAGCTTCGCCTTCTGGAGCTCACGCGAGGTGCGGCTCTGGCGCATGCTGCTCGCCATCT
>NZ_DASVSO010000179.1:0-3614 GCF_036388035.1 Archangium sp.
GGGCGCGGTGCGCGGCGAGCTGACGCGCGTGTGCGCCTCGGCCTTCGGCTGCGCCAAGCGGGTGCGGACGGAGACGGCCATCGGCCGGTCCGCCACCTCCATGGCCAGCGCGGCCGTGTCCCTGGCCAGCAAGGTGTTCGACGGGCTGGGCGACAAGACGGTGCTGCTGGTGGGCGCGGGCGAGATGGCGGAGCTGGCCGCGCGTCACCTGAAGCAGGCCGGAGCCACCCGCATCCTCGTGGCCAACCGCACGCTGGCGCGCGCCGAGGCCCTCGCGGCCGAGGTGGGTGGCACCGCGCGTCCCTTCGAGGAGCTGTTCACGCTGCTCACCGCCGCGGACGTGGTGGTGTGCAGCACCGCCTCGCCCGTCCCCCTCTTCACCAAGGAGAACGTGGGCGCGGTGGCCAAGGCGCGCAAGCACCGCACGCTCTTCATGGTGGACCTGGCCGTGCCGCGTGACATCGCCGCCGAGGTGGGGGAGCTGGACTGGGTCCACGCCTACGACGTGGACGACATCCAGAAGTTCGTGGCGGAGAACGCCGCCGCCCGCGCCGAGGAGGCGCAGAAGGCAAGCGTGCTGGTGGCCCAGGAGGTGGCCCGCTTCGCGCGGGAGCGCGCCCTGCGCAACGGCGTGCCCGTGCTGGCTCAGCTGCGCCAGCGCGCCGAGTCCATCGCCCGCGCCGAGGTGGAGCGCACCCTGGCGGGCCTCGGGGACGGCCTCACCGACAAGCAGCGCAAGAGCATCGAGGCCATGGGGCGCGCCATCGTCAACAAGCTGCTGCACGAGCCCACGGCGCGGCTTCGGGCGGTGGGGCCCGCGCACGAGGGCAACCGGTTGGCCGGTGCCGCCGCCGAGCTCTTCGGGCTCGACGAGGCGTCCTCGAACACCGAGACGGCCGCGCCCAACGTGGTGGCCCACGGAGGCAAGGGATGAAGGCCGTACGCATCGCCACCCGGCAGAGCCCGCTGGCGCTCTGGCAGGCCCGCCACGTGGGCGCGCTGCTCACCCAGCAGCACCCGGGGCTGGAGGTCTCCCTCGTGGAGATGTCCACCGCGGGAGACCGCTTCCTCTCCGCGCCCCTGTCCACCGTGGGCGGCAAGGGCCTGTTCGTGAAGGAGATTGAACAGGCGCTGCTCGATGGCCGCGCGGACCTGGCCGTCCACAGCCTCAAGGACATGACGTCCGTGCTGCCCCCGGGCCTGCTGCTGGCGGCCGTGCCCCAGCGCGAGGACCCGCGCGACGCCTTCTGCAGCCCGGCGGGGATGATGCTGGACACGCTGCCCCACGGCGCGCGCGTGGGCACCTCCTCGCTGCGGCGCAGCTGCATCCTGCGCGCCCGGCGGCCGGACCTGGAGATCGTCAGCCTGCGCGGCAACGTGCAGACACGGCTGGCGCGCACGCGGGAGATGGGCCTCGCGGGCGCGGTGCTGGCCTGCGCGGGCCTCAAGCGGCTCGGCCTGGAGCTGGAGATCACCGAGGTGCTGCCCACCAGCATCAGCCTGCCGGCGGTGGGGCAGGGGGTGCTCGCCATCCAGTGCCGCACCGAGGACACCGAGGTCCGCCGGCTGCTCGCGCCGCTGGAGGACGCGGCCACGCGCATCGCGGTGACGGCCGAGCGTGCCTTCATGGCCCGGCTGGAAGGCGGCTGCACCGTCCCGCTGGCCGGACACGCCACCGTGGAGGGTGACACCGTCCGCATGCGGGGACTGGTGGGGCGGCCGGACGGTGCCAAGGTGGTGGAGGCCGAGCGCAGCGGTCCGGTGGAGACGGCCCATGCCCTGGGCGAGGCGCTCGCCGAGGAGCTGCTCGGACGCGGGGCGGCGGAGATCCTCCGCGACTTTGGCCGTCCCCTGCCCGTGTCGGAGCCGTAGCTCGGCGCCTGGCGGCTGCCGAGAGCGCCCGACATTCGCGGTCAGGCTCCCGGGCCTCATTCGACGGGTAGTGTCGACGACGGTTGTCGGGGGACTTCGTCGAGCGGCCTGCTACAGTGCCGGCCCGTGGACAAGAGACTCGAAGGCATCCGCGTCCTGGTGACGCGTCCCCGTGAACGGTCGGAGGAGCTGTGCTTCCTCCTGGAGGATGAGGGCGCGGAGGTGGTGCACGTGCCCCTGCTGGAGCTGCGGCCTCCGGAGGATCCCCGGCCGCTCATGGCGGCCGCGGAGTCCATTCAACGCTACACGTGGGTGGTGTTCGCCAGCGCCTCGGCGGTGGATGCGTTGATGGAGGCGCTGCGCGAGGCCGGCATGACGGAGTGGCTGTCGCGGGTGCGCATCGCCGCGGTGGGGCCGCGCACCGCGCGCACGGTGGAGGGCTATGGGCTGACGGTGGCCGCCGAGCCGCCCGAGGGCACCGGCGTGGCGCTCTACGAGGTCATGCGGAGCGCGCTGGAGGCGGAGGACGAGGTGCTGCTGCCCGCCGCGGAGGAGGGGCGGCGCGAGCTGGAGGACGCGCTGCGCGAGCACGGCGTGCGGGTCACCCGGGTGACGGCGTACCGCTCCCAGCCGGCGCCGCTGTCTCCGGAGGCTCAGGCCCAGCTGGCGTCCTCGCCGCCGCACGTGGCCCTCTTCGCCTCGCCGCGCACCGCGGAGACGTTCCTGGAGGCGGCGGGGCGCGAGCGGCTCGGCTCGACCCGGCTGGTCGCCATTGGCCCCACCACGGCGGCGGCGCTGACCCAGCTGGGGCTCCCGGTGGCGGCGGTGGCCGAGCGACCCACCCCCGAGGCGCTGGTCGAGGCCACCATCCGGGCGATTCGCGGATAGACTGTCGGCCATTGAGTGCCGGGAGGGCGGGGGCAGGTGCCCGCGCCACCTGCCCCGGAAGAGGAGTCCTCACGATGAGGCGTGGTCTGTCGTATGGGCTGGCGCTGGGTGCCCTGGTCTGGGGCACCCTGGCCCTGGCCAGCAGCTACCCGAATCTCGGCTATCGCATGCTGCACTCGCAGCATTCGCCGTTCCGTTACTACATGGACAGCCGGCAGACGCCCCCGGGCATCTCCCTCCCCCAGGTGCAGACGGCCGTCGACGCGGCCTTCCAGGCGTGGGCGGGCGTGAAATGCGCGCATCCCGCCTTCGTCTCCGGGGGCCTCACGTCCTCCGTCCCCATCTCGAACATGAATGACGTGCGGGACCGCTACAACGTCACGCCCGTATTCGTCACGGACAAGAACGATCCCGCCTACAGGGAGCTGCTCAAGCCCAACGGCCTGGTCATGGCCGCCGTGCCGCTCCACTTCGGCGGCTACCTCTACCAGTGCGACATCTTCGTCGACGCCACCGGGGATGTGCCCTGGTCCACGGCCACGCCGACGCAGGCGGGCTACCTGGATCTGCAGACGTTCCTGATGAAGCAGATCGGACACTGCATGGGTCTGGGCCACGTGGTCGATCCCTTCGACGCCGTCATGTACAACGCCGTGAGCTACGGCGAGATGCGGCGGACGCCCACCCAGCACGACGTGGATCACCTGTGCTCCATCTACCCCGCGACGGGCACCCAGAGCGGACCCTGCACGGCCGCGGGCACCTGCAACACGGGGCTCACCTGCGTGTCGGCCCCTGAGTCCAATGGCCTGCCGGGCTACCGGATCTGCACCAAGGGGTGCACGAACACGACG
>NZ_DASVSO010000180.1:0-5270 GCF_036388035.1 Archangium sp.
CATCCGGACCTGATGCTGCACCCGAGCATGGCCGAGCGCTTCAAGCGCGAGGCGCGCCTGCTGTCGGCGGTGGAGCACCCGGCGGTGGTGCGCGTCATCGACTATGGCGAGGCGGGAGTCGGCGCCTGTCTGGTGATGGAGTACGTGGAGGGAGAGAACCTCTACGACGTGCTGCAGGAGGGGGCCATGGCTCCCTTGCGCGCGCTGCGGCTGCTGTACCAGCTCGCCGAGGGCCTGGCGGCCATCCACGACAAGGGCATCATCCACCGCGACCTCAAGCCGGAGAACGTGCTCCTCACCAAGGGGCTGCGCGGCGAGCAGGCCCGGCTGCTGGACTTCGGCATCGCCCGGCTGGTGGAGCCGGACACGGCGAGCAACCTCAGCCAGGTGGGCCTGGTGGTGGGCACGCCGGAGTACCTCTCGCCGGAGCAGGCGGTGGGGGCACCGGTGGATACGCGCAGTGACCTGTACTCCTTTGGAGTGCTCGCCTACCGCGTGCTCTCGGGCCAGCTCCCCTTCCCGGGACCGGGGCCCACCCAGTACGTCGCCCAGCACGCCGCCGCCTCGCCCCTGCCGCTCCTCGAGGCCGCGCCCACGCTCAGCGCCTACCCGGCGCTCGTCGCGCTGGTGATGCAGCTGCTCCAGAAGGACCCTGGCCAGCGGCTGCCCCACGCGAGCGCGCTGGTGGACGCACTCGGCGCCGCGGCGGCCGCGGGTGCCCAGGGCGTGGCGGCGGGAACCTTCGCGGCGGCCTCGGGCGCCTCTCCCCTCTCCTCGGGCATCACCGCCTTCCTCGCGCCCCCGCCCGCCTCGCTCGGGGGTGGCACGGCCGCCTTCGCCGCGCCCTCGCCGGGACCGGCGCCTTCTCCGCCCTCGGGCACCCTCGCCTTCGCGGTACCCGAGAGCGACGGCCCCTCGCCCTCCCGCGCTCCCACCCGTCCCTCCCCGTCCTCCATCGCCGCCGTGGCGGCCTCCGGGGCCGCGAGCCCCGGGCCCTCGCGCGCCCCCACCCGCTCCGTCCAGGAGCCCGTGAATCCGGTGCGCGGCACCACGGGCTTCCTCGCGCCCAAGCCCTCGGGCACGCTGCCGGGCGTCGTCGGGAGCAGCACGCTCTCGGGCAGCAAGCCGCAGAACCTGACGGTGATGCTCACCGACCTGCGGGGCTACACCGAGCGCACCTCGCGGCAGACGCACGAGCAGAACGCGCGGATGCTGGAGACGCACGACGGGCTGCTGCTGCCGATGCTGCGCGAGTACGGCGGCAAGCTGGTGCAGAAGCGGGGTGACTCGCTGCTGGCCGTCTTCCCCTCGCCCACCCACTCGGTGCTGTGCGGCATGGCCATGCAGGACCGGCTGTGGCGGCACAACCAGCAGTGCGCCCCGGAGGAGCAGCTCCCCGTGCGCATCTGCCTCCACACGGGGGAGGTGCTCCTCACGCGCGACGCGGTGCTGGGCGAGCCGGTGGAGGTGGTGAAGGCGGTGGAGGCGGTGGCCGAGGCCGGTGAGGTCATCTTCACCGAGTCGGTGAACCTCGCGCGCGGCCGGGTGGAGGGAGACTCCGAGCCCTGCGGCACGGTGCCGATGCCGGGCATTGGCGAGCCGCTCCAGCTCTACCGCTGCCGCCGGGCCGCGGAGGGCCTGCCCTTTGGTGGCCAGGACGAGGTGTCCATGCGTCCCCCGCTCGAGGAGCAGCTCGCCCCGGTGGTGCGGCCGCTGCGCAAGGCGTGGGAGCGGGTGGCGCCGGTGCTGGGCGTGGTGGCCAGGCGAGCGCTGGCCGTCGTGCGCGCCCACCCGGGCCGGGCGGCGGGCGTGGGCGTGGGACTGGTGGTGGTGCTGGGCCTCGGCACCTTCGAGAAGCTGCGCCGCGACGACCCCGTGTACCAGGCGCGCGAGCTGCTGGAGACGGGCAAGCCCGCGGACGCGCTCAAGCGCCTGACGGACGTCCCGGCGGAAGTGAAGAAGGACAAGGACGCGGCGATGCGGCAGGTGCGCGCGCGGGCGCTGCACGGGCTCAACCGGCACGAGGAGGAGCACTCGGTGCTGGCGGGGCTGGACGCGGAGGCGCGCGAGTCCGTCGAGCGGCAGGTGCTGGACGCGCTGGCCGAGGACTTCGGCGAGGACGAGACGGACAAGGGGCTGCGCAAGGTGCTGGCCGCGCTCCCCAAGGAGCACGTGAAGCAGTCCTTCGAGGAGCTGGCGGCGGAGGAGCCCTCGCCCCGGCAGTGGGGCGCGCTGCGCTACCTGGAGGCGGTGCAGTCCACCGACGGCGTGAACCTGGTGAGGCTGTACATGCGCTCGCTCGACTCGAAGAACTGCGGCACGCGGGCGCGCTCGGCGCGGCGGCTCGCGGCGCTGGGAGACGCGGACGCGGTGCCGGCGCTCAAGCGGTTGAGCGAGCAGCCCCGGGAGAAGGCGCTGCTCGGCTCGAAGAACTGCGGCCAGGACGAGGCGGAGGACGCCATCCGCACGCTGACGAAGAAGTAGCGCGCTCCGCTCGCCCTCATCCCACTCGAGGTGCGGGTGGCCCGCCGAGGTGACTACAGCGGCCCAGGCGAGGCGAAGCCGACGAAGAGCTCGCCCGTGAGCCAGGCGCGCTGTCCCCGTGCCGCGGCCCGGAGGAAGTCGTTGAGGACGGGCCCGCCCTCGCCGACGCGGTGGGTGCGCGGGAAGAGGAGGTTGAAGCGCGAGCGGGCGATGCCCTTGCTGCCCCGGTGGATGAAGGTGACGGTGCCATCGAGCTCGACGCTCTCGACGACGCCGATGTGGGTCAGCCCGTCGTTGCGCTGGCCGTCGCGGTTGCGGTCATACGTCTCGCGGAAGAAGACGAGGTCCCCCGGGCGCGGTCGGCGCTGGTGGAGGGCGCCCCGGCTCTCCGCGCGGCGGTAGATGGCGGTGACGGCGTTCTCCCCCGCGAGGAAGCCGTGGTTGACGAGGTCGATGCCGGCCTTCTGGTAGGCGAGCCGCACGAAGCCGGAGCAGTCGTCCGGGACGCCCCGGTCCACGCGGCTGAGCTGCTTCACCCCCAGGAGCTGGATCGCGCGCTCGACGATGAGGGCCGCGGAGCGCGAGGGCGCCGCCGCGAACCCGAGGTGCGGGGACGAGGCGCTGGACGCGAGCCGCATGGCCTCGAGCACGGTGGCCAGCGCGTTCGCCTCCGCCACCACGTCCTCGAGCGGCGCCTGGGCGGCCAGGTGGACGGCCTCCACCGGGGCGACGACAGCCGGGCGGCGCGCGGGCGCCGTACCGGCACAGGCGACGAGGAGACACACCGGAGCGAGGAAGAGACAGCGCATGCGAGGGCCCTGGGAGACGAAGGGGGGCGACATTATCCACCGCAACCCCCGCCTGCACCCTCTACGACCGAGCGGGGGCACCACCTCGCCCGGGGCCCCTCAGGGGGACGGAGAGACCGGGAGGACGCGGAGCACCCGAGAGGCGCCGCCCGGGGTGTTCTCCGCTGGACGCCCAGGGCCGTGGACCGTCCAGGAGAATTGGAGGATTGCAGGGAGCCGGGAGGTTTGTCTTCGTGGGAGGGAGGGAGGGCACTAGCGTGGGAAGCGTGAATCCCCTCGTCCTCGGCCTGCTGGCGGGTGCGCTCGGTGGCGCCACGGGAGCGTGGCTCACCCGGCGTGATCCGACACGGAGACGGTCGGGGGAGCCAGGGGCCCCTACCCTCCTGCGCGCCGAGGTGGGCGCCGTGCTGGCCCGCCCGGGGACCCTGCCGGAGCTGCTGCAGCCGTGCGCGGAGGCGATGGTGCGCCACCTCGGGGCGGCCTTCGCGCGCATCTGGGTACTGCCTCCGGACGAGCAGGTGCTCGAGCTGTGGGCGAGCGCGGGGCTCTACACCCACCTGGATGGGCCGCATGCGCGCATCCCCGTGGGCCAGCTCAAGATTGGCCAGCTCGCCCAGGAGCGCGTCCCGCACATCACCCACGACGTGATGAACGACCCACGGGTGTCGGACAAGGAGTGGGCACGCCGCGAGGGGCTGGTGACCTTCGCCGGCTACCCGCTGCTGGCCGAGGGCCGCGTGGTGGGGGTGGCGGCGCTGTTCTCGCGCCGACGGCTGGAGGACGACACGATGGAGGCGCTGGCCTCGGTGGCGGACGCGCTGGCGCAAGGCATCGCGCGCAAGTACGCCGAGGAGCAGCTCCGGCGGAGCGAGGAGCGCTTCCGGCTGCTGCTCGACTCCACCGGCGAGGCCATCTACGGCATCGACCAGCAGGGGCGGTGTACCTTCGCCAACCGCACCTGCGTGCGGCTGCTGGGCTACCCGGACGCCTCGGTGCTCCTCGGGCGCCCCATCCACGAGACCATCCACCACAGCCACCCGGACGGGACGCCCTACCCCCGGTCGGAGTGCGCCATCTACGAAACCACCGTGCGAGAGGGCCGCCACAGCGACAACGAGTGGCTGTGGCGCGCGGACGGCACGGGCTTCCCGGCGGAGCTCTGGTCCTACCCGGTGCTGCGGGGCTCCGAGCGGCTGGGCGCGGTGATCACCTTCGTGGACATCACCGAGCGCCGAAAGGAGGAGGCGGAGCGGGCGCGGCTGTTGCACGAGTCGCAGGAGATGGTGCGCGCCCGGGACGAGTTCCTGGCCCTCGCCTCGCACGAGCTGCGCACGCCCCTCACGCCGCTGCGGCTGGGGGTGCAGCATGCCCTGCGGATGGTGCGCGGCGGCTCCCCCGCCACCGAGGAGCTGCTGGCCCGGCTGATGGTGGCCGAGCGCCAGGTGGTGCGCCTCACCCGGCTGGTGGAGAGCATGCTGGACCTGTCGCGGCTGACGCGGGGCGAGCTGCAGCTCGAGCTGGCGCCGTGCGACCTGGCGGAGCTGGTGCGCGAGGTGCTGGAGCGCTCGCACGAGGTGCTCGCCCAGGCGGGGTGCTCGCTCGATGCACAGGTGGAGGGCCCCCTGCCGGTGCTCGGGGACCGGCTGCGGCTGGAGCAGGTGCTGGAGAACCTGCTGTCCAACGCGATGAAGTACGGGGCCACCTGCCCCATCCACCTCCGCTGCCGGGCCGAGCAGGGCCGCGCGCTGCTGAGCGTGGAGGACGAGGGCATCGGCATCCCGCCGGAGGACCAGGAGCGCATCTTCGGGCGCTTCGAGCGCGCCGCGCCCCTGCGTCACTACGGCGGCTTCGGGCTCGGGCTCTACATCCTCCGGGAGATCGTCGAGGGGCACGGCGGAAGCGTCTCGGTGGCGAGCGAGCCCGGACAGGGCGCCCGCTTCACCGTGGCCCTTCCCCTGCTGGGCGCCCCCGACGGCG
>NZ_DASVSO010000181.1:0-5803 GCF_036388035.1 Archangium sp.
GCCTCCGCGCCGGACTACGCCGCCCGCGCGTCCCTGCAGGCCAAGCTGAGCCAGTAGAGGTTTTTCGGGACACCCGGGGTGGGGCCCAGGCCGCGCCCCGGGGGGTCGAGGACTGGCGAGCGGACGCGTGAGCCCGCACCATGTCACCGTGAGCAAGCGCCACCTCGCAGGGAGCGGCCGTGCGGAGATCCTGAGCGCCGCCACTCGGGAGTTCGCGGACCGCGGCTACTCGGGGGCGACGACGGCGGGCATCGCCCGGCTGGCCGGAGTCACGCAGCCGCTGGTGCACCACCACTTCGGCTCGAAGCAGGGCCTCTGGAACGCCGTCCTCGAGGCGCTCTTCCAGGAGTTCTATGACGTGCTCGGGCAGGCCATGCGGGAGGTGGAGGGGCCGACCGGGTCACCCGCCTGTCGCGCCTGCTGCGGGCCTATGTGACCTTCAACGGCCGCCGCCCGGAGCTCGCCCGGCTCATCCGCACCGAGAGCAGCGCGGGAGGCTCGTCCTTCGAGGTCCTCTTCGAGAAGTGGCTCACCGAGCCGAGATCCCTCCTCCAGCGTGAGCTGTCCGCCGCGGTGGAGGACGGGACGATCCGTCCCATCGACTGGCGCTTCGCCTACTTCGCCCTCATCGGCGCGAGCACCCAGGCCTTCGCCGAGCCGGAGACGGCCCGGCGCGCCTTCGGGCTGGAAGTGAGGGATGAGGGCACGATCGCTCAGTACGCCGAGTTCGTCGTGGGACTGGTGATGCAGGGCCTCGTCGCCCCCCCAGCCCCGGACGAGCGCTCGGCTGCCCGGAAGGCGCCCTCCCGCCGCCAGCGCGACTGAGCGCCGGCCCGCGCGGCGGGCCAGACGGCGTCACACCGGGCCTCCCGTCACTCTAAAGCGGGCATCATGCACACGGTCTCGGCCAAGGCGTCCATCCCGCAGCCCCGTCCCCGCCCGCTGGTGGGCAACATCCCCGACCTGGAAGCGGAGACGCCCATCCAGTCGATGATGCGGCTGAGCCGGGAGCACGGTCCGCTCTTCCGGTTGGCCTTTCCGGGCAGGTCCCTCCTCATCCTCGGCTCGCATGCGCTGGTGGACGAGGTGTGCGACGAGAAGCGCTTCGGCAAGTTCATCAGCCCCGCGCTGAACAACATCCGCGACTTCACCGGGGACGGGCTCTTCACCGCGCACACCCAGGAGCCCAACTGGGAGCGGGCGCACCGCATCCTGCTGCCCGCCTTCGGGGCCCAGGCGATGCGAGGCTACTTCGACCTGATGCTCGATATCGCCGAGCAGCTCATGGAGAAGTGGGAGCGGCTCGGGCCCGAGGCGGACCTGGACGTGCCCGACAACATGACGCGGCTGACGCTCGACACCATCGCGCTCTGCGGCTTCGGGTACCGCTTCAACAGCTTCTACCAGCGTGAGATGCACCCCTTCGTGGATGCCATGGTCCGCGGACTCGCCGAGGCGGGCGAGCGCGCCCGGCGCCTGCCTCGCGAGGGCGCCGTCGTCATCGTGACGGCCTCGTACAACGGCCACCCGCCGGACAACGCGAAGGCGTTCTGCCAGTGGCTGGAGGCGCTTCCGCCCGGAGCGCTCGAGGGCGTGCGCTACGCGGTGTTCGGCTGCGGCAACCGGGACTGGGCCGCGACGTGGCAGTCCGTGCCGAAGCGCGTGGACGAGCGCCTGGCCGCCGTGGGGGCGCAGCGCATGCTCACCCGGGGCGAGGCGGACGCGCGCGCCGACTTCCTCGGGGACTTCGACGGCTGGTACCAGGGCGTGTGGCCCACGCTCGGTGAGGCATTCGGGGTGGAGACGGCGGAGACGAGCCAGGTGCCTCGCTACGAGGTGGAGCGGCTCGACCAGAGGGGGGAGCCGCTGGAGACGGCCCATGGCGTGGTGCCGGTGGAGGTGGTGGCCAACCGCGAGCTCGTGGACCTGACGTCCCCCTTCGGCCGCTCGAAGCGCCACCTCGAGGTGCGGCTGCCCGAGGGGATGTCGTACCGGACGGGAGACCACCTCGCGGTGCTCCCGGAGAACGCGCCCGAGCAGGTGGAGCGGGCGGCGCGGCGCTTCAAGCTGGACCTGGAGGAGACGGTGCTCATCCGCCGCCTGCGGGAGGAGCAGAGCACGCTGCCACTCGACAGGCCCGTGAAGGTGCGCACGCTGCTCGGCCTCTACGTGGAGCTGTCGGCGCCCGCCACGCGCAGAGACCTCCAGTTGCTGGCGAAGTACACCGCGTGCCCGCCCGAGAAGAAGCGGCTGCTCGCGCTCGCGGGCGAGGGCGGCGCGGACCCGGAGGCGTACCGGAAGCAGGTGCTCGACAAGCGGGTGCGCGTGCTTGACCTGCTGGAGGACTTCCCCGCCTGCGAGCTTCCGTTCGGGGTGTTCCTGGAGCTGCTGCCTCCGATGAAGCCGCGCCGCTACTCCATCTCGTCCTCGCCGCTGGAGACGCCGGAGCGATGCTCCCTCACCGTCGCGGTGCTCGATGCGCCGGCGTTGTCGGGGCGGGGCCGCTACCGGGGCACCTGCTCCAACTACCTCGCGCGCGTCGAGCCGGGCACGCGGATTCCGGCCGTCCTCCGGGAGTCGCACTCCCCGTTCCGGCCGCCCGAGGATCCCAGTGTCCCCGTCGTGATGATTGGCGCGGGCACGGGGCTGGCGCCCTTCCGGGGGTTCATCCAGGAGCGGGCCGGGCTGGCCGAGCGGGGCACGCCACTCGGAAAGGCCCTGCTGTTCTTCGGGTGTGACCACCCCGACGTGGACTTCCTCTACCGCGAGGAGCTGGAGGCGTGGCAGGCCCGGGGCGTGGTGGAGGTGTTCCCGGCCTTCTTCCGGCAGGAGCGCGAGGGCGTGACGTTCGTGCAGCACCGGCTGTGGGCGGAGCGGGAGCGGGTGGGGGCACTGCTCGATGCGGGGGCGCGTCTCTACGTCTGCGGGGATGGCCGCTCCATGGCGCCCGCGGTGCGCGAGACCGTGGCGCGCATCCACCAGGAGCGGACCGGCTGCACCGCGGATCAGGCCGCCGCCTGGCTGCGCGAGCTGGAGCAGCAGCAGCGCTACCTCGCCGATGTCTTCGGGTAGCGGCCGAAGGGAGCTCCGCCGCCGTGAGGCGCCAGGCGGCGGAGCCAGGGCCGTCCCCATTCATTGACATACCCAGGTGCATGTCCCGGAGACTCGTGGGGGTTGGTTTTCAGCCCATGCGGCTGGGGAGATGCAGCATGGTCACTCGTCTTGTTGGCTTGCACGGCCTGGTTCTCCTGGCTGTGCTCGTGCTCCTCGGAGGGTGTGCCACGGGCCATTCGCGCGGAAGTCTGACGAGTGGTTTCGGCCTCCACTCGCGGTCCGTTTCGTTGACTCCCGCGCCAGTGGCGCTGGCGGGAGGCGCGGGTGGCTTCCCCGAGCAGATGGCGGACGCCTTCCAAGTGGTGCAGGAGGCGAGTGGCCTGGAGGAAGAGGTGCGGCACCCGGCGGGCGCGGCGCTGTACCTGGAGCAGGCGCGCCAACTCCTGGGCCGGTTGGCGAAGACGCCCGTGACGCAGAAGAGTTTCGCCCCGCGTCGGGTACTGTATTGGCTGCTGCGCGAGGTGTTCGAGGGGGACGAGCGCGTGGAGTACGCCGATTTGAAATGGCGTGCCGAGCGCTTCTGGCTCCTGGTGCTGGTGCGTCCGGACGGTTACCTGGTGGCGGCGCTCACCGGCACTCCCATTCAGCGCCTGGGCCCACTCGCACTCGTGGGGGGCAAGTGGAAGGTGGGCAGCCTCGGGGTGGGCGACTTCTACTTCTCGCGCGGGGGCGTCTTCTACCCGGTGAACGAGGCCCTGCGGCGCGTGGACAGCCCGCCCCTGGCCGAGCTGGGGCTGGGGAGAGACCCGTTCAATGCCGCACTCGATGGGGCCGAGCTGGCCATGGGGGAAATGGCCGTGGCGCTGGCACAGTCCCTCGTCCACCCCATCCACACAGTCGAGGAGTTGGCGCAACTGCCCACCACGGTCGCGCTCCTCATTGCTTCCTCGCCCGACTACTTCGCGCGCTACGGGGCGATGTCCCGAGAGGACCAGGTACGCGAGGCGGCGCGCCTCTCCACGCATGTCATCATGATGCTCGGAGGGGCGGAGGCCACGGTGGGCCGAATGGGCGGGCTCGGGGCGGGGCTGCCAACGCTGTCGCTCACGGCCGAGGGCGAGATGGTGCTGGGCGGAATCGTGGTGGCGGGGGGCACGACGACCGCCACCGTGGGCATGGACCTGGGCGCTCTCTCAATCCTCCACATGGCGGGAAGCGGCCCGGGAAACACTGGCGGCGGGAGTGGCAAGGCAGGGAAGCCCACCCAGACGGCCTCGGCGCAGGGGCCCGGCAAGTGGACGTACAAAAAGCCCACGACCAGCTCGAAGGACTCCCTGGACTACCAGGAGCAGGTGACAGGGCGGCCCGCGTGGTGGGTGTACATGATTGGGAAGGTGGAGTTCGACGGCATCAGGGGCAGGGAACTGCTGGAGGCCAAGGGCCCCGGCTACTGCTCCTTCTTCAACGCGGATGGCACGCCCAAGTACTGGTACACAAGGTCCGGAAAGTTCAACGAGATGATGGCGCAAGCCAGGAGCCAGTCGGAGATGGCCCAGCATTTAGGACTGCCGCTGATCTGGCATGTCGCCGATGCCAAGGTCGCGGAGTTCCTTCGCGAAATCTTCAGGGATAAAGAATGGACCCACATCGAGGTCCGCCATACGCGACCAGCGCAGTGAGGAGCACGCATGTCGGAGAGGTATTACGTCGGGGCGTACTGGGGCCCGCGGAAGGAGACGGCGTTGGCGTGTGCCCGGCGCGCGGAGCTCTTCTTCCACATGCTGGCGCGGTGTGACCCGTCGTTTGCCCAGTGGTACCGGGCGGGCCGTGGCGCCCCCCGCGAGCTACCAGGCTGGCCTGTCCGCTTGGAGCTGAAGGAGTTGGAGAAGCTCCTCCTGATGGGCAGGCCCCGTACGGATGTCGACAAGGAGGTCATCGAGGACCTGGGCTTCATGCAGATGATGTGGACTGCGAAGAAGGAGGCCACCGAAATCCACCTGGCGTGCGGTGGAGACTCCCCATGGGGAGGGCCCAATTCATGCCTGCTATACCCGACGAGGGAGCGCGCGGTGCGAGAACGGTTGCTGCGCGCGCCGGTGATGGCCGAAGTGCTCACCAGTATGGCCACCGCCTGGGAGCCCGACTTCGCCATGGCCACCTCGGGCGAAATGGTGCGCTCCGTGGAGAAGCGCAAGTCAGAGGTGCGGGTGGGCTGGCTGACGTACCTGTCGCGTCGGCGGGGCAGCCTGCCTCCACTGCCCGCGCCCGTGCGCATCGAGCCTGTGGGCGCGCTGGGCTGGCTCCTCGTGCTCTCCCCCGAGCCCATGACGGCCAGCAACCCAGAACACGTGGCCCTCACCACGCGCGTGCGCGAACTGTTGGACCGGGCAGGCCTTATCGAAATCCTCCAGCCCGCGCCGGCCGGCGAGTAATTCGTTAGAAGTAGCGCGCGGCCAATAGGTCCTGCACGTCGAGCAGGCCCACGGCCTTGCCCTCCGCGTCCACCACGGGGAGCTGGTCCACGCGGAACTCGCGCATCAGCTTGGTGGCCTCGAGTACCAGCACCTCGGGGCCCACGCAGCGGGGCCGCTTGCCCATCACCTCGCGGATGGGCAGGTCGAAGTCCGTCCGCCCCTGCTCGACGAGCCGGCGCAGGTCTCCGTCCGTGAAGATGCCCACGAGCCGCCCCTGGCGGTCGACGACGGTGGTGGCGCCCGGGCGGCCCGGGGTGTTGGTCATCACCACCACG
>NZ_DASVSO010000182.1:0-9097 GCF_036388035.1 Archangium sp.
ACTCGACGGCCTCGGCCAGGGCGTCCGCGCCGCTCGGGAGGTTGAAGTCGAGCGCGGTGGCGCGGAAGAGGACGCTGGGCGAGTACGGCGCCGGCTGGCCGGCCTTCACGTACAGCTCGGCCTCGGGGCGGAGGATCTGCACCGCGGGGGCCTGGGTGGACTTCACCGTCACGGGCACGCGGGCGGTGGTGCTCGCCCCGGTGCTCGGGTCCGTGGCGGTGCAGGTGAGGGTGTCCTCGCCCGCCACTCCCAGCGTGACCTGGGCCCGCGCGCCCGAGGGCAGGGGGCCGGAGAGCTCGGAGGACCACTGGAGGGCCGTCTCGGGGAGGGGCGTGCCGGTGGCGGAGAGGGCCTCGCAATGGAGCGGCAGCACCTGTCCGAGGTTCCACGCGCTGCCGGAGGCCGGCTCGCGGATGACGACGCTGGGCGCACGGGCGTCGAGCACCTGGAGGACGACGGAGGCGCTGGCCACCAGTCCACCGGAGTCGATGACGGTGGCGGTGAGTGTCTGCTCCCCCGGCTCGGAGAAGGTGACGGTGGGGGAGCCTCCGCGGGCGAGCTGGCCGGAGCCCGAGGCCACCCACACCACGCTCTCATCGAGCGCCGCGCCGTCCTCGGCGTCCTCGACGCGGGCGGTGAGCTGGAGCGCCTGCCCCGTGCGCACCACCTGTCCCCCCGAGGGGCTCTCCAGGGTGATGCCGGGTGGGGTGTTGGTCGGCGCCGGAGGTGTTTGGCGCTCACAACCCCCGAGCGCACACAGGAGGGCGAGCAGGGAGCGCGTCTTCATCGGCCGGTGTCCCAAGGTGTCCCCCTTCGCCCTTCAGCGCCGTGGCCGGCAGATGGTGCCGGTGGCCGAGTCGGCGCAGGCGAAGGGTCCCGGGCACTCGGCGTTCGTGGTGCAGCGGAAGGTGCAGATGCCCTCGACGCACAGGCCCTGGGCGATGCCCCTGTCCCAGCAGCGCTCGTCGCCATCGCAGGGCGTGCCCACCTGTCGGTAGGCGAAGCAGCCGGCGAACTGGGCCGTCTCGGGCAGACACCGGCCGCCCTGGCAGTTGAAGCCCTGGGCGCACCCGCTCTTGTCGTCGCACCTCGCCACGCAGGCCGTGCCGCCCTCGGGGAGATCCTCGCAGCGCGCGCCGGACGCGCATTTCCAGTCCCCATCACAGGGGGCGCACAGGGCACCGGGGCCCTCGCACCGCTCGTTCCGGCAGGAGAGGCCCGGGGCACACTGGGCATCCGACTCGCACTCCACGCACCGGCCATCCGAGGCACAGTGGCTGCCACGCTCGCAGCCGCTGACGGCGCAGCCGCGGTGGAGGGGGTCGGCGTCCGGCGCGGAGATCTGCACCTTCACTTCCCTGTGCTCGCTTTCGCCCACGCACGCGTCCACCTGCTTCACCAGGAAGCCGGGGACGGACACCTCCAGGCCGTAGCAGCCCTCCGGCAGCGGGCCCACGCGCAGGCTCCCGTCCGCCTCGAGTCGCAGCCGCTGGAAGGGCGTGCCCACCACGGACACCTGCCCGTTGCCCACGAGCTGGCGCGCGGGCGCTCGCACCCTCAATTCGAGGAAGCCGGCCGCGTGCGGCACCACGTCCCGTACCTGCGTGGAGCCGCCTCCCTGCACCACCACCGGCAGGCGCACCGCCCTGTCCGCCGAGGCCACGATGAAGAGCTCCCCCGCGCCGGCCGGCACGCGCTCCAGCACGAAGGCGCCGTCCTCGGCCACGGTGCCACGCAGGCCCGGGCTGCCCACCAGCGACACCAGGGCCACCGACGGGTTGGCCTCGGTGAGGCGGCCTCGCACGGTGCCCGTCCGGAAGGGGGTGTTGTCGAAACCTCCGCACGCGCTCGCCACGAGGGCGAGGGCCATCACCACGCTGTAGACGGTCTGGCGCATCAGAAGCGGTACCCCACGCCGGCCCATCCGCCGGAAAAACCAACGGCCTGTCCCTGTCCGTCCACCACCACGTACGTCACCATCGTCTGGAGCTGCGACATCAGCTCCATGCGCTCGTTCAGCCGCCACACCACGCCGCCCACCACGCCCGGGCTGACGGTGAAGTACTGCTGGCTGCCGGTGAAGGCCTCCGTCTGGAAGGACCGCTGGAGGAGCAGAGCGGCCACACGCGGGCCCGCGTAGAGCGACAGGCGCCGCCACCGCCACGTGTAGGGCACCGAGGCCCCCAGGGAGAAGGAGGTATAGGTGAAGGGCACGGAGCTGCCGGGCACCAGGTCCAGGCGGTGCCGGCCCCGGCTGCCACTCACGTCGAAGACGAGGCTGAGGTCCGGCAGCGGGCGCTCCTCCAGGCGCAGCACCACCGCCAGCTCCGGCGAGGCGGGCAGCAACTCGTTGCGGCTGCGCGCGTCCACGAAGGAGAACATGCCGCCCACCAGCGCCAGCGAGCGGCGCGGGAAGGACTGGGACAGCAGGCGCTCCAGCGGCAGCCGCTCGCCCGCGGCGATGTCCACGACCTCACGGAAGAGGAGGTCATCTCCCTTGGTGAGCTCCACCGTGCGGCGCCCGGGCTTCACCGCGGTGCCCCCGGGCAGCTCCGTGCGCTCCTCGCCGTCCACCTTCAGCGTGAAGCCGTCCAGCCGGGGGTTGTACGAGAAGAGCTCCGGACGGCCCGTCCGGTTGATGCGGCCGGAGAGCACCACGGGATCCGCGCCCACCTCCAGAATCTCCGCCGAGGGCCGCTGCCGCCCCTCGGTGAAGCCGTAGGTGTGGCGGCGCGCGTAGTCATGCGCCTCGGTGGCGGTGACGGCGCCGTCGATGTTGCGATCCGCCGCGCCATTCAGCCCATGGATGAGGAAGTGGGTATAGATGTCGTTCTTCAGCCCCTCGTCCTCGCGGGCCGTCTCGCCCCAGTCGCAGGCGGCGAACACCATGGAGGCGCGGCTCGACTCCTCCAGGGGGCGTGCGTAGAAGCCGGCCTTGATGCCGGCCAGCTCGGCCTCCAGCTCGCGGGGCAGCAGCGACTTGCCGCTGCCGCTGTGGCACGTGGCCAGCACCATCAGCCGACGGCGCGAGGGGAGCTGATCGAACTCGGACTTGAGCACGTCCATGGACAGCGCCGTCTGGGCGATGGACCGGTACGAGGCGTCCGTGGTGACCAGGTAGCGCTTGAGCTCGCCCTTGCCATCGCGCGACAGCGTGCCGTGCGCGGAGAAGTACACCACCACCACGTCATCCGGCCGCGTGGCCTCCTGCCGCAACTGTCGCAGCGCGGCGAGGATGGAGGCCCGGGTCGTCTCCTCGGGGCGGGTGAGGACGCGCACCCGGTCGAAGTGGCCGCGCGTCGAGTCCCTCAGCGCCGAGGCCAGGTCCTCCGCGTCCTTGGAGGCGTAGCGCAGATCGCGCCACTGCGCGTCCTGGACCTGGGACACGCCCACCAGCAGCGCGAGGCGGCGGGGCGCGTAGGCCTCCGAGAGCTTCGTCTCGTCCACCTTCACGGACACGAGCCCGCCCTTGCCACCCTTCTCGAGCGGGCCAGGACTCGCGCAGGCCGCGAGCACCGTCAGGAGGATGGAGGGAAGGCGCCGCACCGTGGGCTGGGATTGTGCCCTTAATGGCCCTGGACGTGGAGGTCGAACCGGTTGATGGCCAGGGCGGAGCGCTCGTCCATGTCGCCACGGGTGAGAGCCTCACGCACCTCTTCAGGAGGGGAGACCTGTCCCGAGGGGAAGCCCACCAACCACAAGGTGAGGGCTCCGGACTCGCCCTCCAGGCTGATGCCCACCAGCCCCTGGGGCCCTTCCAGCTCGTGCGTGCCGGCCTGGAGTGGGAAGCGGCCGAGCAGCTCCGGCGCCGCGTCCCCGCGCTGCTGGAAGAGGAGGGCCTCGCCGGCCTCGGTGGCGTGGTAGCGCAGCACCAGCACCTCCTCATCCGAGGCGGTGGTGCCCGGGTCCATTCGCCGCAGGCTGTCGCCCGGCCCACGCGCCACCACGGACATCTCCAGGGCCAGCCGGCCCACGCCCTTCGTTCCGTCCCAGGCGCCCTTGTCCCGCGGCAGAGGCCCCACCTCGGCACGGGTGAGGACGACGAGCCCCGCGAGGCCCGCCGCCAGCGCCACGCCCACCGCCGCCCGGCGCCACATGGGCCCGGGGCCCCGCAGGGCGCGACGGATGCGGGCATCCCCCACCTCGTCCAGCCGGGGCTCCTCCTGCCGGGTCGGCGAGAGGTGGAGCAGCAGGGCGTCTACCTGGCCGTCGAGCAACCCCGGGCCGGGGGTTTTCGCCAGGACGTCCATGCACGCCTCGCAGGGGTGCGCCAGGTGCTCGCGGAAGTACGCCACCGCCTCCGGCTCTCCGGCGGACAGGGCGCGCAGGGCTTCGGCATCCAGGTGTCTCATCCTTACTCCCACCGTCCGGCCAGCACGCGCCGGAGCAGCTCCTGCTTGATTCGGGCCCGGAACCGCTCCAGGCGCATCGTCACGGCGCTCTTGCCCACCCCGAGCTTCTCGGCGATCTCCCGGGCGGAGAGCTGCCCATCCACATAGAAGAGGTGCACCGTCTTCTTCTCCTCGCCCTCGGGCAGCTCGTCGATGAGCTGGCGCACCACGGCCATGTCCCGCTCGAGCTGGAGGGCCTCGGGCACCAGGGCGACCGTCTCCGGTTGGGGATCGGAGACCTCGTCATCCAGCCGGCGCGTCTGGCCCTTGCGCTCCAGCCGGGTGCGGGCCCGGTTGCGGGCGATGGACAGGAGCCACGCCTCGAAGGCCGCCGGCTCCTTGAGCCGGGGGAGGGCCTTGAAGGCGCGTACATAGGTCTCCTGGATCACGTCTTCCACCTCGTCCGGGTCCAGCGGCGCGAAGCTGGCCGTCAACCGGGCCACCAGGGGCCGCGTCCGCCGGTACAGCTCACTGAAGGCGGGAGTCTCCCCCTGAGCGGCCCGTACGACCCACTCCGTCAGCTCCCGAGAGGAACCCACCCGAGTCATGGACCCACCGGCCTTGGGAACGGCCACACGCTGGCGGGTGGACGGACGCCGCGCTTCCTGCTTCCCCCTGGGAGGGGGTGGGGCACAATGGCCGCGCGGTTGTTCACTTTCCCGAGGGCACAGCCATGCGCGTCATCAACTTCAACGCCGGCCCCGCCGGCCTGCCCCTGCCCGCGCTCGAGCGCGCGCGGGACGAGCTGCTCGACTTCCAGGGCTCTGGAATGTCCATCATGGAGCACAGCCACCGGGGCAAGGAGTACGACGCCGTCCACGCCGAGGCCATCTCCCTGCTCACCGAGCTGCTCGGCATCCCGGACACCCACCAGGTGCTCTTCCTCACCGGCGGGGCCTCGCAGCAGTTCGCCCAGGTGCCGATGAACTTCCTGCCCCCGGGCGCCAGCGCGGACTACGTCCTCACGGGCGTCTGGAGCGAGAAGGCCTACGAGGAGGCGCTCACCGTGGGCAAGGCCCGGGTGGCGGCCAGCACGGCGCTGCCGGACAAGCGCCATGTGCGGATTCCCCGCCAGGACGAGCTCCAGTTGGACCCCAAGGCCGCCTACGTCCACCTGACGAGCAACAACACCATCTACGGCACCCAGTGGCACGCGTGGCCCGAGGTGGGCAGCGTCCCGCTGGTGGTGGACATGAGCTCGGACTTCCTGTGGAAGCCGATGGACGTGAGCCGCTTCGCCTTCCTCTACGCGGGAGCGCAGAAGAACCTGGGCCCCTCGGGCGTGCTGATCGCCGTGGCCCGCAAGGACTTCATCGCCCGAGGCCGCAAGGACATCCCGAAAATCTTCCGCTATTCGACACACGCGGAAAACAACTCGCTCTACAACACGCCGCCCACCTTGGCCATCTACCTGTGCCGCAATGTGCTGGCGTGGGTGAAGCAGGTGGGCGGCCTCGGACAGCTCGAGCGGTGGAACCGGCAGAAGGGCGAGCTGCTCTACGGCGCCATCGACAAGCACGCGGGCTTCTACCGGGGGCCGGTGGAGCGCGAGTCCCGCTCGTACATGAACGTGGTCTTCACGCTGCCCACGCCGGAGCTGGACGACAAGTTCGTGGCCGAGGCGAAGAAGGCGGGGATGGTGGGCCTCAAGGGCTACCGCACGGTGGGCGGCATCCGGGCGTCCACCTACAACGCGGTGACGGTGGACAACGTGAAGGCGCTGGTGTCCTTCATGGAGGAGTTCGTCCGCAAGAACGGGTAGCGGGGCGCGGGTGACGCACGGCGCCATCCGCGAGGAACATCGACGGCGGGGCGTTCGATTGACTAGACCTGGGGCGTCGTACCTTCCAGGAGAGTTCATGAAGAACGCCACGCTGTGTGCTGTCGTGATGGCCGTCGTGCTCGCGCTCCCCGTCGCCGCCAAGGAGGCGGGAGGCGTGCAGTTCCCCGAGACGCTGACGGTCGAGGGCAAGGAGCTGAAGCTGAATGGCGCGGGCCTGCGCACCAAGGTCGTGTTCAAGGTGTACGCGGCCGGCCTGTACCTGCAGAACCCGACGCCGAGCGCCCAGCAGGCCATCGAGTCGGACCAGGTGAAGCGCGTGCGGATGTCCATGCTGCGCGACCTGGAGAAGAAGACCATCACCGAGGCCATCGTGGATGGCTTCAAGAAGAACGCGGGCGACAAGCTGCCGGCGCTGCAGCAGCGGCTGGACACCTTCACCGCGGCCATCCCGGACCTGAAGAAGGGGGACGAGCTGGTGCTGACGTACGTGCCGGGCAAGGGCACCACCATCGAGAGCAAGGCGGGCCAGAAGATCTCGGTGGAGGGCAAGGACTTCGCGGACGCGCTCTTCGCGGTGTGGCTGGGCAAGAGTCCCGTTGACGGAAGCCTCAAGGACGGGATGCTGGGCAAGGAGTAGTGGAAGAACGAAGGGGGCCGCCGGAAAGCAACCCGACGGCCCCCCTTCGTGTGTCAGCGGGACACTCGCCCGCCCGCGTCAGTTCGTGACGTAGGCGGTGATGTTGTTGTTGTTGCTGGCCTGGCTGAAGCCCGCGGGGCCGGCCACCACGAGGGTGGTGTTGCCCACGTCCACCGGGTGGAACGAAGTCGTCCGGTAGTTGGGCATGTCAGCGCCGGTGAACACCACGGGCGAGAGCGTGATGGTGCCCACGGCCGTGTTGGAGCTGGTGACGCTGACGGGGACGTTGGAGAGCCCGGGCCGCAGCTGCTGCGTCTGGTGCAGGTTCAGCGTGAACGGATCCAGCGCCGCCGGGTGGATGTTGAGCGTCGTGTCCGAGGACGTCTTGGTGGTGCTGAAGGTCGTCCCGAAGCCGGTGACGACGAAGCCGGACGGGTAGAACGTCAGCGTGGACGTCTTGGAGTTGTAGCCGGTGGCGCTCGCCGTCCACTGCACCGAGCCGCTGCCCGCCAGCGCCTGCACGTAGAAGGTCGGCGTGGAGGAGCCGCCGGCGGGGATGGTGAAGGACAGCGTGCCACTGGTGCCGAAGACGTCCGCGGCGGTGGACAGCCGGGCCTTCGTGTCATCCACGGTGATGGTCAGGACGGTGCCGCCCGTGGGAGCGGAAGCCCCGAGGCTCGCGGACGTGGAGACCTGGAGATCCTTGCCGAGGGTGAGGTTGGACAGCCCGGTGATGTCCGGAGCCGTCACCGTCACGTCGATCTGCTTGTAGTTGCCAGGGGTGGAGAAGCCCGCGACCGTGCCGATGGACAGCGTGGTGGTGCCCCCGTTCACCGGGTCGAACGCCGTGGAGGCGCTGGACTGGTTGGTGTTGATGAAGAGGGTGCTGGCGAGGAGGTTACCCACGGTGGGGTTGCTGTTCGCCAAGTTCACGGACACCGAGCCCGCGCCAGGACGCAGCACCTGGGAGGCCTCGTAGTTGAGCGTGGTGGGGTTGAGCCGGCCCAGGAACACGTACACGTTCGAGTTGCTGGAGGACGAGGTCGTGTTGATGGTGGAGCCGCACACGACGCACGTGGACACCATGACGCCCGAGGGCCTCATGGTGATGGTGCCCGTCTTGGTGTTGTAGCCCGTGGCCGTGGCCGTGTACTGCACCGTGCCGCTGCCCTCCAGTGCCTGGATGTAGAAGGAGGGGGTGTTGGAGCCGCCGGTGGCGAGGTTGAACGTCAGGGAGCTGGTGCCCACCGAGGTGGCGCTCGTGGAGAGCAGGGCCTTGGTCGGGTCGGCCACCGTGACGGTCACGGCGACGCCGCCCGCGGGAGCCGCGGTGCCGAGCGAGACATAGGTGGACGTCTGGAGATCCTTACCCACGGTCTCGTCGTAGACGGTGAGGTTGGGCGCCGTCACCGTGGCGGTGATCTGCTGGTAGTTGCTGGGTGTGGAGAAGCCCGCCGACGTGTTGACGGACAGCGTGGCGGTGCCCGCGTTGGCCGGGTCGAACGCCGTGAGGACGCTGGACTGGTTGGCGTTGAGGGTGACGGGGCTGAGGGTGAGGGTGCCCACGGTGGGGTCACTGCTCGTGACGTTCACGGACACCGAGCCCACGCCAGGACGCAGCGCCTGGGAAGCCTCGTAGTTGAGCGTGGCGGGGTTGAGCCGGCCCAGGAACACGTACACGTTGGAGTTGCTGGAGAACGTGGTCGTGTTGATGGTGGAGCCGCAGACGACACACGTGGACACCATGACGCCCGAGGGCCTCAGGGTGATGGTACCCGTCTTGCTGTTGTAGCCGGAGGCCGTCGCCGTGTACTGCACAGTGCCGCTACCCGCCAGCGCCTGGATGTAGAAGGAGGGGGTGTTGGAACTGCCGGCGGCGAGGTTGAACGTCAGGGAGCTGGAGCCCACCGAGGTGGCGCTCGTGGAGAGCAGGGCCTTGGTCGGGTCCGCCACCGAGACCGTCAGGGCGACACCGCCCGTGGGGGCCGCGGTGCCGAGCGAGACGTAGGTGGAGGTCTGGAGGTCCTTCCCTACGGTCTCGTCGTAGACGGTGAGGTTCGGGGCCGTCACCGTGGCGGTGATCTGCTTGTAGTTGCCGGGCGTGGAGAAGCCCGCCGGTGTGTTGACGGACAGCGTGGTGGTGCCCGCGCTCACCGGGTCGAACGTCGTGAGGACGCTGGACTGGTTGGTGTTGATGACGAGGGGGCTGGCGGTGATGATGCCCACGCCGGTGCTGCTGCTCGTCACGTCCACGGACACCGAGCCCACGCCAGGACGCAGCACCTA
>NZ_DASVSO010000183.1:0-9090 GCF_036388035.1 Archangium sp.
CGCCGCTCACCCAGGAAGGCTTGAAGGCCCCCGGGCAGCCAGGCGTGTGGATGCTCGCTTCCGCCGCTCCCGGCGCGGTGGCCGACTCAGACGCCATCATCACCCCCGTCCACTTCGACGGCTCGAAGACGCGCCTCAACGGCTACAACATTGGCCGGTGGCCGGCCCGCGCCGCGGGTCGCTCCGGCCGCTACGCCCCGCCCGAGCTCCTCATCGAGGTGACGTCCCAGAACCAGGACTTCGCCATCTCCGAGCACTTCCGCCTGCGCCACTTCCTCACCAAGGACCAGGCCAACGTCTGGCCCAAATACCTCGTGCTCGACCTGCGCCTGGTGGACAAGCTGGAGCTCGTGCTCCAGGAGCTGCGCACCATGGGCTACCCGGCCAAGGGCCTCCATGTGATGAGCGGCTTCCGCACGCCCCAGTACAACGGGCCTGGCGAAGGCGGCCGCGCGAAGTTCAGCCGCCACACCTATGGCGACGCGGCCGACGTCTGGCTCGATGACGATGGGGACGGGCAGATGGACGACCTCGATGGCAACGGGCGCGTCGACGTGAAGGACGCCGAGGTGCTCGCTCGCGCCGTCGACCGCGTGGAGCAGCGCGTGCCCGACCTCGTCGGCGGCTACGGCGTCTACCGTGCCAACCGCGTCCACGGGCCCTTCGTCCACATCGACGTGCGCGGCACTCCGGCCCGCTGGACGAAACGCTAGCCCTCCAGCGCCCGCCGCACCGCCGCGTCGCGCTGGTAGAGGTCCCTCCGGAACTGCACCCGGCCTTCCGCGTCCACGAAGGCCGTCCAGTAGAGGAAGTACACCGGCACCGGCGTGGGCAGCTCCACCCGCCGCTGCTCGCCTCCCGCCTTCATCGCCGCCGCGAGCGACTCCTGCGTCCAGCCCCCGTGGCCCCGCAGCATGAAGTCCGCGAGGCTCGCCGGCTGCGCCACCCGGACGCACCCGTGGCTGAAGGCCCGGTTCGCCTGCTCGAAGAGCTTCGGGTCCGGCGTGTCGTGCAGGTAGATGGCGAAGCGGTTGGGGAAGATGAACTTCACCCGCCCCAGCGGATTGGACTCCCCCGGTGCCTGCATGAAGCGGTACGGGCACTTCCCCGCCTCCAGCCCGTTCCAATCCACCGACCGCGGATCCACCTCCTGCCCCGAGGCCCGGTCGAGCACCTTCAGCCCGAGCCGCTCGGCCGCGCCCGCGTCCTCCCGCAGCTTGGGCAGCACCTCCTCCTCGGTGATGCCCTGGGGCACGTGCCACTCGGGGTTGAGCACCAGGTACTCCACCTCGTCCTCGAAGACGGGCGTGCTCCAGTCCGGCATCCCGATGATGACGGGCATCCGCAGCACCGCCTCGCCCCGCTCCACCGCCTCCAGCTCGAAGGCCGGCAGGTTCACCAGCACGTACCGGGGCTCCAGCTCCCTCGGCACCCAGCGCCAGCGCTCCAGGTTCACCGCGAGCTGCGCGAGGCGCTCCTCCACCGGCACCCGCAGCGCCTCCAGCGTCTCCCGGCCCACCTTGCCGTCCGCCTCCAGCCCGTGCCTCCGCTGGAAGGTCTTCACCGCCTCCTCCACGTCCGCGTCATAGAGGTCCGCCGGTGCCGGCCGCAGGGGGGACTCCGGCGCCACCTCCTCATTCACCGCACGGACGAGCTCGCCCACCAGCGCCGTCATGCCCACGCCCGGGGCCCCCGGGTAGAGCACCCGCTCCTCCGGGGCCGAGGCCAGGTCTCCCGTGACGCGCAGCCGCTCGCGTAGAACCAACACCCGTGGATCCTTCATGCCACGCTCGAGCGGCTCGCCCTCCGGCACCAGCGGCCAGCCTCCAGCCGCGGCGATGGCCCGGTAGCGCCCGAGCGCCTCCCGGAGTCGCACGAAGCCCGCGTGACTCGGCGAGAGGCTCCGGAGCGCCCCCGCCACATCCCCACTCACGAGCGCGCCTTCCAGCACCGCCGCCAGCTCCACCGCGCCCGGCGGCTTCACCCGCGACTTGAAGGCCCGCGAGGGCGCCTGCCCCGAGAGCAGATGCGAGGCCTGGGCGAGGAAGCTCGACGTGAGCCGCAGCTCCAGCTCCACCCACGCCTCCTCCGGCTGGCCTCCGAGCACCAGCCGGCGCAGGGACGCCTCGAGCTCCGAGCGACGGTAGCGCTCCGCGCTCAGGCCCTCCGCCTCCGCCTCGCCGAGCGCCGCGAGGTACTGGCCCACCTGGGGCCGCACCGTGCCGTCATGGGAGAACCACGCGGGCTGAAAGCCTCGGCTCTCGTAGAAGTGGAGCAGGGCCTTGGAAGCTTCTCCAAGGCCCTGCTCCACCTGAACGCGAACCGCGGACTCGAAGGGGGCGGGGGCCCGTTCCGCCGCGAGGACGGGCATCCCGAGCAATAGGCAGCATAGGAGGGTGGGCCCCAGGTGCATGGTCCGACGGTAGGCATCCCCCCAGTACGAGACAGGCAAGCGCACACGCTCGCTCGCTCTCTCGGCTGACTGTCCAGGTCAGGAAGCGCCTCGCCAACCAGGCCTTGACTGAACGTCCTTTCAGCTTCACCCTGGGAGTGTGAAGCCTCGTCCCATCTCCAACCCGCTCAACCCCTGGGACACCACCGCGGTGGAGTACCTGGAGGAGATTCCTCCCGCCAGGCTGGAGGTGCTGGAGGACCACAGCCGCGAGGTGCTGGCGCGCAACGACAGCCCGGACGTCGGCTTCTCCTGGAGCGTCAATCCCTACCGGGGCTGCCTGCACGCCTGCGCGTACTGCTACGCGCGGCCCTACCACGAGTACCTCGGCTTCGGCGCCGGCACCGACTTCGAGACGAAGCTGGTGGTGAAGCCCCGCGCCCCGGAGCTGCTGCGCGCCGCCTTCGAGCGCAAGAGCTGGAAGGGCGAGACGGTCGCCTTCAGCGGCGTCACCGACTGCTACCAGCCGCTGGAGGCCTCGCTGCGCCTCACTCGCGCCTGCCTGGAGGTGTGCGCCGAGTACCGCAACCCGGTGGGCATCATCACCAAGGGGCCCCTCCTCGAGCGGGACCTGGACGTGCTCCAGACGCTCGCGCAGGAGGCGCGGCTGTCGGTGTTCATCACCCTGCCCTTCCATGACGAGCAGGTGGCGCGCGCCATGGAGCCGTACGTGGCCACGCCCCGAAGGCGCCTGCAAACCATCGAGCGGCTGGCCGAGAAGGGCATCAACGTGGGCGTGGCGGTGGCGCCCGTCATCCCCGGGCTGAACGACGAGGACATGGTGCGCGTCCTCACCGCCGCACGCGAAGCCGGAGCTACCCGCGCCTTCTACACGCTGCTGCGGCTGCCCGGTCCGGTGCAGGCCGTCTTCGAGGAGCGCCTGCGCGAGAAGCTCCCGCTGCGCGCCGAGCGCGTGCTGCACCGCATCCGCGAGACGCGCGGGGGCGAGCTGAATGATCCGCGCTTCCGCACCCGCATGCAGGGCGAGGGCCTCTACGCGGACACCATCCGCAAGCTCTTCCACACCACCGCGCGCCGCGTGGGGCTCAACACCGAGTGGGAGTCGGAGGAGAAGGAGAGCCCCTTCCGCCGCCCCATGAAGCCGGGCACGCAGCTCAGCTTCTTCTGACGCCGGGCCACGGGAGCACCTTCCAGCGCTCCCGCAGCCGAGTCGTCACACGCGACGAGGCGCTACCAGACCTCGCAGCGCTGCGCGGCCGGGCGCACCATCTTCGCGCCCTCCTGGCACTGGAAGGCCTGCTGGAAGGTCGGCAGGTTCACCACCGGCCCGTTCACCCGCCAGTACGGCGGCGAGTGCGAATCCACCATCACCATCTGCCGCGCGAACGGGGTGCGGTACTTCGAGCACCACGACTGCGCGTAGCCCAGGAAGAACTGCTGGCTGGGGGTGAAGCGGTAGCTGTTGGCCTGCTTCGCCGCCTCGGCATCCCGGGCCAGCCATGCCTCCATGGCCGCGTGCGCCAGCTTCAGGCCTCCCAGGTCCGCCACGTTCTCGCCGAGCGTCAGCGCCCCGTTCACCTTCAGCTCGTCCACCGCGGTGTAGCCGTCGTACTGCTGCTGCACGCACGCCACGCGCTCGCGGAAGGCCTTGTCCGAGCCCGGCGTCCACCAGTCCCGCAGGTTGCCCTCGGCGTCGTACTGGCGGCCCTCGTCGTCGAAGCCGTGGGTGATTTCATGCCCCACCACCATGCCCATGGCGCCGAAGTTCACCGACGGCGTGGCCTCGCGGTTGAAGAAGGGAGGCTGGAGGATGCCCGCCGGGAAGACAATCTCGTTGAAGGGCGGGTTGTAGTAGGCGTTCACCGTGGGCGCCGACATCAGCCACTCGCTCTTGTCCACCGGCTTGCCAATCTTCGCGAGCTGCCGCGCCTGCTCGAAGGCCGCCGCACTCGCCACCGAGCGCAGGAACGAGCCGCGCTCCACCTTCAGCGCGTCGTAGTCTCGCGCCTTGTCCGGGTAGCCAATCTTGTTGACGATCTTCCGCACCTTCACCAGCGCCTGCTCGCGCGTGGGCGCGTCCATCCACGCCAGCGTGTCCAGGTTGCGCTCGAAGGACTTCTCGATCTCCTCGACCATCTGCAGCGTGGTCTTCTTGCCCTCGGCGCCGAACGTCTGGGCGATGAAGGGCTGCGCGAGCGCCTCGCCCATGGCCATGTTGGTGAAGCGCACGCACTTCTTCCAGCGCGGCACGTCCTCCTTGGCGCCCGTCAGGTTCTGCGCGCTGAAGCGGAAGCGCTCCTCCTGGAAGGCCTTGGGCAGCGCCGGGATGGAGCCGCTCACGTAGTGCCAGGTGAGGTAGGGCCTCCACGCCGCCGGCTTCGTCGTCTTCACCAGCCGCTCCACCTCCTGGAAGAAGGGCGGGTGCGAGACGTTGAGCGTCTGCACGTCCTTGGCGCCCACGGCGGTGAAGTACACGTCCCACGGGAAGGTGGGGGCCGCCGCCTTCAGGCCCTTGCGCTCCAGCCGGTGGTAGAGGTTCTTCGGCTCGCGGCGCTCCACGCGCGTCAGGGAGGCCTTGGCCAGCGCCGTCTCCACCTCCAGCACCGAGGCCGCGCTCTTCGCCGCCACCTCGGGCGTCTCGCCCAGCAGCACGAAGATGTTCTTCATGTGCTCGCCATAGGCGGCGCGCAGCGACTTCGATTTCTCGTCCTCCCTCAGGTAGTAGTCCCGGTCGGGCAGCCCGAGCCCGCCCTGGTCCACCTCGCCGATGACCTGGGTGGCGTCCTTGAGGTCCGTGTTGGCGCCAAACGTGAAGAGGGGGAACACGCTGCGCGCGTGCAGCGTACCCACCGCCTGGGCCAGCTCCTTCGCGCTCTTCGCCGCCGTCAGCTTCGCCAGCTCCGCCTTGAGCGCGGGCAGCGACGCCTCGAGCTGCGCCTCGTCCATGCAGGCGCCGTAGTAGTCACCCAGCTTCTGCGCGTGGGGCGTCCCCTCGGGGGCCTTGCCCGTGGAGGCGGCCTCCAGGATGCCCCGGAGAATCTCCTCGTTGCGTGACGCGATGGAGTCGAAGCCGCGCGACCAGCGGGGGCGATCCGCCGGAATCTCCGTGGACTTCACCCAGTTGCCGCAGGCGTACTCATAGAAGTCCTCGCAGGGATTGGCCTGCTCGTTCAGCGCCGCGCCGTCGAGTCCGGGCGGCAGCGGCTTCACCTCGGCCACCGGCGGCTGGGCGGGAGGCGGAGGCTGAGGCGGGATGGGAGCGGGCTCCGCCGTCTTGCAGGCGGCTGCGAGGAGACAGCAGGCGGCCAGTAGTGCCTTTCTCATCTCGGTGGTTCTCCGTAGGGGTGGGTGAAGAGCGGGACGCACCCTACTTCGCGGCCAGCGCCCTGCAATGATCCAGTGTCACGAGTCTCCCAGGCGGCGTCACGGCCCCGTCACACCCCTCGCGCTACAACCCCCCTCAGTGGAAACCCCGTACAGGCGCTCTTCGGTTGTCCATGAACATTGAAGCGTGTTACGGGGCGCCCGCTTCAACCTGAATCACCGAGGGGGGAACCCAAAATGAGAAGCGAACAAGTCATCCAACCGCGCGGGCTGCTGCTGCGGGGGTTGATGGTGTTGGTGTGCGCCCTGACGGCGTGCACCGAGAATGCGGCCGTCCCGTACGCCAACGGGCCCATGGAGACGGGCCTCGTGCGAAAGTCCCTGCGCGACGAGGCGCCCCTGGCGCACTTCCGCGGCACCGTGGACGTCGAGCACGGCACCCTCACCTTCGAGTCCCTCGCCCCGCCCAAGGACATGGCGCGCTGGGGTGGCAAGGACTCCAGGACGCTGCGGGACGTCGTCGTCGTCCAGGACGGCAAGGCCGGCAGTGGCCCCGTCAACTCCGTGGAGCTCGTCACCACCCGCACCAGCAAGGACGGCGCGGAGTGCGGCGCCTCCGACCGCTTCTGCGGCGAGGTGGCCATCCGCTCCTTCTACGCCGTGCCGCTGCGCAACGTCTGGGTCGAGCTCGACGCCATGGCGCCCGAGTCCGGCTTCGAGGCCTACAACAGCAGCACCACCGTCCCCGCCGGGCTCCAGAACCGCTACGGCCTCTTCTCCTACGGTGACCTCGAGGCCAAGGGCGGCAGCAACACCGCGCGCTGGGGCTTCAACCTCGCCAAGGGCTCCGGCCGCAAGAGCTTCACCTTCACCGGCCGCGTCATGGCCGAGCTGACGAGCTCCGACGCCCCCATCGCCGAGGCTGGCCCCGACCAGCACGTCTTCAACGGCGACACCGTGCAGCTCAACGGCACGGGCTCCAGCGATCCGCAGAACCGCTCGCTCACCTACAGCTGGACGCTCGTCTCCAAGCCCGCCGGCAGCAACGCGACGCTGGCGCAGGCCACCACGTCCACCCCGACGTTCGACGCCGACCTCGGCGGCGACTACGTCCTCTCGCTCGTCGTCAACAACGGCGTGGAGGACTCCGCTCCCGACACCCTCACCGTCAACTCGGTGTTCCGCAACACCCTCTCCGTCACCTCCCGCAGCCTGCTCACCAGCGACTCGGGCACCCTGACGGTCACCCTCGGCAGCCCCGCGCTGCCCGGTGGACAGACGGTGAACCTGGCGTCGAACAACTCGACGGTCGCCTCCGTGCCCGCCTCCGTCTTCGTTCCGGCCGGCACCCGTACCGCCACCTTCACCGCCACCTCCGGCACCCAGTCCGGCTCGGCCACCATCACCGCCTTCGCCCCGGACTTCTTCGATGGCACCAGCTGGGTGCACGTGAGCAACCGCCACATGGCGCTGGCGCTGCCCTCGTCCCTCGTGGGCGTCAACCGCGACCTCACGGGCACGCTCACCCTCAACCACCCGGCCCCGGCCGCGGGCGTCACGGTGAACCTGTCCACCAACGCCAACAACGTGGCCACCATCTCCCCGGCCAGCATCACCTTCGCCGCCGGCCAGGCCACCGCCACCTTCACCGTGACGGGCCTCGCCGAGGGGCAGGCCACCTTCAGCGCCCAGGCCATCGGCTACAACAACGCCACCGTCAACGTCTCCGTCACCGCCAGCTCCATCATCAGCATCCCCGGTAACACCGTGGTGGCGCCGGACCAGACGCTCACCTTCCCCGTCAGCCTCTCCACGCCCGCGCCGGCCGGTGGCCTCACCGTGCAGCTCACCAGCAGCGCGCCGGGCGTGGTGTCCGTGACGCCCAGCGTCGTCATCCCCGCGGGGGCCACCACTCCGAGCACCCAGCCCACCGTGACGGGCCTCACCCTGGGCTCGGCCACCCTCACCGCCACGGGCACCGGCTATGCCCCGGACACGCGCGCGGTGGACGTGCGGCTGAGCATGAACCTCTCGCCCACCAGCATCTCGGTGCTCGTGAACAACACCAACACGCTCGTGCTGAGCCTCTCCGCTCCGGCCCCCGCGGGCGGCGTCACGGTGAACCTGCGCACGGACAATGCCGCGCGCGCCACCGTGCCCGCCACCGTCACCTTCCCCGCCGGCCAGAGTCAGGTGGACGTCGTCGTCACCGGCTTCACCGTCGGCACCACCACCTTGCGCGCCACCGGCGTCGGTCTGAACGAGGCCACCGCCAGCATCACCGTCAACCCCGCTCCCGCGCTGAGTCTGAGCAGCGCCATGGTGGGTAAGGACCTGGTGACGAGCAGCAACGGCTCGCTCGCCGCGCCCGCTCCGGCCGGCAACCTCCTGGTGACCATCACCAGCGCCGACCCGTCCAAGGTCCTGCTGGCGACGGCCTCCGGTGCCACCGGCACCAGCAGCATCACCCTGCAGGTGGGCGCGGGTAACTCCTCCATTCCCACCTTCTACATCTACGCGCTGGACAGCAGCGGCACGGTCCAGCTCACCGCCACCGCGCCCGGCTATGCCAACGGCACCACCCCGGTGACCCTGCGTCCCTCCGGCTTCCACATCTCCACCGGCAACTTCAGCACCACCGCGCTGTCGGCCGATACCGGCGTGACGATCGGGACGGCCATGCTCGACCCGACGACGTTCGCCAACCTCGGCAGCCAGGCGCTGCGCCCGGGTGTCAGCGCCTCCGTGCCCATCACCAGCTCGAATGCCACGGTGGGTGTCATCACCTCGAGCCCGGTCGCCTTCAGCCCCGGGGAGTACCAGAAGTCCACGACCTTCGATCCGATCGGCGGCGGAACCACCACGCTCGCCATCACCCAGCCCGCGGGCTTCACGGCTCCGAGCACCAAGCAGCAGATCACCGCCACGGTGACGGCGCCGAACATCACCGTCTACGACGAGACCGTCGGTAAGGACCTCCAGACGTCCACCTATGTCTCGCTCGGTACCGCGGCCCCCACGGGCGGCGTCGCCGTGACCGTCACGGTGGCCGACCCGACCAAGGCCCTGCTCTCCACGAGCGCCACCTCGGTGGGCTCCAGCTCCCTGACGTTCAACCTCGCCACCGGCGGCTCCAGCACGCCCTCCTTCTACATCCAGGCGCTGGCGGGCAGCGGCACGGTGCAGTACACGGCGACGGCTCCGGGCTACACCGGCAAGACGGGCACCATCACCCTGAGGCCCTCGGGCGTCATGGTGTCCACCTGCGTCGTCTGCGGCTCCACCATCAACACGACCACGTTCTCCAGCAACTCCAACGTGTACGCGTTCCTGGGCCGGCTCAACCCCACCAC
>NZ_DASVSO010000184.1:0-6833 GCF_036388035.1 Archangium sp.
CACCAGCCGGTAGCGCAGGGGCAGCCGCGTGGAGTCCCCCAGCGACAGCGCGGTGAAGCGGAACTCCACGTCCCGCTGCCCCGGCTCCAGCACCAGCCCGCCCGAGAGCCGCACCGGCCGGCCCTGCACCCGCACCTCCTCCAGGCGCGGCTCGGCCAGCGGGCGGCGCACCACCAGGTTCCTCGGGTCCACCGCCACCACGCCCTTGAGCGTGGGGAACCACAGGCGCCCGTCGCGCGAGCGCCACCCCGCGGGTGACAGGGCGCCGTTGCACTCGGCGCTGCGCAGGCCGTCGCGCCTGTCGAAGATGAGCGCGCGCACCGCGGTGCGCTGGCCCTCGGCCACCTCCTCCAGCTCGCGCCGGGACACCCGCGAGATGCCCTTGTTGCAGCTCATCCACAGGTGCCCCTCCGCGTCCTCGAGGATGCGGAAGACGGCGTCGTCGGCCAGGCCCTGCGCGATGGTGAAGCGCGTGAAGCGCCCACCCCGCAGCAGGGTGAGCCCCGTGCTCGTCCCCACCCACAGGCCCCCGCGCGGGTCCGCGTACAGGTCGATGACCCGGTTGCCCGTGAGCCCGTCCGCCGTGGTGAAGCGCGTGAAGGTGTCGCCCGCCGACAGCCGGTACAGCCCCCCGAAGGAGCCGAACCAGAGCGTCCCCTCGGAGTCCTCGACGATGGTGGGGACGGTGTCCACCGGGCCGCCGTGCTCCGGGCCGAAGCAGGTGAAGGCGCCCCCGCGCCCGCGGCACAGGCCCCCGAGCGTCCCAATCCACAGGTCGCCCCGCGAGTCGACGAAGAGGGAGAAGACGAGGTCATCCGCCAGCCCGTGCTCGCGGCCCATCCGGGTGAAGCCCCGGCCATCGAAGTGGAAGACGCCCCCGGGGGTGCCCACCCACAGCGTGCCGTCCTGGTCCTCGGTGATGGCGCGGATGGTCTCCTGGGTGAGCCCCTCCTCCCGCCCGAAGTGGGTGAGCACGCCGTCCTTCAGCCGGGTCAACCCTCCCGCGTAGGAGCCCATCCACAGCGCGCCCTGATGATCCTCCAGCACCACCGTGGCCAGCTCGTCCACGAGGCCCTCGGGCTGGCCGAAGGCGATGAAGGGCGCGTCCCGCAGCCGGTAGAGGCCGCCCATGAACGTGCCCACCCAGAGGGAGCCCTCGCGATCCTCTCGCAGGGACTTCACGCTCCCGCCGGAGAAGCCCTGCTTCGGCCCGAGCAGGGAGAAGCCCGCCCCCGAGCCGCGCCACAGCCGGCCCTTCTCGGTGCCCACCCACAGGTTGCCGTCACGGTCCTCCGCGAGCGCGTTCACCTGCTCGCCCGGAGCCCCCTCCTGGAAGGGGACGAGCCGAGCGCGATCCTCCTGAAAGCGGACGAGGCCCACGTCCGTGCCCACCCACAGCGACTCGTCCCGCCGCTCGAGCAGCGCCCGCACCGCCACCCCGCCCACGCCTCCGGGCAGGCGCACCGGCTCCACGCGGCCCTGGGACAGGCGCGCCAGTCCGCGGGTCGTCCCCACCCACAGCACGCCCTCGTGGTCCAGCAGCAGCGACTCCACCTTGTTGGAAGGCAGCCCCTCCTCGGTGCCGTAGCGCCGCACCTGCCCGTCCCGCAGGAGGAAGAGCCCCTCTTCGGCCCCCACCCACAGGCTCCCGTCGCCCACCGGCACGAGCGCGTGCACCTCCACCTCGCCCAGCGCCGACTCCGGGGCCACGCGCTGGAAGCGCCCCTCGCGGTAGGAGAGGACGCCCCGCCCCGTGCCCACCCACAGCGTGCCCGCCGCGTCCACGACGAGCGCGCGGCTCAGCTCGTCACGCAGCTCGGGGGTGTTGCGCTTGTCCAGCACGGTGAAGCGCACCCCGTCGAACCGGGCGAGTCCCTCCCACGTCGCCCCCCACAGGAAGCCGTCGCGCGTCTGCGCGAGCGCGTAGACGGAGTTCTGCGGCAGCCCGTCCTCGTCCTTCCAGGCGTCCTGGCTGTACTGGGTGACGCGGCGGTTCGGATCGAGCGCGTGCGCGGGCCCGCCCAGGCCCACCAGCACCGACATGGCCAGCCCCAACAGGCCGTGCATCCCGACTCGTCGCATTCAGGCAAGATGTGCCATGTCCGACAGCCCGGAATCAAACTGAGTCCGTGAAATAGCCTGCTACCCGGCCGGGAGCCCTTCCTTTCAGGCCTGGAAACGGGATTCCCCAGGAAAAACAAGCGAGTAGCCGGGCAAGAGCGTGGCCTCCCGAATACCGAGCTTCGTTGGAGGTCCCACGATGGGTTTGCCCGGGGGGTTACGCCCCGCCGCGCGAGAAGATGCGCCGCAGCAGCGCCTCGCCCTCGGAGCGCGGAGGCTCCGACGAGACGAAGGACGGCAGCCCGTGCGTCCCGGGCCGCGAAGCGTCCTTCCCCGCGCCTCCCGCGCCCCGTGCACACAGGAAGTCGAGGTCCGCGCTGTCCGACTCGGTGAACGAATGCTGTCCGGTCTCGTGGAACATGGTGAACCCCCCTGGGAGAGAACGCCGCACCTGACGCACTCTCCCATCCGGGTCTGACATCTCAGGTCCTCCGGGCCCCGAGGCCTCAGTCCCGGTTGACCTCGCAGTAGGCGAAGTGGATGGCGTTGGTGTCGCGCGGCACCACCAGGTGCTGCACCTTGGGCAGGAAGCAGGAGCTGGAGTCCGGGTCCACCGTGTAGTTGGGCCGGCGGCAGTCGAGGGTGGCCCCCGTGCGCGTGGCCGGGTCCACCAGGAAGTACCCGCCGCACCAGGGCGGCACCACCGTGTCCCCATCGCTCACCACGGCGGCGTAGTGCACCGGCCCCAGGAAGGTGGCGCCGGGCGTTTCGTCGTTGGAGCCATCGCCCTCGGGCCCCACCCCGTTGAGCTTCTTCAAGAAGGCACTGCCGGAGCAGTCCTCCGGGTTCACCCCGGCGCAGCCGGCGACGAGGCCGCAGTTGGTGATACCGTTGTGCGGCGAGGCCATCACCACCAGGTCATTCACCACCCGGTTGGCCAGGAAGCGCGTGTAGTAGCGCGCCAGCACCGTGCCCTGCGAGTGGCCCACCAGGTCCACCGCCGGGCAGGAGCCGTTGACGCACGGCACCTTCTTGTCGATGAAGGACGCGAGGCACCGGGCATAGCTCTCATTGACGAAGCCACCCGTGTAGCCGGGCAGGGGCGAGCAGAAGTCCGCCGCGCCGCAGTCGCGCGTCAGGTCGAGCCGGAAGAGATTCACACCCTCCGTGTACCCGCGGGTGCTCCAGCTCGCGACGAGCGCGTCCCAACGCGCCGCGTTGTCGTTGCGCCCGTGGACGAGGACGACGGGCTGCTTCGGGGTGACGGTGGCGCACGAGGTGGCGCACTGCGCCTCGGCCTCCGAGGCCACCAGACACGACACCGCGAGGGTGAGGGCCGCGACTGCTTTCATGGAATTTCCTCCAAAGTGAGGAAAAGACCCTGCCACGGCCCGAAAGAGCACTTCAAATCGCCTGGGGACACGTCGACCCCAAGAAGCGCCCTCACCGTCCTCCGGGGAGCGACCTGGGGGACGAGCCACATGTTCACACTCCGTTGCAGTCCCTCTGTCCCCAACCCCACGTTGCCAGCGGACACTCAAAAAGGAGTCCAACATGAAGTCCGTCATTCGGATGGGGTTGTGCGTAGCAGCGCTGTGGGGCGGCGCGGCGCTGGCCGGGGACGACTGGAAGCAGCCGGGCTACGGCGGCTCCGGCCAGGATGAGACCCGGTCGATGTACCGGGCCAACGAGGACAAGGGCGCGGACAAGGGCCTCTACATCCTGCTCGGCGGCGGCACCGAGGGCTACACCGGTGCGAACGCTTCCGAGCTGAACCCAGGCTTCGCCTACGGCGCCACCGTCGGCATCCGGCCCTGGAAGATGCTCGGCTTCGAGCTGAACTACAACGGCGCCCTCAACGACATCGACACGGCCGGACCCGGTGGCGTGGCGGATGGCGCGGACATCGTGCGCCAGGGCGGCCAGGCGGCGGTCACCCTCGGCCTCACCTCGACGAAGCTCCAGCCCTACGTGCTGGGCGGCATCGGCATCCAGAACCACAACGTGCGCGGCGCCGGCCCGGTGTTCGGCTTCGTCGATGACACCAGTGGCTACGTGCCAGCCGGCGTGGGCCTGCGCTACAACATGGGCAAGCTGCTCACCGCCGACGCACGCGTGGACTACAACATCCCGTTCGAGCAGGAGTTCGCTCCCGACAACGGCATTGGTGACGGTCGCTATCAGGCGCTGCTGCAGATCGGCGGCACCTACTAGCCGGCGCACCCCCTCCGGCGGATTCGGGAGGTCCAGGGCCCTCGCGCCCTCGGGCCTCCCCGTGTTCGTTCCCGGGGGCCCTCAGGGAAAGCGCGCGAGGAAGGCGCCCAGCTTCGCCCCCGCCGCCCGCGTCGCCGGATCCATCCCCTTCGCCCCTTCCGCCGGCAGCTGCACCACCAGCTCCACCAGCGCTGGCTTCATCTCCTCCCAGGCCTCCACGGCCTTCGCGTCGCTGTCGAAGTAGCGGCGGTGCACCAGCCAGCCCGACACCGTGCACGTCAGCGCATGGAAGGAGCGCGACGCATCCTCCTCCAGCGTGAGCCGCAACCCCGCCGGGTGCTCCTCGTCCCGGACGATGGTGCCGCCCTCCGCGCCCTCCAGCCCCAGCGTGCTGCCCCCCTCCGCCAGCCTCCAGCTCCGCTCATCACTCATCGCCGTGCATGCCTCCCGCGTGGGCCCACCCTCCTCCGTCCCGGTGCCGCCCGCAACCGGCTCGTCCGCTCCCCGTGCGCTACCGGGCAGCGCCCGCTGGGAGCGCCCACGCTTTCGCCGTCCCCGCGGAGCCCCGGCCCGAGCCAGGCGCCAGGGCTCCCCGCGCTACCGGCCGCCGTCCCGGCCCAGGTGGCAGCGCAGGTACTTCTGCCCGCTGCCACACCAGCAGGGGGCGTTGCGGTCCGCGGGCGCCTCTCGCACCGCGGGCCGCGCGTGCAGATCATCGAGCAGCACCCGGAACAGCGCGCCGAGCCGGAGCAGGCAGTTCCTCGCCCGCTCGGCCTTTCCCCGCTGAGCGCCTTCGAGCGAGCCCCCGAGGTCCTCGATGGCGAGGTCCATCTCGACGACGGCCTGATTGGCGAACAGATCCTCCGCCTCCTCCTCGAAGGGGTAGGCCTCGAGGGCCTGCTTCAAGGGCTCGATGGCCCGCGGGTCCCCATAGCGCGCCAGGTTCAACGCGCCCTGCACGGGCGCCTCCTGGAGCTGCGCGAGGAGCGCCGGGAGGACGCGCTCGTCCCTGCTGCCGGAGCGGGCCAGCACGGAGAGCACCCCCAGGCGCTGATCCGCGTCCTGGGTGCGCGTGAGGACCTCCAACGCGACCGGCGCCACCTCGGCCCCCCACTCCTCGAGTCCGAAGAGGAGCGCGTCATGGAGCATCTCCCCGGGCTCGGTGAGCCGCAGCCGCTCCACCAGGGTCGCGAGGGCCTCGGGTGCCTTCAACTCCGTGAGCAGCTCCACCGCATGCACGGCCACCAGCTCCTCTCCCTCGCGCACCAGCTCCAGCAGCGGCTCCACCGCCTCGGAGCCCCGCGCGAGGATGTCCGAGCGCAGCTCCGCGGCCAGCTCCTCCTGCGCGTACTCCAACAACTGGCGCACCAACGTCCGCACGTCGTGCTTACCCATGGGGCCACCCCCCTCGCAGGTAGCGGTGGGCTTCCTCCACGAGCAGTGGATCATGCGCCACCGTGAGTTGCTCGGGCAGGGGCGCCAGGTGCTGCCACACGCGCTCCCACCACTCCGCCAGCTCCGCGTCGTCCACCAGCCCGAGCCCGTGCAGGAACTCGCCCCAGGGACGGAGCGCCAGCGCGGTGGCGGCATGCACATGCGGGTGCAGGCCCCGGTCCTCGGGGAAGCTCACCACCCAGTGCTCCACGTCCTTGGGGTCGGGCAGCAGCATGTCCCGGGGCGTCAGCACCCGGCCGCCGTGCCCGAGCGGCCCGGGCATCAGGTGGTAGAGCTCCGGGTAGATGAGCTGCGTACGCCCCCAGGGCCAGCCCTGACGCAGCCGCAGCTCCGGCTCGAGGGCCATCACCAGCGCCCGCTGCTCGTCGAACATGTCCCCCGGGGGGATTTGCAGCAGGGGCCCGGGAGGGTGCTTCCACGGCTGACGGCCGGTGCGCAACAGCAGGGCCTTCTCGGCCCAGTGTGGCGCCGCTCGGGCGAAGACCGAGAGCCGCTCGTTCAACCGCTCCGGGGGCAGGCCCGGCTCGGCGCGCAGCGCGGCATCCATGCACGTCAGCGTGGCGCGCGACACGTAGTCCACCCGCGTCCACTCGGCGAGCGTCTCGTCCTCGCGCACCTGGGACCAGCCCTCCAGCAGCCCGGCCCAGGCCTCATCGACCCGGCCGCGGTAGAGACACCACTCGGACAGGCGCAGCAGCAGGTCCGCATCTCCCGTGTCCCGCGCGAGCGTGGTGAGCGCGCCCGCCACGTCCCGGCCCGGCAGCCGGAGGGCCAGCTCCACGCGCCAGGTGCGCACCGCCGGCTCGACGTCGTACGCGCGCGGCGCGAGCTCCTTCCACGCCTCGAGCACGCCCTCGAACTCCGCGTACCGCCCGGCGGTGTCGAGTGCCTCCTCGAGCCGGTTGCCCACCTCGAAGAGATCCTCCTCGTCGAAGCGCGGGTGACTGGCGGCCTCGCGCGCCAGCACCAGCTTCTCCTCGAGGGAGGCGGCCTCCAGCCGCTCATAGAAGGTCATCGGCAGCCCCTCCTCCTCATTGTCCACGGCCGGGTCCCCCGACCGGGAGGGACGCTCCCGCTCGCGCGACATCCTGTTCTCACGTTGG
>NZ_DASVSO010000185.1:0-22913 GCF_036388035.1 Archangium sp.
GCCTCCGAGGAGGACTTCGTCGAGGCCGTGCCCGCGGGTGGCGCGCTCGAGGACGACTTCGTCGAGACGGAGGGGCCCGCCCCCCTGAAGCCGGAGGAGGTGGCCCAGGCGCTCGCCCTCCCCGTGCACCACCCGGGCCTCGTCCTGCCCTCGCTGGAGCAGCGCTCGAGCGAGGAGGCACGGCTCATGCGCCACCCGGTGCCGCCCCTGCCGGACCTGGTGCGCACCGCGCCGGGCTTCGGGCTCGTCATGCAGGAGGAGGACGAGGACGGACGCCTGCGCCGCACCCGCTTCGCGTACTCGGACGGCGCCAACACCTATGCCACGCTCTCCCTGGCCGCGGCGGCGGACATCCTCGGCGCCGAGCGCATCGAGTTGGCGCCCGGCAGGCTGAAGCTCGGCGCCCGCGAGCTGCCCATCAACCCGGACGGCAGCGCCGAGCTGGACTTCGGCGGCACGTGGAAGGAGCGCTTCGAGGCGCTCAGCGTGTACGCGGTGCTGGAGGACTGGGCGCGCCGCCAGGAGCACCGGACGAAGGGCACGCCCTACGCCCCCGTCCTCCCCGAGGGCACCTTCCGCGGCAAGGTGGTGCTGGTGGGCGGCCTGGCGGTGGGCACCAGCGACGTGAAGGCCACGCCCTTCCAGAGTGACGCCCCCGGCCTCGTCAAGCACGCGGTGATGCTGGAGGCGCTCCTGTCCGGCGGCTTCATCACCGACGCGCCCTTCTGGGTGTCGCTCCTGCTCACCCTCTTCGTGGCGCTCCTCTCCGTGACGCTCATCACCCTCACCCGCTCGCCGCTGTTGGAGCTGGCCTGGCCGCTGCTGCTCTACTTCGGCTTCTTCCTCGTCACCGGCCTGTTCCTCGAGCACGGCCAGGTGCACGTGTTGAGCGCCATGCCCACCTACGCGGGCGAGTTCGCCACCCTCTCGGCGGTGGCCTTCAACCACATGTTCGCCAACCGCGAGCGCGAGCGGCTGCGCGAGGCCTTCAACCGCTTCCTCGACAAGACGCTGGTGGATGAGCTGGTGGAGCAGCAGAAGCTGCCCTCGCTGGAGGGGGAGACGCGCGAAATCACCGCCTTCTTCTCCGACATCCGCGGCTTCTCCACCTTCAGCGAGCGCTTCAAGGACGACCCGAAGGCGCTGGTGGCCCTGCTCAACCGCTACCTCACCCGGGTCAGCTCGGTGCTGATGGCGCACGGGGCCTGCCTGGACAAGTACATCGGCGACGCGGTGGTGTGCCTCTTCGGCGCGCCCATGGACATGAAGGACCACGCGGTGCGCGCCTGCCACGCGGCGCTCGCCGTGCGCGCCGAGGTAGACGCGCTGCGCGCCGAGCTCCAGAAGGAGGGCCTGCCGGACGTCTACACCCGCATCGGCCTCAACTCGGCGGAGATGTTCGTGGGCAACTTCGGCAGCGAGCACCTGCTCGACTACACCGCCATCGGCGACGGCATGAACCTGGCCGCCCGGCTGGAGGGCGCCAACAAGGCCTACGACACCGTCATCATGATCGGCCCGCATACCCATGCGCTGGCGCGCGAGCGGATTGAGGTGCGGGAGCTGGACCGGGTGCGGGTGGCGGGCAAGGCCGAGGCGGTGACGGTGTACGAGCTGCTGGCCCGCGCCGGAGAGCTGCCCGAGGCGAAGCGCGCCACCGTGGAGCGCTACCACCGGGCGCTCGCGCTCTACCGCGAGGCCCGCTTCGAGGAGGCGGCCCAGGGGCTTCGGGAGGCGCTCACGGTGGATCCGGAGGATGGCCCCAGCCGGGCGCTGCTTGCGCGCTGCGAGCGTTACGCATTGAATCCCCCACCCCTCCCCTTCGATGGGGTGGTGAGCCTGGAGAAGTGACCGTGAGCCGTCCGAGATTTCCCGCGCTGCTGGCGCTGGTGTGCACCCTGTCCGGAGGCACGGCCCTGGCCGTGAAGGCCGGGGGCACGCTGTACGTCAAGGCGAAGCACACCCACCTGAAGGCCTCGAGCAGCCCCACCGCGGACACGCTCGTGGTGCTGCAACCGGGCAAGGACGTCACCTACGACGGCCGCGTCGCCGGCTCGCCCTGGTGCAAGGTGAAGGTGGCCGTGGACAAGAAGGGCACCGTCGAGGGCTTCATCTACCAGGCCAACCTCGGCGTCTCTCCGCCCTCCATGGAGGTGACGAGCAAGAGCCCGGGCAAGCCGCTGTCGCCGGAGGCCTTCGCCTCCTCGGGCGCGGCCGTGAAGGCCCTGGGGCCTGGAGCCATCCAGTATGGCAAGTCGCTGCCCAAGCCCCAGAGCGTCCAGCAGCTCATCGCGCTCGAGAAGCTCGCCGCCCGCGTGGACGACGTGCAGGTGACCGAGTACGCCCGAGCGGGCGGGCTGCCCGAGGTGGTGGGCCACGCCCAGGTGGCGAAGAAGGGAGGCAAGTGATGAACCGGCGCCAGGTGACTCCCCTCGTCGCATGTCTGATGGTGGGGGGCCTCTCGAGTTGTGCCGCCGTCGAGGAGTACGCGCGCACCTCCGGGAGTCCGATGATGAAGCAGCTCGTGACGGACCAGAAGGAAGCCAGCGACCGCGCCGCCGAGATTGGCAAGGAGTGCAAGGCGCTGGAGGCCCGCTCCATCACCGTCGAGGAAGAGTACGCCTTCGGCGGCGCGGTGGGCGTCAACTGGGTGAGCCAGGGCGGTGGGCTCATCCAGGGGCTGGACGCCCACGCCGTGCACGAGCAGCTCAACAAGATTGGCAAGAACCTCGCGGCCCAGTCCCGCCGGCCCAGCCTCCCCTGGACGTTCGGGGTGCTCCAGTCCCAGGGCGTCAACGCGGTGAGCGGACCCGGCGGCTATGTCTTCCTGTCCGAGGGCCTGCTCGCGCGGCTGGACAACGAGGCCCAGCTCGCGGGCGTCCTCGCGCATGAGATCGCCCACATCACGGACAAGCACGCGCTGCACGAGTATCAGCGCTTCCTCGTGAGTCAGTGCAAGAGCTCGATGACAGCCGAGCATGCCAAGGCCGTGCTGAACTCGGCGAAGCAGCTCGGACTCGGGCTGCCCCCTGGCGACTTGCGAAACCTCTTCCAGAAGCTCACCGCCAACGTCGACTTCAACAAGCTGGGCGATGAGGCCATCAAGGCGATCACCGATGGCTTCGTCCAGCACCTCTCCGAGAAGGGCCTGCGCGAGGAGGACGAGTTCACCGCCGACCAGGAGGCGGTGGAGTTGATGGCGGCGGCGGGCTACGCGCCCTGGGAGTACGTGGCCTTCCTGTCGAAGCTGCCGGACAGCGGGCTCTCCACCACCCACCCCAAAAAGAAGACCCGGCAGGAGCGGTTGCTCGCGCACCTGAAGAAGCTGAACGAGCACGCGAAGGACGACGCCTTCTCCACCCCGGTGAACCTCTCCCAGACGAAGGTGGTGCCCCTGCGCGACGCGCTCCAGGCCCGCCGCACGGGCACCGCCGCGCACACGAACTGAGCGGCGGGGAGCGCCGGCTCAGAGCACCTTGCGGAAGGCGTACAGCACGCGCTCGCAAAGCTTCTGCCACCAGGGCCGGCGGCGGAACTTCTCCAGGTCCACCTCCTGGCAGCTCTCGCAGTCGCCGCGGAAGGACTCCTCCAGCAGCCGGCCCAGCCGAGGGTCCATGAAGACGGCGTTCACCTCGTGGTTGAAGAGCAGCGAGCGCCGCTCGAGGTTGAACGAGCCGATGGTGCCCCACACCCCGTCCACCACCGCCGTCTTCGCGTGCAGCACGCAGCGCTGCCACTCGAAGATGCGCACCCCCGCGGTGAGCAGCTTCTCGTAGAAGGCGCGCGTGGCGTGCACCAGCCACGGGTGATCGCTCTTCGCGTTGAGCAGCAGGCTCACCTCCACCCCGCGCTGGGCGGCCTCGCGCAGCGCCGCCACCAGCCTCCGGTCCGGGATGAAGTAGGCGGCGGCCACCAGCACGCTGCGGCGCGCTCGCGAGATGGCGTGCAGGTACGCCCGGTGGATGCTCCGGCGGCTGGAGAGCACCGCCAGGCCCACCTCTCCCCCATCCCGCCGCGCGGCCCGGCGACGTCGACGGCGCGCCTCGCGCCAGGTGCGGAAGTAGTCCTGGAACGCCATGCGCCAGGTGGCCACGAAGCGGCGCTCCAGCTCGTACACCGCCGGGCCCTCCACCTGCAGCACGTCATCCCGCCAGCACGCCCCGCCCTCGCCCTCGGGCGCCCAGTGGGCGGAGATGTTCACCCCGCCGATGAAGGCCACCTCTCCGTCCACCGCCAGAATCTTCCGGTGGTCCCTGCGCAGCAGGTGCCGCAGGCCCCGGCTCAGGCTGGTGAAGGGCTTGAAGGGGCGGACGTCCACCCCGCGCGCCCGCAGGGCCTCGAAGAAGCTGCGCCGGCTCGTCCAGGAGCCCAGCGCGTCATAGAGCACCTTCACGTGGACGCCGCGCTCGGCCGCCTCCGCCAGCGCCTCGCCGAACAGCTCCCCCACCGCGTCGGTGATGAACATGTACGTCTCGAGGTGGACGTAGCGGCGAGCCCCCCGAATGGCCGCCAACATCGCCGGGTAGGCCTCCACCCCGTCGCGCAGCAGCTGGCAGCGATTGCCCTGGAGCAGCGAGTGCTCTCGCGGCAGGTAGAAGCGGGCCAGCAAGGCCGACGAGACGTGCGGGCTCCACACCGGCTCATGAGCAGGCGGGCAGCCAACCCCCCGCACCGGTTGCTCGCCGGTGCGCTCCCTCGCCTCCGTGCTGATCCCCACCTCCCGCTCACGCATGGTGGGGAAAGGGTGGGAACGGCCGGACGATCCGGCAACCGGCGGTCCCCGTCCCCGGGTCATCCCCCTGGGAGGTTGCGCCGTTGTCCGCCGGACAGAAGCGCTACAGCCCGAGGCTGGCGCGCTTCACCTCGGCCATGTGGGCACAGGCCTGGTCGTAGTCGTCCGGGAAGTACTCGCGGATGTGGTCCAACGTGGACGAGGCCGCCTCCCAGTTCTCCTTGTTGGAGTAGCTCTCCACCTCGAGCATCAGCTTAGCGCAGACGCGATCCAGCTCCTTCTGCGTCTCCTTCACGCGCTCGCGCGACTCGAAGTAGAGGTCCGGCTTGGGCTCGGGGTGGGCCTCCAGCAGCAGCCAGGACTCGCGGAAGGACTTCCACGCCTCGTAGCGGTTGCGCGCGCCCACCTCCGCCGTCTCCATGTTCTTGCGGCCGCGGGAGTACGCCTTGCGCGCCTCGTCCACGAGCTGCTCGGGCGGAATCTCCGGCAGCAGCACCTTCTCCAGCGACACGTTCCAGATGCGCCACGTGTCCTCGCCGGGCGGGTTCTTCGTGTTGTCGAACACGATGCGGTTCGTCTCGCCCTTCTTGAGCAGCTGCGAGGGAATCATGATGTCCAGGAAGCGATCCCCGCTGGCCAGCGTGTCCGCGGCCACCTTGCCCACGTCCACGCCGTTGATCGTCACCAGCACCTCGCCCTCGGAGATGCCCTGCGACTGGAAGCGCAGGATGGCCAGGGCGCGCGTGGCGGCGGTGTACTCCCACTCGAACACCTTCTGGTCCGCGTGCTCCCACGTCACGTCATCCCCCAGGCCGAAGGAGTCCGCGATGGGCGCGCGGGTGAGGGTGACGGGCTCGGGGCCACGCGCCACCTTCGCCTCCCCGCTGAGCACCAGCCAGTACACCGTGCCCATGACGCCCAGCGCCATCACCACGGCCGCGCCGATGAGGCCGCTGCGCACCTTGGGGCTCGCATCCAGCCAGAAGAGCTTGAACTGGGCCGCGATCCCCGAGGACTCGCGCTTGATGCGGGCGCGCTCCGCGGCGGACAGGCCACTCCCCGGGGCCTCCGACACGGGCCGCGCCACCGCGTTGGTCCCGGGACGCCGGGGCGCCGCGGCCGAGGCGGGCGCGCGCTCGATGGCGGCCGAGCCTCCCGCCCGGGCGGGCCGGGCCGGCGCACTCGAGGTCGAGGCCGGCAGTCCGGGACGGGCGGCCGTCGCCCGGGGCTTCATGGCCTGGATGGGGCGGGTGGTGCTCAGCCGCGCCTCCTCGAGCTCCTCCGGGTTGGCGCCCTCGGGCACCAGGGCCTCGCTCTGGGTGCGCCCGCGCGGGCGCGACATCGTCTCCACCGAGACGATGCGCGTGCTGTCGGCGCTCGGAGGCGGCTCCTCCTCGGCCGCCTCGCTCGCCACCTGCTTGAAGACGAACACCACGCCGCCGAGCGAGATCTGATCCCCATCCGCCAGCGACTGCTTGCCCGAGATGGTGGTGCCGTTGACGCGGGTGCCGTTGGAGCTGCCGAGATCCTCGACGCAGTAGTCGCCCGCCTCGGAGAAGATGCGGCAGTGGCGGCGGGAGATGCCCGCGTCGTACAGGACGACGTCACACTCGGTGACGCGCCCGATGAGGACGGAGTCCTGCTCGAAGGACAGCTCCTTGCCGGCCTCCTTGCCCTCGGCGATCGTCAGCTGGAAGCTCATGAAAACCTCAGACTCCTAGGGCGGCCTTCGCCGCACGGGCCACGGCCGCACGGGCCGAAGCGGGCTCGAGCACCTCGGCCTCGCCGCCGAACGATAGCACCCACTGCGTCAACCAGCGCTCATTGTCACCGGCGACCCGGACCTCGACGCCTCCATCCGCGAGCAGGCGAGCGTCCTCGCCGAAGCGCTCCCGGACGTAGGGGGCCACCAGCCGGGTGAAGCGCACCCGGACGGCGGCATCCGTCCGGGCCGGGTTGGGCACCTCGGCGCGAGCGCCCTCCCGGGGCTGGAAGGGGGTGTCGGTGACGGCCAGGCCCTCCATCCGGTCCACCCGGAAGAGCCGGTCGTCCTGGCGGTTGAGGTCCCACGCCTGGAGGTACCACTGGCCCCGGTGGCTGAGCAGCTCGTGGGGCCGCACGCGGCGCGACTCGGGGGCGCCCCGGCCGGGCGTGGCGTAGTCGAACGTCACCTCGCGCCGCTCGTGAATGGCCCGGGTGAGCGGCCCCAGCGCCTGGGGCGCCTCCACCGCGGCGTCGATCTTCCGGTACATCTCGCGGAAGCGCTCGTGCATGCCCGGCGGCAGCACGCGCTCGAGCTTCTCCACCGCGCTGCGCAGGGCATCTCCGGCGGCCGGGCGCAGCAGCTCCGCCGAGGCGGCCAGGGCCGAGGCCTCGCCCACCGTGAGCCGGGGCGGCGCGGACAGGCGCTGGTCGAGGTCCACGTAGACGCGATCGTTCTCCACGTAGATGTCGATGTAGTCGTCCGGGTTGAAGGGGGGCCGGCCCACGCAGGCGAGCAGGTCCAGATCCTCCAGCAGGTGCTCCCGGCTGACGTTGAGGGCGCGCGCCAGCTCCTCCACCGAGATGCCAGGGCGCGAGGACACGAAGGGCACGAGGAACAGCAGGCGGCGCAGACGCTCGTGGACGCTCATGCCGCCACCTCCTCGGGGACACCGTGCTTCTCGAGAATGCGCGTGGCCATCTCCTTCACCCGCGTCCGGGCCTCCTCGGGAGACTCCACGCGGCAGGCCGGCCCCAGCTGCATGCAGAAGCGCAGCAGGCCATCCAGGAACGTCACCGGCAAGTCCACGAGCACGCCCTCCCCGTCCTCGGCCGGGGCCGCGCTGGCACCCGGGAAGAGGGCGGCCGCACGCGACAGGAGCTCGCCGGTGAGGCGCAGGCGCACATCCAGGCGCGCGTGGAAGCGGTGCTGCCAGGGGTAGCTGGCGACGTGGTCGTCGAAGGCGAAGCCCTCGGGCACCTCGAAGTCCGGGGTGCGCGGCCGGGCGGTGTTCGCCTTGAGCGAGCGGATGCGGTGCACGAGGAAGGTGCGCGGGCCCTGGCGCAGGTGGCAGTAGCCCACCAGCGTCCAGATGCCCCGGCGCAGCACGAGCCCGTAGGGGTCCACCTTGCGCTCGGTGGGCTCCGGCTGCTTGGGCGAGGCATAGGACATCTGCACCCACTTGTGCCCGGCGCACGCCTCCCAGAGCTGCTCCAGGTGCGCGGCGAGCTGCGGGCTGCCCTGCTCCGAGCCCAGCTCCATGCGCACGCGCGGGGTGGGCAGCGCGTGGCCGGCGAAGAAGCCAATCTTCCTCAGCGCGTGCGACAGGTCATCCCGGCCGGGGAAGGCCCCGGAGGTGAGCGCGGCGCTGCCCGCGGCGTAGAGGACGGCCAGCTCCTCCTTGGTGAGGTCCACCTCGGGCAGGTAGTAGGCGTCGCGGTCGACGACGTAGCCGTCGCGCCGCTCGTCATCTCCCTGGATGTAGGTGAGGGGAAAGCCCAGCTCCAGCAGTTCCGCCTTGTCACGCTCGAACTTGCGCTCGGCGGCGTCATCGGAAATGCCCATGTAGTCGTGGGGGAAGTGCTCGCGCAGTTCCGCCCACGAGATGGGTTCCCGAGCGTCCAGGAAGAGGGCTACGAGGTCGAGGAGGCGTTCGGTCCGGTCCATCGGGAGTTTTCGACAATGCGCAAAAGCGTCAGGTCGGGTCAAGGCGGGGAGGCGAGACGGGTGCGCACGCCCGCTCACGCTCCGGGGTGCCCTGGATCTACCCGGCGAGCAGGCACCTGAACAGCTTTTTGCTGAACAGCCGAGCAGGTGTGTCCATGGGTGAGCGGATCCGACCTGGGGCCCGCTGAGGGGGCGGGCACGGGGGGTGGGCTCGCGCTCGGCGTGTAAGTGGGATATTCCTAGGGGTCGCCGCCGTGCACGCTTGGCCGGAGCGTGCTCAACCGACGGTATGCCCCACGGCGAGGCACGACGCCTCGTTAGAGAGGACCCACCATGAAGCGCTCCACCCTCATGAAGAAGCTGTGGCTCGGGCTGGCGCTGGTGGGACTGGCATGCCTGGCGGCCGTCCCCCGGGAAGCGAAGGCCGAGCCCCTGTACTTCGCGCTGGAGGTGCGGCGTGAGGGGCGGTTGGTGGCCCAACCGAAGCTGCTGGGGGAGACGGGCCGCACCCTGCGCGCCGAGCGCCGCAAGCCGGGCGCCAGCGAGCCGGACTACCGGCTGGTGCTCACGCCCACCGCCGAGGGCGAGACGTTCCACCTGGAGTTGGACCTGATGCTGCCCGAGGTGAAGGGGCACTCGGAGCTGGCGCTGCTGCACGGCCAGGAGCGCAAGGTGCAGCTCGGCCGCTATCCGGGTGACCTGGAAGTGTCCCTGCTCCTCATGAAGGTGGACTCGCCGGAGTTCCGCGCGCTGATGGACCTGGCCGCGGATGCCGACGAGCGCGGCTCCGGCCGCCCCATCTGAGCCGGGCTACAGCACCGCCAGGTCGTCGCGGTGCACGGCCTCATCCAGGTAGCGGTAGCCGAGCACCGATTCGATGTCGGCGCTCTTGAGCCCGGCGATGCGCCGCAGCTCCCCGTCCTCGTAGGCACTGAGCCCGCGGGCGAAGGCCTGCCCCTGCTCGTCCACGAGGTCCACCGGGTCTCCCCGTCCGAAGTCGCCCTCCACAGCGCGGATGCCCGAGGGCAGCAGGCTGCGCTTGCCCACGACGATGGCCTCGCGCGCCCCCGCGTCCACGAGGAGCCGCCCCTTGGGCTTGAGCGCATGGGCGATCCACGCCGTGCGGGCGCTGCGCCGGGTGCCGGGGGTCTCGAAGAGGGTCCCCGTGGGCTCGCCCGACAGCACGGAGCGCAGGCGGCCGGGCACGGCCCCCGAGGTGATGAGGCAGCGGACGCCGAGCTCGGTGACGCGCGCGGCGGCGCGAATCTTGGTGGCCATGCCGCCGGTGCCCACCAGGGAGCCGGAGCCCCCGGCCAGGGCGAGCAGCTCGGGGGTGACGGCATCCACCTGGGAGAGCAGCCGGGCGTCCGGGTCCTTGCGCGGGTCGGCGGTGAAGAGGCCCTCCACGTCGGAGAGGATGATGAGCGCGTCGGCCTCCACCACGCCGGCCACCAGCGCGGCGAGGGTGTCGTTGTCACCGAACTTCAGCTCGTCCACGGAGACGGTGTCGTTCTCGTTGATGACGGGCACCACGTTGGCCGCGATGAGGCGCTCCAGCGCGTGCTTCACGTTGAGGTAGCGGCGCCGGTCCTGCACGTCCCCGTGGGTGAGGAGCACCTGGGCCACGCGCCGGTCCACCTTGCCGAAGGCCTCCTCGTAGGCCTGCATGAGACGGCTCTGGCCCACCGCCGCGCAGGCCTGCTTGCCGGGAATGTCCTTGGGTCGCGCGGGCAGTCCCAGCCGCTCGACGCCGAGCGCGATGGCGCCGCTGGACACCACCACCAGCTCCCGCCCCTGGGCCGCCCACAGCAGGTCCTCGCCCAGCGCCTCGAAGTGAGCCCGGTTGAAGCGCCCCGTGGCGTTGGTCAGGGCGTTGGTCCCAATCTTCACCACCACGCGCCGCGCGGCGCGCACCGCATCACGTCCGGAAAGGTTCACCATCTAAACGTATGTCGGAAGGACTCGCCGTGGGGGCGTGTTGTACGAGGTCGGCCTTTCGGGTCCTCGGAAATCACTTCGAGCCGGAAGGCGCTCCCTCTCTATCGGAGGGCCCCTGGAAGGTCTTACCTCGGACGCGTGTTGTACGAGGTCGGCCCTTCGGCGAACGCGGGGGTGAATCCGGGGCAGAAGGCCCCTATCCTCTGGGTAGCAGACCGACGGCGTTGCGCGGACGCCCTTCCACCCGCGCGGGAGAAGGACTCTTTTGAAGGAAATCTACGGCAACACCCTTGGACTCAAGGCAAGCGAGCAGAGCCGGCTGCGCAACACCTACCGGCGTCGCGTCTCTCCGCATGAGATCATCTCGCCGGAGCTCGCCCGCCACCTCACCGAGCTGTCGAGCGAGACCAACCGGCAGGTCGGCGTCCTCCTCAACCGCAAGGGGGAGATCGAGTACGTGGTGGTGGGCAACGCCCACAAGCTGGAGCTGCCGGACATCGGCCGTGCCCGCGCCGGCCAGGTGCGTCTGAGGGGTCTGCGCCTGGTGCACACCCACCTCAAGAGCGAGCCGCTCACCAAGGACGACCTGACGGACCTCGCGCTGCTGCGCCTGGACATGGTCGCCGCGGTGGGCGTCACCTCCAGCGGTCTGCCCGGCGTCGTGCACTACGCGCACCTCGTGCCCGAGAACGGCACCGGCGACTTCTGGAGCGTCTCCACGCTCCCCAACGTCCATGACGACCAGCCGGACGTGCTGTCCACGCTGGAAGCCCTGGAGCAGGAGCTCAGCCGCAAGGCCGCCGCTCGCACCGTGAGCGGCCGGGAGAAGGCCATCCTCGTGGCCGTGTGCCTCGACGGCAACCGGGCCACGGCCGAGGCCAGCCTCGAGGAGCTCAAGGAGCTGGCGCGCACCGCCGGCGTCGAGGTCATCGACAGCGTGCTCCAGATGCGCCGCGAGGCCGACCCGCGCTACCTCATCGGGCGCGGCAAGCTGGAGGACCTCAACCTGCGCTCCATGCAGGCCATGGCGGACGTCCTCATCTTCGACAAGGACCTCACCCCCTCGCAGGGCCGCCACATCAGCGAGGCCACCAGCCTCAAGGTCATCGACCGCACCCAGCTCATCCTCGACATCTTCGCCCAGCGGGCGCAGAGCGCCGAGGGCAAGCTCCAGGTCGAGCTGGCCCAGCTCAAGTACCGCCTGCCGCGGCTCGTCCAGAGCGACACCTCGCTCAGCCGTCTGGCCGGTGGCATCGGCGGACGCGGCCCCGGCGAGACGAAGCTGGAGATCGACCGTCGCCGCGCGCGCGAGCGCATCAACAACCTGGAGAAGCGCATCGACTCGCTCTCGCGGGAGCGCGAGGTGCGTCGCGCCCAGCGCAACCGGCGCGAGCTGCCCGTCATCTCCATCGTGGGCTACACCAACGCGGGCAAGTCCACGCTGCTCAACGCCATCACCGGCTCGGACGTCCTCGCGGAGAACAAGCTGTTCGCCACGTTGGACCCCACCAGCCGCCGGCTGCGCTTCCCCCAGGAGCGCGAGGTCATCATCACCGACACGGTGGGTTTCATCCGGGACCTGCCCAAGGACCTGGTGGCCGCCTTCCGCGCCACGCTCGAGGAGCTCTACGACGCGGACCTCCTGCTGCACGTGGTGGACGCGGGAGACCCGGCGCGCGACGAGCAGGTGGCGGCCGTCGAGGGCATCCTCGAGTCGCTGGGCCTCATGGAGAAGCCGCGCCTGATGGTGTGGAACAAGGCGGACCTGCTCTCCCCCGAGGAGGTGCAGTCGCTGCTGCGCAGTGACGGCGGCGTGGCCATCAGCGCCGCGAAGCGCGAGGGGCTCGCCAGCCTGCTGGCCAAGGCGGACACCACGCTGTTCGCCGAGGGCGCCTCGCAGAACCTCGGCGTCGTCGCCGAGAGCGGCTCGCACGGCCTGGAGGTGCTCTCCTCCCGGCGGGACGCGGCGGAGGAGCTCGGGCTGCTCGCCGAGGAGGACGACGTGCCCAACCTCGGGGTGGCGTAGGCCCTCCCGAGCCAGAGGGTTGCGGGCCGGCACCGGGGCCCTTACAGTCCCGGTGCCGTGCTCACGCCGCTCCCCCTCTCCTCCCTGTCCCTGCTGCTCGCGCAGCTCTCCCTTCCCGGCCTCGAGTCGGGTCCCGACAGGCCCGCCTCGTCGGTGGACCCGGACTACTTCGAGCTGCTGGAGCGCAACAGCCACATCGTCTACCCCGCCCTCGGCCTGCTGGTGCTGGGGCTGGTGACGCTCGCCATCCTCCAGGCCTCCAAGGCCCAGCACATGGATGGTGCCGCCAAGGTCGAATTCAAGCGGCGCATCGTCGACGAGCTGCGCCGCCACCCGGCGGGCCTCATGGCCCCGGAGCTGGCGAGCGTGCTGGAGCTGGAGCGCGGCATGCTGGTGCGGCTGCTGGACCAGATGCAGCAGGACGGCGTGCTCATCTCGCACACCACCACCCAGCGCCACACCGTCTGGCGCGTGAAGGGCGTGGGCGGCCGCTCCGCTTGAGGGCCGCCCCGGCCCGCGCTCACGTCAGCTCGGACTTGGGCTGACGCGTCATCAACTCCACCACCGCGGCCCGGGCGCTCTTGCCCTCGTAGGCGATGGCGTACACCTGCTCGCAGATGGGCAGCTCCACGCCCAGCTTGCGCGCCAGGTCCCGCGCGCTCTTGGCCGTCTTCACGCCCTCGGCCACCTGCTTCATGTCCCCGAGCACGTCCTGGAGCGAGCGGCCCCGGCCCAGCTCCATGCCCACATGCCGGTTGCGGCTCAGCTCGCCGGTGCAGGTGAGCACCAGGTCCCCCATGCCGGACAGGCCGGAGAGGGTGAGCGGGTTGCCGCCCTTGCGCACCGCCAGGCGCGTGATCTCCGCCAGCCCCCGGGTGATGATGGCCGCGCGGGCGTTGTGGCCCATGCCCAGCCCGTCCGCGATGCCCGCGGCGATGGCGATGACGTTCTTGAGCGCCCCGCCATACTGCACCCCCATCACGTCATTGGAGGTGTAGGAGCGGAACGTGTCCGTCTGCAGCGCCTTCTGGCAGCGCACGGCCACCTTCTCCCAGTGCGAGGCGATGGTGACGACGGTGGGCATGCGCTGGGCCAGCTCCTTGGCGAAGCTGGGGCCCGAGAGGACGGCCACGTAGGGGTGGAACTCCTCCGGCAGGCAGTCCTCCAGCAGCTCCGTCATGGTGAGGAGCGTCTCGTTCTCGATGCCCTTGGCCACCGTGATGACGGGGGCGTGGCGGGGCAGGTGCGGCAGGGCGCTGGCCACCACCTCGCGCGTGGCGTGGCTGGGCGTGGCCAGCACCACCATCTCCGAGCCCTCCAGCGCCTCCTTCAGGCTCGTCGTGGCCTGGACGCGCTGGGAGATGGGGATGCCCGGCAGGTAGGAGGGATTCTCGTGGCGGGTGTTGAGGGTGTCGGCGAGGGCGGAATCCCGGCCCCACAGGCCCACCTGCTCGCAATTCACCGCGAGCACGTTGGCGAGGGCGGTCCCGAAAGAGCCGGAGCCGATGACACTGGCGCGCATGGAGGACATCTCCGGACAGAGAGAGAGGGAGGCGCAGCTTAGTCCACCCCCCGCCCCGGGACGAGGACAAGGCGGCCTTCCCGACGAGCGGCCCGCGCAGCGTCCGACAGCGGGCAGGGGGCGCACTTCCCGTGGCCACGCGGGGGGTGGAACGGTCTACCATCCGCGGCCTCGCGCGGGGTGCGCACAGGAGGAGCCAGGGATGAGGGCAGGCAGGGGCGCGGGAGTGGTGCTGGCACTGACGCTCGGCGCGTGCCGCTCGCGGGAGGCGGGGCCCGTGGACGCGGGCGTGCTGCCCCCGCCGAGCGCCCTCACCTGCGAGGCCCTCATCCCCCCCGAGGTGCGCGAGTCGCTGCCCGGCTTCACCCTCAAGGAGGAGCGGCCCTGCCCCTCCTGCGGGCCGCTGTGCACCTTCCAGTCCGCGGAGCGCAAGGGCATCACCGTCTCCATCGCCTATGACTGCCGCAAGCGCTTCGACGGCGCGGACGTGCGGGAGTTGCTGGCCCCGACCCTGCGCGCCGGCGGCGTGGAGGTGCCCGCCCTGGGCAAGGCCGCCGCCCGCCGCGAGCCCGTGCCGGGCATGCTCCAGGTCGTCACCTGGGACGACGACACCCCCTGTGGCCTCGTCATCACCTGGCTGGGCGCCGACAAGGAGCGCGCGCTCGACATCGCCCGCATGACGCTCTTCGCCACCACCGGCGAGCGGCTGGCGCACGCCGGCACGCCCCCGGACGCCGGTCAGCCCTGAAGCGCGGGCCCACTTCAGGGTAAAGGAGAGGGGCCGTGCCGAGCTCCCAGCCCTCCATCATCCTCAGCTTCCGGCGCACCTTCGCGCTGCTCATCGTCCTCGTCGTGCTGCCCTCCGCGGGGCTGTCCGGCTTCGGCGTGGTGGCCATCATCAACGAGCGCGCCGCGGTGGAGAAGCGCCTGGAGGCCGCCTGGCAGGGCACGCTGGAGTCGCTCGCCGAGGAGCTGCCCCAGGCGCTCCGGGCCTCGCGCTTCCACCAGGTGGAGGGCAGGTCGCGCCTGCTGGCTCCCGACGGGCGCGTGCTGTCCACGACGTCCTTCCACCTCCAGGGCAAGCAGGTGGACACGAGCGACGCGGAGCTCGCCACCGCCCTGAATGCCGTGGGCTCCTCGGCCGAGGACTTCCCCTTCGGCACCTCCGTCTTCTCCCTCATGGTGGGCGGGCGCGCCGCGCTCCTCGCCGCCGAGCGCCACGGCAGCGAGGTGCACGGGGTGCGCCTGTCCCAGGAAGCCGTGGAGGCGCTGCTCGCCGAGCGCACCGAGGGCTGGGTGTCCTCCAGCGAGCCGGTGCGCTTCGCCCTCCTCCCCCGCCAGGAGGCGACGGGCGAGGGGCTGATGGGAAAACTGGCCCTGGAGGTGGCGCAGGCGCGGGCCAACGCGCTCGGGCCCCAGGTGCTCGCCGAGCGGGTGCTCAACCCACCACTCCAGGACTTCCGGCTCGGCGTGCTGGCCACCGGCGAGGACCCCATCGCCCGGGCCTCCACCCGCAACCGCGTGGTGTACGTCGTGCTGCTCGCCCTCTTCTACCTCACCCTCACCTTCGGCGTGGCGTACACCGGCCGCGTGCTGTACCGCGAGGCCAAGCTGTCGCGCATGAAGACGGACTTCGTCTCGCTGGTGAGCCATGAGCTGCGCACCCCCGTCACCTCCATCCGCATGTTCATCGAGACGCTCGCCCTGGGCCGGGTGAAGGACCCCGCCCAGACGCAACAGGTGCTGCAGATGCTCACCCAGGAGACGGAGCGGCTGAGCACCCTCATCGAGCGGGTGCTGGACTGGTCGCGCATCGAGAGCGGGCGCAAGGAGTACCACCGGGAGCTCCAGCCGGTGTCGGTGCTGGTGGAGTCCGCCGTCAGCGCCTTCCGGGCCCAGCGGCTGGAGGGGGACATGCAGCTCACCGTGGACGTCCCCGAGCACCTGCCCCCCGTCCAGGTGGACCGGGACGCCATCGCCGGGGCCCTGCTCAACCTGCTGCAGAACGCCTACAAGTACAGCGGCGAGGACAAGCGCATCGCCCTGAGCGTCCAGGCCGAGGGCAAATGGGTCAACTTCTCGGTGGAGGACCACGGGATGGGCATCGCGCCGAGGGATCGCAAACGCATCTTCGAGCGCTTCTACCGGGTGGACAATCTGCTCACCCGCAAGACGGAGGGCAGCGGGTTGGGACTGGCCATCACCAAGCGCCTGGTGGAGGCTCATGGCGGACGCATCCTCCTCAAGAGCGAGCTGGGCAAGGGCAGCCGCTTCACCCTCCAGATTCCGGTGGCCAAGGCATGAGCGACGACAAGCCCCTGCGCATCCTGGTGGTGGAGGATGACCTGGCCATCCTCACCGGCCTGTCCATGAACCTGCGCTTCGAGGGCTACGAGATCCTCCAGGCCCAGGACGGCCGGCAGGGGCTGGCGCGCGCGCTCGACGAGGCGCCGGACCTCGTGGTGTTGGACCTGATGCTGCCCGAGCTCAACGGCTACGAGGTGCTCAAGGAGCTGCGCCAGCGCGGCCGGGACACCCCCGTGGTGGTGCTCAGCGCCAAGGGGGCCGAGCCGGACAAGATTCTCGGCCTCAACCTGGGCGCGGACGACTACGTGGTGAAGCCCTTCGGGCTGCAGGAGCTGCTCGCGCGCATCAAGGCCGTGCTGCGCCGGCGCTTCCCCACCGCGGGGCAGCCCGCGCCCCTGTCCTTCGCGGACGTGCTGTTGGACCCCGCCGCCAAGACGGTGACCCGGGCCGGGCAGCCCGTGGAGCTCACCGCCCAGGAGTTCAAGCTGCTGGCCCACTTCCTCGCCCACCCGGGGCGCACCTTCAGCCGCGAGGAGTTGCTGAGCGCCGCCTGGGGCTACGACTACGTGGGCAGCGCGCGCACGGTGGACAACTTCATGCGCCAGCTGCGGCTCAAGCTCGAGGTGGACCCCGAGCAGCCCCGCCACTTCATCACCGTGCGGGGGCTCGGCTACCGCTTCGACCGCTGACGGCGCCTCACTGCCTGTCGGCGACCAGCACCGACGTCAGGTAGAACAAGCGCCCGGGCCGGGGCTTGCCGGGCAGCCGCGCCCCCACCTCCTCCATCAGCGCGCCGATGAAGTGGATGTTCTTGGGGAAGATGAGCGCGGCCTGGGCCCGGAAGAGCACGGTGGCATCGAGCGCGTCCCCGTTGCGGTGGAAGTGCAGCTCCCGCATGCACTTGGCGTCCCCGTCGAAGTCGTGCTTGGGCCGCGCTGTGTTGGGGATGGTGATGACCGCCCGCTTCGAGGCGGGAAACCGGGTGAGGCAGTCGACCACGTTGGCGACCTTCTCGCGCATGCCCTCCCGGTAGTCGCCTTGCGCCCCGCCCCGGTTCTCGGAGAACCAGCGGCGCTGCTCCGGCCGGAGCTCATGCCCCAGGTTCCACGCCGTGTACGCCTCCAGCGCCTCCCGGGAGAACAGCTCCGTCTCCACCAGCCAGTCCTCCATCCGGATGTCCTGATGGAAGTTGCGGACGATGCGCCCGTCCTTCGTCAGCTCGCTCATCAACCGCCAGACGTCACGACAGGCTCGTGCCTCGCTCATGGGGGCCCTCACAACCCAAAACAGATGCTCTTCACTTCCAGGAACTCGTCCAGGCAGCCCAGGCCCCCCTCGCGGCCGAGGCCCGACTGCTTGATGCCGCCAAAGGGCACCTCCGGCGCGCAGATGGACGCCGTGTTGGCGCCCACCATGCCGGCCTCCAGCTCCTCGGAGAGCCTCCACAGCCGGCCCAGCCGCGCCGTGTAGACATAGGCCGCCAGGCCGGCCTCCGTCTCGTTGGCCCGCGCGATGACCTCGTCCTCTTCGGTGAACCGGTACACCGGCGCCACCGGGCCGAAAATCTCCGTCCGGTAGAGCCTCATGGCCGGCGTCACATCCCGCAGCACCGTGGGCTCGTAGAAGAGCCCGCCCCGGGCCGCCCGCCGGCCGCCCGTCACCGCCCGAGCACCCTGGGCCACGGCCTCGTCCACCAGGGAGGCCACCTTGGCCACCGACTGCTCGTTGATGAGCGGCCCCACCCGGGTCTCCGGCTCCAGGCCCGTGCCCAGCCGCAACCGGGACACCCGGGCGGCGAGCTCCTCGACGAACCGCTCATAGAGCGCGTCCTGGACGAAGAACCGGTTGGCGCCAATGCAGATCTGCCCGCTGTTGTAGAAGCGCGCCCCCACGGCGGCGTCCGCGGCCTGGGCGACGTCGGCGTCCTCGAACACGATGAAGGGCGCGTTGCCGCCCAGCTCCAGCGCCACCTTCTTCAAGGTGCTCGCGGCCTTGCCCATCAGGGTCTTCCCCACCCCGATGGAGCCGGTGAACGAGACCATCTGGATCCGCGGATCCGTGGCCAACACCTCGCCCACCGCCCCCGGGCTCGAGCAGGGGACCACATTCAACACGCCAGCGGGCAGGCCCGCCTCGACGGCGAGCCGGCTCAAGGCCAGGGCGATGAGCGGCGTCAGCTCCGAGGGCTTGAGCACCACGGTGCACCCGGCGGCGATGGCGGCACCGCACTTCACCACCACGGCCGCGGCCGGGAAGTTCCACGGGGTGATGGCCGCGACCACGCCCACCGGCTGCTTCACGGTGAGGTTGCGCACCTGGCCGCTGTTGACCGGCAGGGTGTGGCCATGGGCCCGCTTACACTCCTCCGCGAACCACTTCAGGGAGATGGCGCACTGGTCGATCTCCCCCTGGGCCTCGCGCAGCGGCTTGCCCTGCTCCCAGGTGAGGAGGCGGGCCAGGTCCTCGCGCGCTCCGACAATCGCCTGGGCCCAGGCCTCCACCAGCCGGGCGCGCTCGGTGGCTGGCGCGCGCCGCCAGCCGACGAGCGCCCGAGCCGCCGCGCCCACCGCGTTGCGCGCCGCCTCGGCTCCCAGGTCGGCGACCTCGGCGATGAGCGAGCCATCGCTGGGATCCCTCACCGCGAAGCGCGTCTCCCCAGAAATCCACTCGCCGCCAATCCTCGCCCCGGGGGACAGCAGCTCCCGACGTTCAATCGTCCGCATGGTCCGTCCTTGCCTAGAAGAGGGCGCCCTCGGCCCGCTGCAGCTCCCGCACCCGGGGCCAGCGCTCGCGAAGGAACTCCTGGTGCACCGCCACGGCGTCCACGTCCTCGGAGACGAGCCCCTCGGGCATCCGCCGGTAGCTCGCCCCCGGCCGGCAGCTGGCCTCGGTCCGCGCGAAGTGCACCGCCCGGAAGTCGAAGCTGCGCAGCCCCGCCATCCGCCTCGGCTTCTCCAGCATGGGGACGTTGTGGCGCATGCGCACGTTGTCGAACACCAGCACGTCCCCGGGCCTCGAGGGCGGAGACGCCTCCTTCCCCGTCCCCGTGTCCCGCAGCACCGTGCCCTGCAGCTCGCCCTCGTTCTGGTTGGAGAGCGTCAGGATGACCACCAGCCGCGGCAGCAGCCCCTCGTGCAGGGTGAAGCCACCGTCCTCGTCCTTGCGGTAGTCCAGGTACTCACCATCGAAGTGCTCGGTGACGGGCTTGCTGCCACTCAGGTACGTCTGCCAGTTGAGCATGGAGCGGCTCGAGGCCGGCACCTCCGCCCCCAGCAGCGCCCCCAACACCTCGTCGTGGAAGCGCAGGAAGCGATCCACCGCCGACAGCCCCTCGTGCGACACCGTCGGCAACGGACTGGGGCCGGTGCTGATCATCATCGCGTGGCTGGTGCGCGTCGGCGTGTTGTCACTGAGGTAGGCCGCGTGCCGGTCGATGTTCTCCACCCGGTAGTGCCGCGCCGCCATCTCGTCGCACTCGCGCTCCAGCGCCCGGAGAAAGGGCGTGTCGAAGACGGCGGGCAGGTAGGCGTAGCCCTCCTGCATCAACTGCGCGCTCACGCGCGGGGAAACAGCGGTCAGCACGGCGGCGCTTGCGGGCATGGGCGGGCTCCTGGGCGAACAGGCCCGGGAAGATCCCACTTCCCAACACTTCGTGTCAAAACACCCCGCGAGCGCTTCCCTACCCCTCCACCACGCCAATGTGCCGCGCGTCCTCGGGGTCGAACGGCTTGCCGTCGAAGTGCCCGTAGCGCTCGCGAGGCGTGAGCCCACAGGCCGCCATGGCCGCGTCCAATTCCTCGGCGCTGAAGGGCCTCAGCCGCAGGCGGCGGATGCCCAGCGGGGCGCCCGGCTGCCGGCGCTCGCGCAGGTGGAAGGAGAACACCGGCCGGCGCGGCTCCAGCGCGCTCCCGGGCTCCTCGTCGTCGCGCGAGGAGGCGGTGGGCTCGGGCGGCGGGTTGAGGACGTCGTAGAGAAAGGTGCCCCCGGGCTCGAGGTGGTGGCGCACCGTGGCCAGCATCGTCTCGAGATCCTCGGGCGAGCCCATCATCCCCAGGGCATTCTGCGGGGCGAGCACCACGGGGAAGCGCTCGGAGAGGCGCAGCGAGCGCGGATCCGCGTGGAGGAAGCGCACCCGGCCGGACACCTCGGGGGACTCCGAGGCCCGCGGCTCCTCGGCGGTCCGCACCATCCGCTCGGAGGGCTCCACCCCCAGCACCGACAGCCCGTGCTCGGCCAGCGCCCAGGCCACGCGCCCGGTGGCCGAGCCCAGCACCAGCACGGGCCCACCGCGCTCGGTCGCCTGGCGTGTGTAGAAGAGGAGGTCGGGGTCCTGCCCCACCAGGGAGAGCGGCGTGCGGCCCCGTGTGTCGTTTCCGGCCATTGGCCCCGGAAGTAGCACGGTTGAGGGCGTAAAGGGGTCAGCACGCTGCCGCCTGTGGGCATCGGCCTACCCACGCGCTGTCCGGGAGCCGACGCCCGGGCCCGTCCCCCAGAGGGGACAGGCTGGCACCCGGCTTGCGATGGAGCGAGGGGCGGGGGTGCCGTGTCGGCACCCGGACTCGGATGGTGGGCAGGGTATGAAGGGTGGATGGCGGTGGGCGGCGGCGCTCGTCATGACGGGCACGATGTGGGTGGGTTGCAAGCAGGCGGGGCGGGACCAGTCGGAGCAGGGCAATCCCGGACTGGACACGCCGCGGCGGGACGAGGACGGCGCGACGAAGCCCCCTCCGATTCCCGTCGACCCGGGCCCGGGGAATGGGGGGAACCCCGCGGGCACGCCGGTGCCGGACGCGGGCAAGCCGGTGCCGGACGCGGGCACGCAGCCACCCGACGCGGGCACCCAGTCGCCGGACGCGGGCACGCAGCCACCCGACGCGGGACCTCCGCCGGAGGCGGCCATCAACTTCCCCTCGCCCGCGGGCTGGAAGTTCTTCGGCACCCAGCACGGCGGCCCCCGGCGCGTCTACGGCGTGTCGTCGGACAAGAGCGGCAACGTCTGGGTGGCCGGCGGTGAGGACGGGCTCTTCCTCCTGGAGCCGGGCGCCACGCAATTCCGGCGCTTCACCATGGCGGACGGCCTGCGCCCCTACGGCTACATGCCCGACGGCAGCGCCCCTCCGGGAGACAAGTACCTGAAGGTCATCTCCGTGGCGGGCGGCCCGGCCAACACCGTCTTCGTGGGCTACGAGGGCATGCCCGGCAAGGGCGCCGACCACTGCGAGAACAACTGGGACGGCATCCGGCGCAACCCGGCCCGCTACAAGAGCGGCGACGCGGACCGCGTGACGCTCGGCGCGGACGGGAAGCTCTCCGTCGTCCACTACGACATCTTCTCCGGCCCCAACGTGGTGCGTGACGAGCCGGAGGGCCGCGAGAAGCTCTGCAACGTGCTGCGCCTGGCCTACGACGAGAGCACCAACAGCATCTGGTTCGGCGCCAACCACGGCTTCGCCCGCGCGGATGCCGACTTCCCGGGCAACCCCACCTGCAACGGGCAGCTGCGCTGCTCCGGCATCGAGGAGCACACCCACCCCGCCCTCAACGCCCACGGCGAGAGCGGCGGCGACGTCCTGCTCACCGACGCCTACTACGGCGTGGCGGTGCACTCGAGCGGCGACGTCATCTTCGGCGGCGCCAACCGCTCCACGCGCTTCCGCTACGGCACCACGGGCAACAACTTCTGGGCGGCCCAGACGGCCACCGAGGCCCGCGCCAACGCCAGCAACCGCATCGACATCTGGAAGGACGCCGTGCAGGAGCCGACCATGCCCCACCCCAACGAGCGCGTGGATGACCATGTGTCCGGCATGGCGGTGCTCGGCGACACCGTCTGGGTGAGCTCCTTCACCCGCGGGCTCGCGAAAATGGACATCGACGGCAACGACGTCCAGTACGTGAATACTCCCGAGAAGCAGCTCGGCACCGTGGCGGCCGATCCAACCGATGGCAGCATCTGGACCGGCGCCCGCTGGCTCGGGATCGTCTACCGGTTGAACGGCGGGGTGCGCACCTACGGCTGCCCCGAGTTCGGCACGCGGCTGTGCGCCAGCCGCGTCTCCGACATCCAGGTGGACACCCACAACGGCAGGCACCGCGTCCTCGTGGCCTTCATGGGCAATGACGAGACGCGCGTGCCCGGCGCCATCGGCATCTACGAGGAGTAGGGCCTGACGCACGGGCCCGGTTCCCCTCCGACTCCTGGAGGGGAACCGTCGTGCTCAGGGCCCGCTCAGGCGCAGGTGAACGACCAGCGGCAGTTGTTCGACAGGCACTCGCGGTTGCTGGAGCACACCGCGCCGCGGGACTTCTTGTTCTGGCAGTTGCCCGAGTTGGTGCCCCAACCGCAGTACTGGGTGCTGGCGCAGTGCGAGTCGCTGTCGCACAAGCAGGTGCCCGTGGGGTTGACGTAGCAGTCCGCGCTGCACCGGTCCGTCGTGCACTCGGTGTCCGCCTTGCAGCTCTGCCCGTAGGCCTTCGAGCGCGGGGTGTAGCACCAGCCCGTCAGGTCAGCGCAGCCGCCGCACGCCCCGGACTGGCACTGGCCATCCCGACTGCACGAGACCCAGTTCGCCTTCTTCGGCACGCAGTCGTTGTCGCCCGGGTTGGCGGGAATCTCGTCCTGGCAGTAGTTCGAGGCGCCGCAGTCCCCGTCATCGTTGCACACGCAGCGCCCATCGAAGGTGGAGCACAGCACCGAGGTGCACTGGTCGCTGATGCACTCCGCGTCGAAGCGGCAGCC
>NZ_DASVSO010000186.1:0-23907 GCF_036388035.1 Archangium sp.
AGGTTGTCTGCCCCTCGACGGAGGCATACGACCGCGCGATCAAGCTGCCCGTGTATGCACGAGAGAAAGTGCAGCACGTGTGGCTCGTGGATCCGGACGTGCGCACGCTGGAGGTCTTCCGCCTGACGGGCACGAACTACACGCTGCTCGCCACGTACACGGGTGACGCGCAGCTCCGTGCCGAGCCCTTCGATGCCATCGAGTTCAAGCTGAGCGTCCTCTGGGGCGGATGACGCGAAGGACGAGCACGCCCGCCTCCTGAAATGTCAGGATGGACCCGATGCCCCCGCGCAAGCTCCCGCGACACCTCGTCTGGCTCGAGTCCTTCGCGGCCGCCGTCGAGTCCGGCAGCCTGGAAGGTGCCGCCGAGCACCTCGGCGTGGCCCGCTCCGTCGTCAGCGAGCACATCCGCGCCCTCGAGCAGGCCCTCGCCGATGGGCAGCCCCTGCTCGAGCGCGGCCCCGGCCGCCGCCTCCACCTCTCCGCCCGCGGCGAGAAGCTCTACGAGGGCACCCAGACGCCCTTGCACCAGCTCGACCTCAAGCGCCTGCGCGACCTCGCCAGCGCCGAGGCCAGCCTGCGCCTCGGCCTCAACACCACCGTCTCCAACTTCCTCCTCGCGGGCATCGCGGGCGACGTGTCCCAGGCCGGCATCAAGCTGGAGGTCCGCTTCGGCGGTGCCTTCGAGCTCGTGCGCCAGGTGCAGACGCGCCAGCTCGACCTCGCCGTGGACTTCACCCCGCTGCCGCCCCACCGCGACGTCGAGGCCGAGTCCCTCCTGCGCCTGCCCTTCGTGGTGCTCGCCGGCCCCGGGAGCGAGCTGGCCCTCCACCCCACCGCGCGCCGCGCCCTCCACGTGCGAGACCTGGAGGGCCAGCCCTTCGTGGACTGGCTGCGAGATGACCCCTACGGCGGCGCCAACAGCGCCCGCTTCGCCACCCATGGCGTCACGGTGCGCGAGGTGGCCCGCGTGGAGAGCTTCCTCCACCTCTTCGACCTGCTGCGCGCCTACCGCGCCTGCGCCATCGCCCCGGACCTGCGGCCCCTGCGCTCCTTCCCCGAGGACCTCACCGTCTGGCCCCTGCGCGAGGAGGACCCCCAGTTCGTCGAGGTGGTGGCCATGAGGCCCGCGGGAGGCCCTGGCTCCGAAGCGGCCCGGCTCGTCCTCGACGGGCTGCGTCAAAGACTGGCCCCGGCCCGCCGACGAAAAAACGAATAAGACGTCGGTTTTTATCGGATTTCCGTCACGGCCCTCCGTCCTTAGAATCTCAGCAGAGGGAGACGCACCGATGACGCCGACCGAACGGACCATCGCCCGACTGCCCGCGCATCTGCGGCGCTATGTGGTGAGCCAGAACTACGACGCCTATACCCCGAGAGACCAGGCGGTCTGGCGCCACATCCTCGGCCAGCTCCGGAGCCACCTGAGCGACAAGGCGCACCCGGTGTACCTCGAGGGCCTGGAGGCCACGGGCATCGGCGTGGAGCGCATCCCCAGCCTGGATGAGATGAACGAGAAGCTGTCCAAGCTCGGCTGGGCGGCGGTGGGCGTGCGCGGCTTCATCCCGCCCGCGGTGTTCACCGAGCTGCAGGCCATGGGCGTGCTGGCGATCGCCGCGGACATCCGTACTCACGAGCACATCGCGTACACGCCGGCGCCGGACATCGTCCACGAGAGCGCGGGCCACGCGCCCATCATCGCCAACGCGCGCTATGCCGAGTACCTCAAGCGCTGCGGGCTGGTGGGCTTCAAGGCCATCGCCACGGTGGAGGACGAGGCCGTCTTCCAGGCCATCCGCAACCTGAGCGTCGTGAAGGAGGACCCCACGGCGACGGAGGCCGAGGTGGCCCACGCGCAGGCGCGCCTGGAGGCCGCCAACCAGAGCCGGCGCTACGTGAGCGAGAGCACCCGCGCCTCGCGGCTCTACTGGTGGACGGCCGAGTACGGCCTCATCGGCACCGTGGAGAGCCCGCGCCTGTACGGAGCCGGCCTGCTCTCCAGCATCGGCGAGGCGAAGCACTGCCTGACCGACGCGGTGAAGAAGCTGCCGCTGAGCATCCAGTGCGCGGACACCGAGTACGACATCACCCGGATGCAGCCGCAGCTCTTCGTGGCGCGGGACTTCGAGCACCTCTTCGAGGTGCTGGCCGAGTTCGAGTCCACCCTGGCCTGGAAGCGCGGCGGGGACCACGGCCTGAAGGAGGCCATCAACGCGCGCACGGTGAACCACCTGGTGCTGGCCGATGGCCGGGAGATCACCGCCCGCGTGGTGGAGGCCCTCCCGGGGGCCCGCCCGGTGGCCGAGGGCCTCACGTCCGCGCTGGTGCGCCTGGAGGGCCCGGTGATGGTGTCGCGCGGGGGCAAGGCCGAGGGCAAGCCGTGGCCGGGGCTCGCGCTGGTGGCGTTCGGCGCGGGCGAGCTGCCGGAGCGGGGCCCCTTTGAGGTGGAGCTGGCCAGCGGCCTGAAGCTGGGAGGCTTCGCGGTGGGTGGGGGCGAGGTGCTCAACCTGCGCGGCGAGCTGAACGGCCGCCCGGTGGAGCTGCCCAGCGTGGCGCAGCTCTTCCTGAGCACGGGGCTGCCGAGCGTGGCCGGTGGCCCGGCGGATCCGGGAGCGTGGGACCGCTGGTTCGGCGAGCTCAACGCCTTCTCCGAGGGCGAGGGCGAGGCCCAGGCCCGCGCGAAGAAGGCCACGGCCCTGCACCCGTCGCTCGCGGCGCTCTACCGCGAGGTGCGCACCATGCGCGAGTCGAAGGCCGTGAAGCCCGAGCGCCTGGAGCAGATCGCCCGCGCCGCCACGGACTTCCAGGACGACTGGCTCCTCAAGGCCGAGGTCGCGGAGCTGAAGCAGCCGCGCGCTTAGAAGCGCCCTTCGAGGGCGGTTCGGGCCTGAATCCTCCTGGGGGTTCAGGCCCTTTTTCTATTCACGTCCCTTCACTTCCTACCGGAACAAACCTTGAATTACGGGTGGTTACGTCTACAGTCCACCCTGGTTTTCTATTCTGGTTTCTATTCATGGCTTCGCTCGACCAGCTGCTTGGAACGCTCGCTCGTCTGGGCGTCACACAAGCCAAGCACCTCGCGCATGAGCTGGGCGTGTCCCAGCCCACGGTGTCTCGGCTGATCCAAGCCGCGGGCGACCGCGTGTGCCGGATGGGGCAGGGGCGCGCCACCCACTACGCGCGCACGCGTGCACTTCCTGACCTGGGGACGCGCCTCCCCGTCTATTGGATCAGCGAGACAGGGAGGCTTGAGCCGTCCGGTACGCTGCACCTTCTGGACGAAGGGCGCCTCTGGTTCAGCGCTCCCGATGACACCGGCACGCTGTTCGAGGGGCTCCCACCGTTCGCCTCCGATATGAGCCCTCAAGGGTACATCGGCCGGACGTTCAGCTCGCGCTACCCCGAGTTGGAGCTGCCCTCACGGCTGGGAGATTGGAACGACGACCACCGCCTCATCGCCCTGGCGCGCCGGGGCGAGGATTGCATTGGCGACACCATCATCGGAGAGGAGTCCCTGAACCGATGGCTCGCGAGCACACCGGAGCCGGTCGAGCGAACCGCCTACCCGGAGCTCGCCCGCCGCTCCGCCCGGGAACAGCCGGGCTCCTCCGCTGGAGGAGAAAATCCCAAGTTCCTGACGTACTCGGGAGGCCGGCACGTCCTGGTCAAGTTCGCGAGCGATGATGAGGGCGCGGTGGCGCGCCGTTGGCGGGAGTTGCTCGTGTGTGAAAGCCTCGCGCTCCAGGTGGTGCGCCACGCAGGCATCGACGCGGCCACGGCCCACTGGTTCGACGAGCGCGGCTACCGGTTCCTGGAGGTCGAGCGCTTCGACCGGCTCGGAGAGCGAGGCCGGCGAGGAGTCATCTCGCTCGAGGCCCTGGACAACGAACACATCGGCGACGCTGGCCGTGGCGCCTCCTGGACGCGCATCGCCCCGAAGCTCCTGGAGCGAAAGCTCATCGACTCCGAGGACGCGCGGCGCCTGCGGTGGCTCGATGTCTTCGGACAGCTCATCGGCAACACGGATCGCCACTTCGGCAACGTGAGCTTCCTGGAGACGCGCGAAGGCGCGCTTCGTCTCGCGCCCGTCTACGACATGCTCCCGATGATGTTCGCCCCGTCGAGCATGACCGTCGTCGATCGCCCGTTCGAGCCGGAGCCTCCAACAGCGGAGACCCTCGATGTCTGGGCGAATGCGGCCCGACACGCGCACGGTTTCTGGACCCGCGTCATCGACTGCGCGGCGCTCGGCGACGACTTCCGGGCTCTGGCGAGACAGTGCCGGAGTGGATTGGAGGCGCTCCGAGACAGGGTCCCCCCGCTCCCAGAGCAGGCGCCGTAGCGTCCATGCGTCATGTTTGCGCTTTGACGCATGCCACGACATAGTTGCTGTCCGTACCACCAGGAGTCTCGCCTGTCCCCTCGACCCCCACCGCACTTTCACGTCGCCATCGCCGGGAGCGGTTTCGGCGGCCTCGGGATGGCCATCCGGCTCAAGCAGGAGGGCCATGAGGACTTCGTCATCTTCGAGCGGGCCCAGGAAGTCGGCGGCGTGTGGCGCGACAACTCCTACCCGGGCTGCGCGTGCGACGTGCAGTCCCACCTCTACTCGTTCTCGTTCGCTCCGAATCCGGGCTGGTCTCGCGCCTACTCGCCCCAGGCGGAGATCCACGCCTACCTGCGCGACTGCGCCGACAGGTTCGGCATCCGCCCGCACGTTCGCTTCGGTCACACCGTCCTCGCCGCCCGCTGGGATGACGACCAGCAGCACTGGCACCTGGAGACCTCGGAGGGGCCCTTCACCGCGGAGGTCTTCGTCTCCGCCGCGGGCGCCCTGAGCGACCCGGCCATTCCCAAGCTGCCGGGCATCGAGACGTTCCAGGGCAAGACGATGCACTCGGCCCGATGGGACCACGGCTACTCGCTCGCCGGTCGCAAGGTGGCGGTCATCGGCACCGGGGCCTCGGCCATCCAGTTCGTTCCTCGCATCCAACCGGAGGTCGGCAAGCTGGTCATCTTCCAGCGCACGCCCCCGTGGATCATCCCCCGGGGGGACCGCCCGCTCAGCAAACGGATGCAGTGGGTGTACGCGCACGTCCCGGGCGTGCATCGCCTCACCCGCTGGCTCATCTACGCGTTCCGCGAGCTGACGGCACTCGGGTTCATGCACCCGTGGATCCTCGAGCTCGTCCAGCGGCTCGCCGTGCGGCACCTGGAGCAGTCCATTCCCGATCCAGAGCTGCGCGCCAGGCTCACGCCCAACTACACCCTGGGCTGCAAGCGCGTCCTCATCTCGGATGACTACCTCGCCTCGCTCAACCACGAGAACGTCGCGCTCGTCACCGAGAAGATCCGCGAGGTGCGCGAGCACTCCATCGTCACGGCGGACGGCACCGAGCACGCCGTCGACGCCATCATCTTCGGCACCGGGTTCCAGGTGCAGGAGCTGCCCATCGCTCGCCTCATCCGGGGACGACACGGGCACACGCTGGCGGAGGCGTGGGGCCGCACCATGACGGCGCACCTCGGGACCACGGTGAGCGGCTTCCCCAACTTCTTCATGCTCATGGGGCCCAACACCGGACTCGGGCACAGCTCGGTCCTCCTCATGCTCGAGGGCCAGCTCGAGCACGTGCTCAAGGCCCTGCGCTACCTCGAAGGCCGGAACCTGGCCGCGGTGGAGCCGACGCCCGAAGCCCAGGCCGAGTTCGTCCGGTACGTCGACTCGCGGATGAGCGGGACGGTCTGGAACCAGGGCGGTTGCGCGAGCTGGTACCTCGACGCCTCGGGGCGCAACTCCGCCTTGTGGCCGGGGTTCATCTCCTCGTTCAAGCGCCGCGTGGAGCACTTCGAGCCCACTGAGTACGTCGCCATCACCCGCCGCGTCCGTTCGGCATCGGTGGGCCAGGAGCGCGGCAGGAGAGTCGGAAACGAAGTCAGCAGGATCGGAGTCAGCCCATGAAGTCTGTACAGGGAAAGGTCGCGGCCATCACGGGCGCGGGTTCTGGAATCGGTCGCGAGACGGCGGCGCTGCTCGCGCGGAGCGGCTGCCACGTGGCGCTGTCCGACGTGAACGAGCAGGGGCTCGCGGAGACGGCGGCCATCTGCCGCGGTCACGGCGTCGAGGTGCGCACGGCGCGCGTGGACGTCGCGCAGCGCCAGGAGGTGCACGCCTGGGCCGACAGCGTGGCGAGGGACCTGGGCGCCGTCCACCTCATCATCAACAACGCCGGCGTCGCCCTGGGGGCCACCATCGAAGACACGAGCTACGAGGACTTCGAGTGGCTCATGAACATCAACTTCTGGGGCGTGGTGCACGGCACCAAGGCCTTCCTGCCGCACCTCAAGGCGGCGGGTGAGGGCCACATCGTCAACATCTCGAGCGTCTTCGGTCTCATCGCCGTCCCGACGCAGGCGGCCTACAACGCCGCGAAGTTCGCGGTGAAGGGCTTCACCGAGGCGCTGCGCCAGGAGCTGGAGGTCGAGGACAGCCCCATCGGCGTCACCTGCGTCCACCCGGGCGGCATCAAGACCAACATCGCCCGGAGCGCCCGGATGACCCAACGGCACGGGTGGGTGGACGGGAAGTCGGCCGCGGAATTCGAGAAGTTCTTCGCCACCACGCCCGAGCGCGCCGCGTCCGACATCCTCTCCGCCATCCTCAAGAACCGGCGGCGCCAGCTCATTGGCTCCGACGCCGTGTTCATCGACCTCCTGCAGCGCCTCATGCCCACCCTCTACCAGCGCCTCCTGGTGGCGGGGGCTCGGCGGCGGCGGCGGAAGATGATGCTGCTCAACCCCACGACAAGAAACGCTCCCGCCAACCCGACCGCCCCGCCCCTCGGCGCGCGGAACGCCCGGTCCGACCGGCCCGGCGCGCGCAGCAGAGCGTCCGGGAGACGCCGCTGTCCCGGAGGCTCGAAGCGCCCGCGCGAGCCACGCCCCAGGAGCTGTTCGCCCTCGCGCTGGACTGGTGGACGAAGGGCGAGCGCTTCGACATCGGGCGCATGGCGCAGGAGCTGGGCGTCAGCCGCGCCACGGTGTTCCGGTGGGTGGGCACCCGCGAGCTGCTCTATGGCGAGGTCATCTCCAAGCAGTTCGAGTCCGCGCTCGCCACCGCCAGCGGCGAGGCGCGGGGCGAAGGGCCCCGGCGCATCGCCGACATCACCCAGCGCCTGCTCCATCAGCTCGTGGCCAACGAGCCGCTCCGGCGCTTCGTGCAGCAGGACGCCGAGTACGCCATGCGCGTGCTGATGTCGAAGAGCAGCACGGTGGAGCAGCGCTGCGCCGCGAGCGTCCGCACGGCGCTGGAGGAAGGCGTCCAGAAAGGCCACATCCGGCCGGCGATGGACCTGGATGCGCTCGCCTACGTCATCATCCGCATTGGCGAGTCCTTCCTGTACCGTGACGCCCTCACCGGAGAGCCGCCGGACGTGGAGAGCGCGATCACCGCCATCCGCATCCTGCTCACCCACGAGAAGCGCTCAGAGTGACGACGGGGAGAAGTCGGCCTGGGCCACCGGCTTCACGTCACTGAACTCGAAGCGCTCCAGCGGCCCGTGGGCGTCGTCGATCTCCATGATGACTGGCAGGGCCAGCACCGGATCCATGCAGATGCGTGCCCGCGTCGCGTAGAGGTTCCGCCCTCCCTCGGGGGCAGTGAAGGTGATGCAGTAGCGCCCCTCCCCGTCGAAGCCCTCGTTCTTCCGAGCGTATCCCCCGAGGGCCTCGCCCTTCTTGAAGCAGTCCTCCAGGACGCCGATGATCGCCGTGAAGGCGAAGTGGGTGATGGGGTGGTTCGTGTCGCCCCGGGCGAGCTTGCTGTTCATGTCGAGCCACATCGCACCGGCGAGACCGAGGACGCCCCCCTCGCGGGCCCGGAGCTCGTTCTTCTTCACCGTGGAGTCGTAGACCGCCCGCCGTCCCTTGGCGGGCCCGTCCAGGACCTCCAGCCGCACCGCCCGAGGCTCCTGCCGGACCGTCACGTGGATCGTCTGCGGCTTCAGCAGCTTGCCGGAGACGCGCTCGCGCTTCACCACACGCGACTCATAGGTGCCCATCTGGGCGGCGGCGGCCTTTCCCGCCTCCAGGAGCACCGCGACCGGCGTCGTCTCGAACAGCTCCACCAACCGCTCGTGCGAGAGCGCCTGGATTTCGGCGCGCCGCTCCTCCAGCGGGAGCCGCGCGAAGCCTGGAACCGGAGACGACGTGGGGGCCGGGGTGCTCAGCAGCAGGCCCGGCATCAGGAGGGTGAGAAGGACTGGGCTCATGGCACCCTCCAGAATACCGCCGGGCGTGCCTTGAGCGCGCGGGGGGCCGGGCGTTACGGTTCCCGTGCCCATGCACATCCAGAACGACGTCATCGCGACCATCGGGAACACGCCACTCATCAAGCTCCGGCGAGCGTCCGAGCAGACGGGCTGCACCATCCTCGGCAAGGCCGAGTTCCTCAACCCCGGTCAGTCCGTGAAGGACCGGGCCGCCCTCTTCATCATCCGGGACGCCATCTCCCGTGGCCAGCTGCGTCCCGGGGGTGTCATCGTCGAGGGCACCGCGGGCAACACCGGCATCGGGCTCGCGCTGGTGGGCAACGCCCTGGGCTACCGCACCGTCATCGTCATCCCGGAGACCCAGAGCCAGGAGAAGAAGGACATGCTGCGGCTCGTGGGCGCCGAGCTGCTCGAGGTCCCCGCCGTCCCCTACAAGGAGCCCAACAACTACGTGAAGGTCTCCGGCCGTCTCGCCGAGGCGCTCAACGCCCGCGAGCCCCACGGCGCCATCTGGGCCAACCAGTTCGACAACGTCGCCAACCGGCAGGCCCACCTGGAGACGACGGGCCCGGAAATCTGGGCGCAGACGGAGGGCCGCGTGGACGGCTTCATCTGCGCGGTGGGCTCGGGCGGCACGCTGGCCGGGGTGGGCATGGCCCTCAAGGAGCGCAACCCGAACGTCGTCATCGGCCTGGCGGACCCGATGGGCGCCGCGCTCCACCACTGGTACACGCAGGGCGAGCTCAAGTCCGAGGGCACCTCCATCACCGAGGGCATCGGCCAGGGCCGCATCACCGCCAACCTCGTGGGCGCCCCCGTCGACGCCTCCTTCCAGATTCCCGACGCCGAGGCCCTCCCCCTCCTCTTCGACCTGCTCGAGCACGAGGGCCTGTGCCTCGGGGGCTCCAGCGCCATCAACGTCGCCGGTGCCATCCGCCTCGCCCGGAAGCTGGGGCCGGGGCACACGATCGTCACCGTGCTGTGCGACTCGGGCAACCGCTACGCGAGCCGGCTCTTCAACCCCACCTTCCTCCGCTCCAAGGGACTGCCCGTCCCGCACTGGCTGGAGCGCGGCCCCGAGGCCCCCGCGGCGAGCACGCTCCTGCGCGAGGTGCTGCTCGCCAAGGCGTCCTGAACCGGAGGCCCCAGCGGCCTCCCGCCGTCACGCCGCCTCGCGCTCGGCCGGGGCGAGCGGCAGCCGCACCCGGAAGCACGCACCGCGCGCCACGGACTCGTCCAGCTCGAGCGTGCCCCCGTGGTTCTCCGTGATGAGCTGCCGGCAGATGGCCAGCCCCAGCCCCGTCCCCTTCCCCACCTCCTTCGTGGTGAAGAAGGGCTCGAAGATGCGGGTCCGCAGCGCCGGCGGAATGCCCGGGCCGTCATCGGCCACCACGAGCTCGGCCATGCCGTCACGCACCGCCGTGCTCACCCGCACCTCGCCCGTTCCCCCGAGCGCGTCGATGGCGTTGCGCAGCAGGTTCAGCGACACCTGACCGAGCTGTCCCTTGTGCAAGGGGAGCCGGGGCACCTCCCCCCACTCGACGGTGAGCCGCATGCCCTCGGGCAGCGAGCGCCGGACCAGCTCGACCGACTCGCGGACCACCTGGTTGAGGTCCTCGGGCTCCAGCTGCGGGCGCTCGCCGCGCAGGAAGGCGCGCAGGTCCGCCTGCGTGGAGCGGATGCGCTCGGTGGCGTAGCCCATGGCCTCCAGCGCCTCGGGGGCGTCCTGGAGCATGAAGTCGACGTCCTGCTCCCGCCACAGCCGCTCGAGCGCCTCGGCCTCCTCGGGGTGCGTCGCGAGCCGCTCGCGACAGTGCTTCAGCACCTCGGCGAGCTGCTCGAAGTACTCGCGCACCGGGGGCAGGTTGTTGTGGATGGCGGTGAGCGGGTTGTTGATTTCGTGCGAGAGCCGCGCCATGAGCTCCCCCATCGCGGAGAGCTTCTCGGCCTGGATGACCTTCTCGCGGGCCCGGGCGAGCTCGGTGGTGCGGGCCTCCACGAGGCGCTCCAGCTCTTCGTTCCTGCGCCGCAGGGCGAGGTTGCGCCAGCGCACCACGCCCGCCACGGAGGCCCCCAGGAGCAGCACGCCGAGGACTCGCGCCCACCAGGTGGTCCACCAGGGCGGATGCACCACCAGGGAGAGCCCCACCACGGGGCCCCACGCCCCCTGGCCGTTTCGTGCGCGCACCTCCAGGTGGTAGCTCCCCGGCGGGAGCGCGCTGTAGCGCAACAGGTGGCCATGGGCGACGTGCCAGTCGTCGAGCCCCACCAGCCGCGCCTCGTTCTCCAGGCGGGCCTCGTCGATGAAACCCAGGTCGGCGAACTGGACCTCCAGCGTCGCCTCGTCGTGGGCGGCCTCGAGGCCCTCCGTGGGCGGCCGGGCGGACGAGCGCGAACCGAGGGTGGTGTTCAGCAGGGCCACGCGCGGCGGAGCGGCCGGGCCGGTGTAGCGCGCACCCTCGAAGCGGCCGAGGCCTTCCGAGGTGCCCACCCACACGGTCCCATCGGCCTCCGCCAGGAAGGAGTTGCCGTTGCAGGAGTCACTCGGGGCGCCCGCGCTCGCACCGAAGTGGTCGAGCACCCCATCGCCCACGAGGTCCACCCCCGACCCCGTGCCCACCCAGAGCCGGCCCGCCGCATCCTCGCCGAGCTGGAAGACGACACCGCTGTGCAGCCCCGCGCTCCGGTCCAGGTGGACCAGGTCGGTGAGCTTCCCGTCCCGGTAGGAGAAGCAGCTCAGGCCCAGGGGCTCCTTGTAGCTCACGCACACGCGGCCATCCCGGCGCGACAGGAGGTAGCGCACGCGGTCGTCCCGCAGGCCCTCGGCGACGCCCAGGCGCTGGAACACGCCGCCCTCCCGCACGTAGAGCCCATCCCCCGCGGCCCACAGCCGCCCGGCCCCGTCCCGCATCACGCTCATGAAGGCCGTGCGCGAGCTGGGAGGCAGCACCGGCTCGAAGGTCCACGCCTCTCCCTTGCGCACGCCTCGCAGCAGGCCCGAGGAGCCCGCCGCCCACACGGTGCCATCGGGCTCCAGGGCCAGTCCGAAGGTGAAGTGCGCCGGGTAGCCCGCCGCCACGCCGAACGTCCGCAGCCTGCCGCTCCCGGGCTCGTAGTGGTGCAGCCCGCCGGGGTTGCCCGCGGCCCACACGGAGCCATCCCGGTCCGCCACCACGGCCTTGAGCGAATAGCGCCCCAGCTCCGGAACGATGGCCCAGCCCCCGGGCGTGCTCCGCGCGAGCCCGCCGTCGGTGCCCACCCACAGCGTCCCGTCGGGACCGCGGCTCAACCCCCAGATGACGCTCGAGGGCAGCCCGGTGGTGGAGTCATGAATGGTCCAATGCCGGCGCCCCAGCGAGCGGTGCACGCCCAGGCTGGCGACCCAGAGCGTCCCCTCCTCGTCCTCCAGGACGTCCCGCATCCGCGCCGCCGGCTCCGGGAGGCCCAGCCGCAGGAGGCCCGCGCGCTCGGCATCCACCTCGATGAGGCCGCGATAGGTCGGCACCAGGAGCTGGCCCCGCCGCCCCACGCGCAGCCGGCGCCCCGCCGCCTGGAGGCCCTCGACGAGCTCGGTTCTATCCTCGAAGGCCCCCCCACTCCGGGGCTGCACGGCCAGCCACCCCTCGCCGCTCAGCCACAGGCGACCCTGCCCGTCCCGCACCAGCGAGGCGATGGGGTTGCGGTACTCGCGCACCTCCTGGCTCCGCCACTGCCCGCGCGTGTCCCGGCTCAGCAGGCGCGAGCCCGAGGCCACCTGGAGCTCGCCCGACGCATCCACCCAGAGCGCCCTGGCCCCGCCCCCCGGCCACCCGGGCGACAGCAGGAAGCGCCCCGGCTCCGTCTCCACGAACAGGCCCTGGGCGGTCCCCACCACCATCCGCTTCTCGGCGTCCAGGCGGAGGCTCCACACCTCCGAGGGCACGCCACTCATCGGCACGGAGGCGAAGCGGCTCCCATCCCAGCGCACCACGCCCGCCTGGGTCGCGAGGAGCAGCCGCCCCCGCGCGTCGAGCGTGACATCGTTCACCACCACCGAGGGCAGGCCGGACTCCAGCCCGAAGCGCTCGAAGCGCTTGCCGTCGAAGCGGTACAGCGCGTCCATGGCGACGGTCCAGACGAACCCTTCCCCGTCCTGCACGATCCAGGACGTGTCGGGGTTCTCGATGCCCGAGTCCGTACCGTAGCTGCGGAACCCGAGGCGCCCTGGAGGCGCTCCGCCTCTCGCCCCGCTGCCCCCCAGGGCGACGAGGCCCACGGCCAGCAGCGCGGCGATCCGATACAGCGACATGACTCCCGTGGCCTCTCTTGGGAAGGGGGCAACGCCGTGCTCCCTGAGGCCAGCTTATCACGGACGACAAAAAGGCCGGCCCCCCCCGAAGAGGAGACCGGCCCCTTGCGTCAGCACCCGAAGGTACCGGGACGAACTACTTGCAGACCTCGGCGCACACCGCCGGGGCCTTGGTCGGGTCCGAGAACTGCGCGAGGTAGGCGTCGCAGGCGAGCTTCGCGCGCGCGTTCGAGCAGTCCGAGGCCTTGCTCAAGTCGAACTCCTTGCCCGCGTTCGGGCCGGTGCAGTTGTCGTTGTCCTCCTTGCGCTCGGAGCACTTGTTGGCGGCGTACAGCCGGGTCTTACAGTCATCCACGTTGGTGCCGAAGGTGGCCTTGAACTGCTCGGAGTTCTTGGCCGCGTCCGACTGGCACTCGAACTGACGCTCACAGACCTGGTCCACGCCCGACTGGCACACGGCCTCGGGGCTGGGGCAACCGATGGCGAACAGGGCGAGGGCGGCGGTGCTGAACAGGAACTTGTTCATCTGGGCTTCTCCTTGGAGGTGACTGGGGGTGACTGCGTTGACGGGCGCCGTGTTAGCAGCCCCTTCCCCTCAAGGCTAAATTTCAGCCGCCAGAAGCCTACCTTTCAAATCTGTATGGATTTCCGGCTCGTACGACGTGCTGAGTCAAACCCAGGGCGAGCCTAGGGCTCGGGCGAGAGCACCACCGAGGGGGCTCCACGCGCGGGAGGGGACGCGCCGCGCCAGCGCCCGTACAGCCGCTTCGCGGGCAGGGCGAGGGCCAGCGAGACGCCCAGCACGGACAGCGCCGTGGCAATCGCCGGCAGCACCTCCAGCGAGTGCCCCCACCGGCTGGCCAGTCCCGCGAAGGTGGACCAGCCATAGGCGATGGGCAGGTGCACGACGTAGACCCAGAGCGAGGCACGCCCCACCGGACCCAGGTGCCCGTCCAGCCGCGCGGGCAGCAGCATCGCCAGCCCGGCCACCACGCCCAGCAGCCCCAGCCGCCACACCACCAGCGTCGGGTCGCTCACGCGGGGATCTCCCCCCCACAGCGCCATCAATGAGAGGAGCGCCGTGCCCGTGCCGATCATCACGAGCCACTGCGGCACGCGCTTCACCAGCCCCAGCCCGAGCCCGGTGAAGCCTCCGGCGAAGAAGTACGCGGACCAGGGGAAGAGCGGGAAGTTGGAGGTCTTCCCCGCGAGCGCCTGCTCCAGCGCCAGGGGCCAGCCACCGCCGTCCACCGAGGCGCGCACCCACGGGCCCGCCAGTGGAAAGAGGAGGGTGAGCGCCGCCAGCGCGCCCATCCGCGCCGCCCGTCCGGGCAGCAGCGCCAGCACGCCCGCGCCGAGCAGCAGCGCCCCGGCCACGCCATGCAGCGCATCGAAGGCGAGGAAGTGCCGCCACACCCACGGCTCCCCCGCGAACAGCGCCGGCAGTCCCCACCCGGGCCAACGCAACAGGTAGCCCCAGCCCAGCAACAACCCCACGCGCGGCACGTACCGGCGCAGCACGCCCGGGCCCTGGGCGCCGGTGCGCTGCACGGTGGTCGCGAAGGCCCAGCCGGCCACGAAGAGGAAGAGCGGCGCGGTCACGGCCCGCATGGACCAGTACGCCAGCATGCCCGGGCCTTCGCGGGCCGCGTCCGACAGCACCGCGTCCAGCGTGTGGCCCATCACCATGGCGATGACGGCCACGGCACGAGCACGGTCCAGGCCCATGTTGCGCGGGCTCGGGGCCGCCGCGGCGGCCCCCGTGGCGCGGGAGGCGAGGGAAGACATGACTTCAGGCGCTACGGAGACAACCGGAGGGCTCAGACGCGCATGGGCATGACCACGGCCGTGAAGCTGCGGTCGCCCGGGGCGTGCAGCACGCCGGGGCTGTGCTCGTCACCCAGCTCGAAGGCCACCTCGTCCGTGTCCGTCACGCCCAGCACGTCCAGCAGGTAGCGGGCGTTGAAGCCGATGGTGATGGCGGTGCCGCGGTAGGCGATGTCCAGCGCGTCCTTGGCCTCGCCCAGGTCCGGGTTGTTGGCGGTGATGAGCAGCTGGTTCTCCGCCAGGCCGATGCGCACCGCGTAGCTCTTGTCCGCGCTCAGCAGCGCGATGCGCTTGAGGCCCTCGAGCAGCCGCGTCTTGGGCACCATGACCGCCTTCTCCCCTTCCTTGGGGATGACGCGCTGGTACTCGGGGAACTGGCCGTCGATGAGCCGCATCACCATCGTCAGGCCCGTCTTCTTGAAGAGCGCCGAGTTCTCCGCGAACCCCAGGTGGCACTCCGCGTCCGGCGCCTCGTCCAGCAGGCGCTTGAGCTCCAGCAGGCCCTTGCGGGGGATGATGACGCCGCTCTTGAGCTTGAAGTCGCCGGGCAGCTCGCGCTCGATGAGCGACAGCCGGTGACCGTCCGTGGCCACCATGCGCACCTTGCCCCCCGCCTGCGGCTCGAAGAAGACGCCGTTGAGGATGTAGCGCGTCTCGTCGGTGGAGATGGCGAACTGCGTCTTCTTGATCATCTCCAGGAGCGTGCCGCCGGTGATCTGCACCAGGGGGGCGCTCTCCTCGCGCGGCAGCTTCGGGTACTCCTCGGGCGCGGTGCCGACGATCTTGAAGTGCGCCGAGCCGCTGGAGATCTCCACGTAGTTGTTGGCCAGCTTCTTGAGCGTGACCTGGGCGTCCGGGAGGTTCTGGACGATGTCGAAGACGTACTTGGCGCTGAGCGTCACGGCGCCGGGCTTGAGGACCTCGGCCGGGTGCTCGGAGACGATGCCGATCTCCAAGTCGAACGCGGTGACGGTCACCCCCGTCTTCGTGGCCGTGACGAGCACGTTGGCGAGGATGGGCATCGTCGTCTTGCGCTCCACGATGCCCTGGGCGCGATAGAGGGCCTTCTTCAGCTCATCGGCGGCGATGCGGAATTCCATCTCGGGGGTCCTTGAAGAACCAGGGGTACGGGAAAGCGTGGCGGCCTCTCGGGCCACCCCGGGCGGATGTAGCCCGGGGGCCCCGGGTCGTCAATGAACGTGACGTCTGCGGTCATGCTGACTCGGAAAGCACACGAGGAGACAGGCACTTGGACCGTCTCTCCGGGTCCAGGCATACAGGTAGCACCTTCGCCTACCGACCCGTCGGCCGGTCGCTGCTTCTGGCGAGCCCCGCACACACACTAGGAAGGGTCGAGAGTGGAGGAGCACGCCATGCACGACAGGGTCTACAAGACCGACGACGAGTGGCGACAGCAGCTCAGCCCGGAGCAATACCGGGTCATGCGCCAGAAGGACACCGAGCCGCCCTTCACCGGGGCCTTCTGGAACCATGGCGAGGAGGGCGTCTACTGCTGCGCGGGCTGTGGCAACACCCTCTTCTCCTCCCGGGCGAAGTTCGACTCGGGCACCGGCTGGCCCAGCTTCCACTCCCCCCTGGTGCCAGGCCACCTCGTCCAGCACGAGGACCGCTCGTCCTTCCTGCGGGTCCGCACCGAGGTGGCGTGTAGCCGCTGCGGCGCCCACCTCGGCCATGTCTTCGACGACGGCCCTCCCCCCACCGGGCTGCGCTTCTGCATCAACTCGGCGGCCCTCGCCTTCGAGTCCGACGAGGAATTCCTGGAGGAGCACCTCCTGGATGAGGCGCGGGGAGACGGCGTCGAGTCCCCCGCCTATGAATGAACGGGGAGCCCCCGCGTCGGGAAGTAGCATCACCCCCGGGAGGCGGCGAGACTGCCGCATCCCTTCCCGGAGCCCCGCACCATGACCCTGCGTCAGCCCCTCCTCACCGCCGCCCTGGCCCTCGGCCTGCTCGCCGGTTGCAGCCGCAACGCCACCCCTCCCCCGACCGCCGAGTCCGGCGGCACGCCTCCCGCACAGATGGACACTCCCGCCAACGACAAGCCCGCCCAGCCCCCGGCCGACGCCAGGCCTGTCGGTGAGATGCCCTCGGGTGGCACCGCCGCCACCGGCACGCCCGCCGATCACGCGCCCGCCGTCTTCTTCGTGAAGAACAGCGGCGTGCGCTGCATCACCACCCCTTGCCCCACCTTCCTCGCCAGCCGGCCCGACCGGCCCAACGAGGACCCGATGCCCATCCACGAGCTCGACCTGTCCGCGCTCGGCGTCAGCGACGAGAAGCGCGCGAGCCTCGAGATGGCCACCTTCGAAGGCCCCGGCCTCAAGGTGCAGGCCACCGTGGCCGTGCGCCCCAACGCGGGCCCCGCCGGCGCCGCCACCGTGCTGCGCGTCAGCCAGGTGGTCGAGAAGTAGAGCGCCCCTCCTCCAGGGGGACGCCTCGTCGCCGCGTCTCCCCGGGCGCATCACCTCCATCGGATGCTACCCCCTGGCCCTCGCGAGGGCTCTCGCGTGACAATGGCCGTCCCGCGGAACCAGAGGGGCTCCGCCTCGCTTCCGGTACCTGGAGGGCTGTCAGACTTCCCTGCTACTCCGCGCGTCGCCCCACCCACCGCTGGAGTCCAGGATGTCCGTCCGTCGCCCCCCCCTCCGCAGTCTCTCGGCACTCGGAGTGCTGTGGGGAGGCATGGCCCTCGCCAGTCCCCCCGCGCCCCTCACGCCCCGCACGCCCACCGGCTTCTCCACCGTGGAGCAGCGCCACGTCTACGCGCCGCCCGATGAGGGCAGCTTCGAGATTCCCATGGTCACCGGCGGCGCGGCCGCCACCGAGGTCCTCCTCGAGGAGCCGGAGATGTGCCGGCCGGACGCGAAGGCCACCGCGCGCATCACCTACTCCAAGAGCCGCAACGAGGTGGTGCTGGAGGCGGACTTCGACGGGCTGCCCTACCGCATGTCCTTTACGCGCCCGGTGGACGTCTCCACGCCCTACAACCAGTTCCCCGTCTCCATCCAGCATGGCAAGTGGCAGTTCTGGTTCGTGGGGCGGATGCTCAACTTCGACACCACCTTCTATTACGACGCCACCACGCTGCGGCTGCTCGGCAGCGAGCATGACCTGCCCGGCGGGCCACCCCCCAACAGCATCCCCGTGGCCATCGCCACCATGCACATGACGAGCACGCCCCTCTTCGAGGGCACGCCGGAGGGCAAGGGACGCGCGCGCTTCGTCTTCCGCTACGACCAGATGCTCGATGAGCAGGGCAAGGGCGGCGTCTACTTCTCCTACACGCCCTACAGCCTGTGCAAGCCGGACGAGTACGGGCCCTACTACACGGACGGCGGGCTGCCGGTGTCGCTGGCGATGAACTTCGACCAGGTGCTGCAGAGCATCTGGGACGGCTTCGGCATGGTGGTCGCCACCAGCCTGGAGCCGGACCCCAAGCCCTCCTACCTGCTGAGCCGCGACAACCCGATGATCGGCTGGAGCGGCGCGTACCCGAACTCGCGGCCCAAGGGCTACGAGAGCAACCCCTTCAACGGCACCCTGTCGCGCAAGACGACGTGCGCCACGCGCATCCATCCGGCCTACACCGCGGCCTACTACAACCGCTGCGCCACCCCGTGAGCGAGGACTCCCCCATGAAGACCCTCATTGCCTCGCGTTCCGCTCCCGTGCGCACGCTGCTGTCCACCGCCCTGCTCGCGGCCACCCCCGCCCTCGCCCAGGTGCTCCCCCCCGAGGTGGTCCCGATCGAGGCCCTGCCCGGCGCGGCCCACGTCACCGCTCCCGCGGGCGCTCCCCTGCCGGGACTGAGCTCGGAGGAGCGGCTGAAGTTCCAGGAGGGCAAGGCCCTCTTCGAGCACGACTTCACCCCGGCCGAGGGCCTGGGGCCCCTGTTCCGCGAGCAGGCCTGCGTCACGTGCCACATCTCGCCGGTGACGGGTGGAGGAGATCCGACCGGGGTCGACAACGTCATCCACTACACCCTCCGCAACGGGGACCAGTTCTTCCAGGCCTTCGAGCTCGGCGGCCCGGTGGAGCAGAAGCGCTCCATCAAGCAGCTTCCGGGGGGCTCGGCGTGCCCGCTCGATCCGGACGTGATTCCGCTGAGCAAGCCTGGGGTGGGCACGAGCCCCCGGCACACGCCGCCGGTGTTCGGCTTCGGGTTGCTGGACGCGGTGAGCGACGCGGACATCCGCGCGTGGGAGGGCGCGCGGCCGTGGAAGGCGCCGGGCGTGTACGGCGTGGCCAACTGGGGCGTGGAGCTGGAGGGCCTCGGGAAGCTGCGCGCCTTCAACCTGGACGGCGGGCGCACGCAGCCCATCGGCGCGGCGCGCGTGGGCCGCTTCGGCTGGAAGGCGCAGACGCCCACGCTGTTCCAGTTCACCAACGAGCCCTTCAACATCGAGCTGGGAGTCACCACGCCCTTCTTCCCTCGGGAGAACACGCCGAACGGAGCGCAGCCTCCCCCCGAGTGCCGCCTGCCCCACCAGCCCAATGACGTGAACAGCCAGATGACGCTGCCGCTCTACTACTTCCAGGCCTTCCTGGCGGCGCCGGAGCGCGGGCCCCTCACCTCCGACACGGTGAAGGGCGAGGAGGTCTTCACCAAGGCGGGCTGCGATGACTGCCACCGGCAGACGCTGCGGACGGTGAAGGACTACCACGCGCCGTGGCCGGACGGGACGGTGCACCGGGTGGCGGCGCTGAGCAGCAAGCTGCTGCGGCCCTACAGCGACCTGCTCCTCCACGACATGGGCCCGGGGCTGGAGGACGTGCGGCCGATGGGACGGGCCTCGGGACGCATGTGGCGCACGACGCCGCTGTGGGGCCTGCGGCACAAGACGCGCTACCTGCACGACGGCTCGGCGAACACCGTGCAGGACTCCATCCTCCTGCACGGGGGCGAGGGCCAGTGGTCGCGCGACGCGTACATGGGGCTGTCCGCCCACGAGAAGCAGCAGCTCCAGGCGTTCCTCGACAGCCTGTGAGCTGGGCCCGAGGGCTCACATCCCCCGTGAGCCCCGGGCCTCCTCAGCGCGGCGCCTCGCACGCCCGCGTCTGCCCGAGGGCACACGCCCGCTCCCGCAGGGCCCGTGCCTTCTCGGGAGCAACCCTGTCGGCCAGCGTGAGGCAGTCCACGCCACTGCCCGCGCGGCAGCTCTCGTCGAGCAGCCCTTCCGCCTGGGACTCCAGCGCGGAGGCCCGCGCCGCATCCGGAGCCACCCCCTCGGCGCCCTGACGCAGCCGCTCGGCGGCACGCAGACACGCGGCGGGCTCGCCCAGCGCACAGGCCTTCTCCTGGTACGCGAGCGCACGCGCCGGCTCCTTCGGGACGCCCTGCCCCAGCTCGTGGGCCTGCCCGAGCTCGACACAGGCCAAGGGCTCACCGGCCTCGCACGCGGCGCGGTAGTGCTCGCCCACCTGCTCGTAGAGGGCGAGCGCCCGGGCCCTGTCCAGGTCCACGCCGCGCCCCGTGAGGTACCGCAGCGCGAGCGCGGAGCAACCCCCGGGCACGCCCGCGTCACAGGCCCGCCGCAGGTACACGAGCGCGCGCGAGTCATCTCGCACCGGCACGGGCCCCGCCTCGAACAGGGTGGCGGCCCGGACACACGCGGCGCCCAGGCCCGACTGGCAGGCGGCGGTGAGCAGCTCCAGCCCCCGCCGGACCCGGGCCTCGCCCTCGGCGGCCTCCACCGGCCCACCCCGGCCCTCCAGGCGCAGGAGCCCCCCGGAGACACAGGCCTCGGCGTCATCGAGCGCACAGGCGGCCTCGAGCAGCGGGCGCGCACGGCGGAAGGCCTCCTCGGAAGCGGCCCCCTGGGAGACCCAGCCCAGCCCGGCACAGCCGAGCCCATCGTGGGCCTCGCAGGCCTGACGGTAGAGCCGCTGGGCACGGGGCACGTCGCGCACGGTGCCCGAGCCGTAGCGCAGCCGGTCCGCGGCCAGGGTGCAGGCACGGACATCCCCGGCGGAGCACGCCGAGAGACACCCGCGCCCCGTCGCGCAGGACGGCCGGGTGGCGTGGACGGGCGAGGGCGAGGGCGCCACGGGAGCGGTGGCGCACGCCACGAACAGCAAGCACACGAGGGCGCGGAGCGACGAGGTTCTCGGGGAAGCCATGCGCACGCACCCTACGCGACTACTCCCCGCGCTGTTGACGCTCGAGGAGCACCTCCACGTAGTCCCGCAGGGTGCGGTGGGTGTCGCTGTCGAAGAACTCGGGGCCCGCCGCGGAGGTGTCCTCGGCCAGGGCGAAGAGGGCGAGGGACAGGGCACGCCAGCCCTGGAGCATCTCCTCGTAGCGGCGCTGCTCGAGGAGGGAGCGGAACTGCTTCACGGCGGGGGTGTCCGCGTAGTGCTCCAGGGGGCCCCAGTTCCACGCGCGGGAGACGAGCTCCTCGGTGCGGCACCGCCGGAGCTGCTCCTTGTGGCGCCGGCTGGCCTCCCTCTGCCCGCGCCAGAGGTGGAACGCGAACGCCGTCCACCCGACGAGGAACAGACCGCCCAGCAATCCCACCAGCGTGCAGACACTCATGGCGCAGGGTGTTTACCCGAAAAGGCTCTCCCTTCCAGGACGCGTCACCTGCTCGACATCTCCCGGCCCCGGCCCGGCTCCAGGTGAAGCCAGGGCGCAGCCGAGCGGCGCCCGCGTGCGAATGTTCCCGGCATGAACGCGCCCCCTCCGTCCTCCCACACGGCCGTCGTCCTGCTCCATCAGGAAGAAGACGATGTCGGACAGCTCGGCCCCGCGTTGCGTCGCGCGGGCTTCACCCTGGACGTTCGCCTGCGAGCCCCAGACTCCGAGGACGAGGAAGCCGACCTCGTCGTGGTGATGGGCAGGTCCTCGAGTGGCCAGGAGGCGAACCTGACCGCGCTCCTGGAGGAGGAGCAACGCCTGCTGACACGCCGGCTGGACGCGGGGCGTCCCTGCCTCGGCATCGGGCTGGGGGCGCGGTTGCTCGCCGCCGCCGCCGGGGCCCGCGTCTTCCCGGGCGAGAAGGGCCCGGTGATGGGCGTGCAACCGGTGTCGCTGACGACGGAAGGCCTGTCGGACCCCCTGTTCGCCGGCTTCGAGGAGTTCTTCGACGTGCTGCACTGGCACGACACCACCTTCGAGTCCGTGCCCGGGGCGCAGGTGCTCGCCTCGTCCGCCCGCTACCCCCACCAGGCCTTCCGCGTGGGCGGCTCCTACGGCGTGCAGTTCCACCCCGAGGTGGACGTGGGCCTGTTGGAGCGCTGGGTCCGCGCCTCTCCGGAGGACGTGGGCCGGGTGAATCTCACCGCCGAGGTGTTCCTCCAGCGGGAGCGCCCTCGGCTGGAGCGGGTACAGCAGCCGGCGATGTTGCTGATCGAGCGGCTGTCCACGTTCTTCGCGCGGCAGGTGGGCGCGGGAGAAGGTGGAGAGCGCTACCTCTTCACCGTGGAAGCGTCCCACCGGCTGGCGGGCCGGGGCGTGCTGCTCTCGCCCGGCATCCCGAGGCGCTCGCCCATCGTGCGCGTGGGACAGGCCATCTCGCTCAAGTGCCCCGACGGCTCGCGCCTGGGGGCCACCGTGCGCGGCATGGCCAGCTTCGGGGAGACGGGGAAGGCCATCCCCCTGCTCGTCCAGTTGGACACGCCGGACGTGGACGTGCCCCCCGGCGCGGAGGCCCTCACCACCGCGCCGCTCACGGTGTAGCGAGCGGCACGGACACGCCTACACGGCGGCTGCCTGCCCTTCCTCGTGGACCGGCACCGGTGCCGCGGCCTGCGGCTGGGCCGCGGCCTTGCGCCGCAGGTCCTCGGTGGTCTCGCTGTTGCCATCCGGTCGCCAGCCCGGCGGAGCGACGAAGTAGCCCCACACCTCGCGCGGGCCGCGAGCGCTCTTCAGGTCGCGCAGGAAGGGGCCGAACTGGTGGAAGACGATCTTCAGCGGGTTGTTCGTCTTCAGCGGGTGCACCAGGCCGTACCGGCAGGGGAGATCCTCGCGCTCGGGGACATACGTGCCGAAGAGGCGATCGAAGACGACGAGCACGCCCCCGTAGTTGGCGTCCAGGTACTCCACGTTGGCCGCATGGTGGACGCGATGCGCCGACGGCGTGTTGAAGAGGCCCTCGAGCGGGCCCAGCTTCGGCAGCCAGTCCGCGTGAATCCAGAACTGGTAGGTCAGGTTGAGGGTGTACGCGGCGAAGATGGACGCGGGGGTGAAGCCCAACAGGGCCAGCGGCGTGAAGATGGCGTAGGCGCCCGTGAGGTGGGACGTCCAGGCGAGTCGGCCCGCGGCGAGCAGGTTGAGCTCATTCGACGAGTGATGCACCGCGTGCGAGAGCCAGAACCACCGCATGCGGTGCCCGAGCCGGTGATACCAGTAGTAGAGGAACTCGAGGCCGAGGAACAGGGCCACCCAGGACCCGACGCCAAGGGACGAGGCCTCGAAGAGGCGATGCTCGTAGAGCCAGTACGCCCCCGGGAGCGTGACCGCCAGCGGAATGAGCCGGGTGACGCTCCGGCCCACGCTCACGCCGAGGGAGGCCAGGGCGGAACGCCAGCCGTACTCGCGCTTGAAGACGAACTTGTAGGCCAGCACTTCCAGGAGGATCGCCCCCAGGGAGATGCCAATCAGGACGGCGGACAGAGGGCCGAGGTGGTTCATGAGGAGCCTCGCGCGGCGGCGGAGGCGATGTTCATAGCACCGCACTCCTGGGCCACAAGCGACCGCCGGTGACGGTCTCCACGGGTCTCCTCACATCCGCACGCCGAGCTGCAGGCCGGGCCAGTACTGCACCGTGATGCGCTCGTCCAACCGCCGCTGCCGCACCGGCAGCGTGGAGAGGGTGAGCCGGTCCGCGTCGCTCCAGGCGAAGTAGCCGTTGTAGGTGACCCCACCGAAGACGGCGAGGCGCTCGAGGATGTTCACCCCGAGCATCAACCGCCCCTGGCCCAGCACGTTGGCGGTGGACCCGAAGGGGTCCCTCACGCGGCGCACCGAGCTGCCCGCCACGTCTCCGTCCAGCCAGAGGCGCTCGCCCAGCGGCAGGTGCAGGCCCAGCCCGAGGCCGAGGCTGAAGCGCTGGAGCCTGTCATCCGGCCCGATGCCCGCCAGCACCGTCGTGTAGACGTACTTGCCGCCGAACTTCACCGCGAGGTTGGTGAGCTGGATGTCGCTCGCCCAGGCCTCCAGGTGCAACTGGCCCTTCTTCTCGAAGGAGAACAGCCCGAGCGGCACGCCCCGCACCTCCTCGGAGACGTTGATGAGGCCGAGTTGCACGCCCGTCACCACCTTGGCCACGTTGATGAGGCCGAACTGCGCGCCCGTCACGTCCCCCCCCACGTTCAGCAGCGCCGCCTGCAGGCCCGTCACATGGCCCGCGCTGTTGAGCGCCAGGGACCCCTGCAGGCCCCGCAGCGAGCCCCGCGTCACGTTGAGGCCCATGGCGGTCTGGATGCCGGCGAAGTCGCCGCCCGTCACGTTGGCGCCTCCCGCGAGCTGCACGCCCCACAGCGAGCCGCCCGTCACGTTGA
>NZ_DASVSO010000187.1:0-3422 GCF_036388035.1 Archangium sp.
GAGGCCGTCCGCCGCACTCCCGGTGCCTTCTCCAGCACACCGTCCTCGATGAGCCGAGTCACCCTCCGGCGGAAGTTCCCCGGATCCTGCGGCTCGCCCTTCACCGCGGAGAACACGGCGCGCAGCTCCGGAATGGTGAAGGTCTCCGGCACCAGCGAGAACGCCAGCGACGACGTGTCCAGCTTGTCCCGCATCCGCTCCAGCGCCACGCGGAGGATGTCCTCGTGGTCGAAGGCCAGCGCGCCCTCGCGCAGTTCCGCCACCGGGCTCCAGCACGTCTCCGCCGCGTCTCCGCCCGCGCGCACCCGCGGCGCCAGGTCCGACCGCACCAGCGCGTAGTACGCCACCGAGAGCACCCGCAGGCGAGGGTCCCTTCCCGGCCGACCGAACGTGGCGAACTGCTCCAGCAGCACGTCCCCTGCCCCGAGCCCCGTCTCCTCCTCCAGCTCGCGCGCCGCCGCCGCGTCCAGGTCCTCGCCCTGGTCCTCCACCCCGTCCCCCACCCGCAGGAAGCCGCCGGGCAGCGCCAGCTTCCCCTCGAAGGGAGGCTCGCCCCGGCGCACCAGCAGCACGTTCAGCGCGCCGTCCAGCAGCGTCAGGATGACCAGGTCCACCGCCACCGCCGGGCGCGCGTACGCCGCCAGCGACTCGCGCGCCCGGAGGACTTCCGGGGCCCTCACACGTCCAACGGGTCGGTGGTCCGCACCACCTTCATCCCCGCCTCCCGGAATGTCCGCATCGCCTCGTTCGCCACGCGCGGGAAGTCCAGCCCCGGCGGCAGCGGCTCCAGCGGCGGCGCCGGCACCGGGCTCATCGCGTCCTCCAGGATGTAGATGCGCCCCATCTTCGAGCGGTCCGTCGCCTCGATGCGCTGCTTCAAGTCCATCAGCGTCGACAGCACGCAGTGCGACTTCGCCTGCCCGAACACGTACACCCGGTCGTACGTCAGCAGGTGGTCGAAGAGGTCCTGGTTGAACTCGCCCACCTTCCGCCCCGACAGCTCCGTCACCTCGGGCGACAGCACCGAGTAGTTCTCCGTCAGCGGCTCCTCGCCCTTCTGCTCGAAGCGCGTCTGCGTGTCCCGCGCCACCGCGTGGAAGAGGCTCGCCTCCATCACCGCCGGCAGCAGCGCGTGGCTCAACCCGCCCAGCAGCGCGTGGTACGGCCACACCGTCAGCACGTACCGGCCCGTCGCCTCCAGCCGCTCGCAGTAGGCCAGGCTCTCCTCCGGGTAGCGCGTGGCCCGCCACTTGCCCGCGCGAATCTCCGCCGCGGTAATCGGCGTCAGCGGCGCCGGCTGCCGGCCCTCCGCGTCCGCCCACCACGCCGGGTGGAAGATCTGGAACACGCGGTGGGTGTCCATCGAGAACACCAGCCCGGTGATGCGATCCAGGTGCGCGTACAGCCAGCGCAGCGTGCGCTGCGTGTCCTCCACCGCGCCGGGGACGAAGAGGCTCGCCTCCGGCTGGCAGAACGCCACCTGGACGTCGATGCCGAAGGCGGCGATGCGCACGCGATCCTCGCGCGCCGGCTTCACCTTGTTCGCCACCGCGTAGCGGCGCGCCTCGTCGGTCACCCGCGCGGCACGCTCCAGGTACAGCGCGCCCACGCGCTTCTCGTCATGGAACTCGGGAATGGGCAACGGCATGGTGTCCTCCAGGAAGCTCAAGAATGGTGCGCGGGGCGCTGCGGGAAGTGCTGCTGGCGCAGCGCGTCCACCAGCGCCTGCGTGGCCGGCGTATAGGCGACGCGCTGGTCCTCGGCCCCGGCCGGGGGAATGGCGGAGGCGACCGCGGGCGTGGCCCCCGAGAGCAGCTCGTAGCCCTCGGGCACCGGCTCTCCCTCCTGGCCGATGAGCCCGATGGGACCCGTGCCGCTCCGGCGCCGGAACACCACCGGCACGCCCGGGATGCTCTGCTTGCCCTCGGCCAGCTCGTTGCCGAACTTCATCGTCGGCACGTGGCCCGTCTTCGCCAGCTTGTACACCGCCGCCACCCGGTCCCGCGTGAAGGGATTCGCCATGGTGCGCGCCACGATGAAGCCGCCGTAGCCGTAGAACTGCTTCGACGGCTCCCAGCCGTACTGGCTGCGCAGCTCCTCGAACTCGCGCGTGGCCTGCGCGTCCAGCCCGTCCTCCAGGATGAGCACCGGCTTGATGCCCTCCTCCTTCGCCCGCGACACCGCCTGCGTGTACTGCTTCTTCTTGTCGCCCGAGTCGAAGCGGATGGAGTCCCCCGAGTTGGGCTCCTCGTGGATGAGGCGGAAGGCCGTCGGCAGGCCCGAGGTCAGCGTGTCATAGGTGTCCAGCAGGTAGCTCGAGCGCTCCGGGCGCCGCTCGCGGATGGCCCGGAAGGCCGCCTCGTCCGAGCCATAGCGCTGCACGTGCTCGTGCCCCATGGTGCCCACCGGAATCATCCCCAGCCGCTCCGCCCCGAGCACGTTGCTGGTGCGCATCACGCCGGCCTCCTTGCAGGCCCGCAGGGCGATCTCATGCTGCTCCAGGCACGTGGCCGCGCGCAGCCCCACCTCGAAGATGCGGCTCGGGTCCTTCACCGCCTCCACCAGCTCGCGCACCACCGCCACCACCCGCGCGTGGTAGCCCTCGGTGTCCACCGTCATGGGCACCGGCTTCACCCCCACCGCGTCCAGCGTCTCCAGGGCGATGCGCTTCTCCTCCTCGCACGACACCACGGCGAGCGCCTTCGCCAGGGCCTCCCGGTCCGCCAGCGCCTGCGTGGCGACCTGGATGCGGAAGTTGAGCTGCAAGAGCAGCGGCTCCAGCCACGACACCAGCGCCGAGGTCCCCGTCACCGAGAACACCGGCTCGCGCGAGTAGAAGCGCGCGCCCTTCGGCAGCGCCCGGATGACCAGCTTGTCCTTGCGCTGGATGGCCGCCTTGAAGGCCGCGCCCATCTCGTAGCTGTTGCGGGCCAGGTAGGCGTAGTCGCTCTCGATCGGCTCCGGGAGCAGGGCGCGCACATGGGACTCGAGGTCCAACGGCACCACCTGCTGCCCCCCCTTGCGGTGCGAGTAGTAGAACGTCTCACGACGGAGCGGCCAGCCGGCCTCCGCCATGCTGAACTTGTAGCCGTCCGTCGCGAGCAGCGAGCTCCCCATGGTCTGCCTCCCGGGGTTCAACTCTAACGGGCGGAGAAAGAGTCAGCAATACTCTTTCCTCCTGGGGAGCGGAATGGGCGCGAAGGGTGGTTGAATCCGGGCCGCGATGCCCGACTCCCGCCGCCGACTGCTGCTCGCGCTCGCCCTCAGCCTCGGCGCGCATGCCCTGTTGTGGCTGTGGGTGGAGACGCGGCGCGCCTCGTCCGAGGCCCAGCGGACGCCCCCGAGGCCCGTGACGGCGACGCTCCAGTTCGTCGAGGTGGAGGTGGCGCCCCCGCCCGAGCCCCCCAAGCCCCCGCCCCCGA
>NZ_DASVSO010000188.1:0-3236 GCF_036388035.1 Archangium sp.
CACGGCGAGCGCGAGTGACAACCTCACCGTGACCCAGGTGGTGTTCTACGACGGCACCCGGGTCATCAGCACGGACACCACGGAGCCCTACAGCGTGAACTGGAACCTCCTGCTGTTGCCCAAGGGGCAGCACACGCTGACGGTCACGGCCCAGGACTCGGCCGGGCACGTCACCACGTCCGCTCCTGTCCTCGTGACCGTGCAGTGATGGCCCGTGGTGCCCGTGTTGCGGCCCAGGAGAAGCTCTACGAGAAGCGCGGTGATGAAGCGGCTGGGCCGCGCTTCACGCGAGCCGCAGGGGCAAGGCCTTGAGCCCGCGCAGCCCGACGGAGCCGCGCCAGCGCAGCTGCTTCTCGGGCACGGCGAGCGTCATCTGGGGGAAGCGCCGCACCAGGTGCTGGAGCGCGATGGTTCCCTCCAGCCGTGCCAACGGCGCCCCCAGGCAGTAGTGAACGCCCATGCCAAAGGCCACGTGGCGGTTGGGCTTGCGGGTGATGTCGAGCCTGTCCGCGTTCTCGAACACCGCTTCATCCCGGTTGGCCGAGGCCAGCAGGGGCATCACCACGGCTCCCCGGGGAATCACATGCCCCTCCAGGAGGATGTCCTCCCGGGCGAAGCGCGGCGAGGGTTGATCGACGGGGTTGCCGTAGCGCAGCAGCTCCTCGACCGCGGAGCCGATCAGCTCGGGATTCTCGCGCAGCTTCTGGAGCTGCTCCGGGTGTTGCAGGAGCGCCAGCGTCCCATTGCCGATGAGGTTGACCGTGGTCTCATGCCCCGCCAGCAGCAGCAGGAAGATCATGGAGATGAGCTCCTCCTCGCTGAGACGATCTCCCTGCTCCTCCGCCTGCACGAGCGCCGTGAGCAGGTCATCCCGGGGCTCCGTCCGGCGCAGGCGGATGAGCTTGCGGAAGAAGCGCATCATGTTGAAGGCGTTGGGTGTCTGGAGCAGGAACCCCACGGGGCCGGTGAGGTTGTCCAGCAGGCCGCCCATCTGCCGGTGGAACGTCAGTCGATCCTCCTCGGGAACGCCCATCATCTCCGAGATGACCGTCAGGGGCAGGGGGAGCGCGAAGTCGGCGATGAGATCGACGGTCTGCTTCTTCTGGGCCGCGTCGAGCAGCACGCCCACGATCTTCTCCACCGACTGCTTCATCTCCTCGACGCGCCGGGGGGTGAAGGCCTTGTGCACCAGGTCCCGCTGGCGGCGGTGATCGGGCGCGTCGTTGGAGAGCATGTTGTTCTGGAAGATCCGGAACAGCTGAGGCACCCACCAGCGGTCCAGGGGATCCTTGCCCTCCATGACGTTGCGGCGGTCATTGGCGAGGCGTGGGTCCGTGAAGGAGCTCACGACGTCGTTGTAGCGCGTGAGGTAGTAGGCCTTGCCGAAGATGGGGTGTTTGACGAGGACGACCGGCGACTCCTTCCGCAAGCGGGCATAGGTCGGGTACGGGTCGGCCCGGATCTCAGGGGTCTTGAGGTTGATTTCAGGGGTCATGGGTGCTCTCCGGTGCGGGTTCCAGGTGGGGGACGGCAGGAGCGGAAGCAGGGCTCAGCGGGGGGCAGCGCCCTCCAAGAAGCACCGCGATTGATCGCGAGTTCATAGAGCTGAACCAGCATACGAAATCACGACTAACCTGTCCAAGCGGAACAGACTGAGGGGAGGGACAGGCGCCCGCACGGACGTCCGGGACACACACCATCGATGGCGAGGGTCAGCACAACGCGGCAAGCCGGCCTACAAGGAGCGCTGAAGCACCAGGGCAGGGGAGGGAGCAGAGGACATGCCGGAGAGGCAGAGAGAGGTCGTGGCACCATTCCTGGTGACGTTGGGCTTCGACGAGGCCACCTTCACGCGGCTGGAGGAGCTGCGGCGGCGCTACTTCCCGCCCGAGCGCAACGTGGTCCCCGCCCACCTCTCCCTCTTCCACCGGCTGCCACCCGAAGAGGAGCCCACCCTCCGCGAGGCCCTGGCCGCCGCGGCCGCACGCACGCCCCCTATTTCCCTCACCTTCACGCGCCTGCGACGGCTGGGAGGGGGGATGGCGGCGGAGGTGGAGGCGGAAGGACTGGGGCCCCTCCAGGCCTCGCTCGCGCGAAGCTTCGACGCCTGGCTCACCCGCCAGGATCGCCAGCCCTTCCGGCCCCACATCACGCTGATGAACAAGGCCCCACCGGAAGAGGCCGCGCGCGCCTTCGCGGAGCTGGGAGCACGCTGGGTGCCCTGGCACGGCCAGGGTGAGGCGCTGCTCCTCTGGCGCTACCTGGGCGGCCCCTGGGAGCAGGTCGGACGGTTTCCGCTCACACGACAGGAGGAGCCGGCGTGAGCGAGACGGGGTAGGGGAGACAGGTTCAGCTCCTGTCTCCCTCGCCTGTCAGGGGTTGAGGCTACTTGCCGCTGGTGTTGCCGTCCGCGACCGACTGGACGACGAGGTTCTCGAAGTCCTCGGCGCTCACGTCGAAGCGGATCACCTGCTTCACCTGCGCGAAGGTCACCGTGGTGAGGCCCGCCCTGTCGGTGGAGACCTTGAACAGCGTCGGATCGAAGCCTTCCACGGTCAGCCTCCCGCCCTGGAGGACGATCGAGCCGTGCCACCGCGTGTTCTCGGGGGTTCGCACGGGCTCATCCACCTCCTGGCCCTCCTTGACGTCCTCGCGGAAGACGTAGACATCGAAGCGGCTCACCATGGTGTCGGCGGTGGCCGTCATGTAACCGCGGTCCAGCGTGAGGGTAATGCTGCGGCTGAGGTCATCGAAGACGGCGTGGCTCAGCACCTCGTGACTGCCCGAGGACTTCTCGTCGCCCCCTTCCAGGGAGGCGGGAGTGCCGTAGAGGCCCATCCCGGTGCGGCTTCCGCCGTGGTAGCAGCCGGAGGGCCCGTTGGAGGCCCAGGCGCTGGCGCCGCCGACCGGACACGAGCGCCAGCTGCAGCTCGCGCTCGCGGAGTCACAGTGCCCCTGGTGCTGGTAGCAGAGGGGCAGGCTCAGGCCGATGCAGTGCACATCGGCGTTGGCGGTGTACTTCTTTGCCCACCACTTGCACTTGTTGCGCGTGCTGCACCAGCCCGCGGCACGGGCCTCCAGCGTGGGCAACATCACGAACAGCAGGGCCAGCAGCGGGGCGAACCACTTTTTCATGGTGGGTAGTCTTTCGTGGGTACGGGTGAAGGTCACACTCTGCGTGAAACCCAGGAAGAATGAAACCCGTGACCCACGTGGCCCTCCAGCGGACGCGCCGT
>NZ_DASVSO010000189.1:0-5455 GCF_036388035.1 Archangium sp.
GACGGCGAGCGCGAAGCCGACGGCGAAGGCCCCGGCTCGCAAGAGCGTGGCCGCTCCCGCCATGAAGGCCGCCTCGCTGGGGCGCAAGGTGCTGACGCGCGCCGCCGCCGCGGCGAAGAAGGGCGTGGCGCGGGTGGTGAAGAGCGCCACCACGCGCAAGCCGACGAAGAAGCGCTGAGGGGCACCCGGGGCGCGCGGCTCCTCCTTAATAGGGAGGATCCGCCGTCCCCTCGGGCGATAAGCTCGGGGCCGCCATGCGCTACTTCGGAGTGGAAGAAGCCAACCGCCTCATTCCGCTGCTCACCCGCACCTTCGCGCAGGTGCGGCCGTGGGTGGCGCGCGCGCAGGCGCTCGTGCGCGAGCTGGAGTCGCTCCAGGCCGCCGGGGCCGGGCCGGAGCGCACCGCGCCCCTGCGCGCCGAGCGCGACACGCTCCTCGAGAACATCCGCGCCGAGCTGGAGCACTTCCAGGAGCTGGGCGTGGAGCTCAAGGCCGCGGACGGCCTGGTGGACTTTCGCGCCCTCAAGGCCGGGCGCCCCGTGTACCTCTGCTGGCGCTACGGCGAGCCCGCGGTGGCGCACTGGCATGAGCTGGAGGGCGGCTTCGCCGGGCGTCAGCCCATCGTCCATGCCCAGGACTTCTCCCCCTCCTACCTGAGCTGAGCCAACCAGGGCGCGGAGGGCTCGTCCGCACGCTCGCCCGTACGCCGTTCCGCCCCTGGGGGGTGCTGCCTACCTTGCTCCCACGCGGACGCCATGGGGACAGGCACACAACCCGTCCGCGAGGGAGACACGACGGATGCGGACGTACGGCTTCGAGGATTCCAAGGCCCACAAGTCGGACAGCGACACCCACGCGGGAGGCGCCAGGTACGGGCGTCAGCACGCGCGGACGGCCGAGCTGTACCACCAGCGCCGGCTGAAGCGGCAGCGCGAGGAGCAGCTGGCCGTCAACGCCGTCCAGCCGCCGCCGATGGGCACCGAGGCCCCTTCTCCCCTGGAGATGCCGAAGCAGGCCGTGGAGCCGCACATGGACTCCAAGCCGGAGACGTCCGGGCACGAGGGACTGAGGGATCGGGCCCAGCAGGCGGTGACGAGCGTGCTCCAGGCCGCGCGGGAGCTTCACCCGCTGGAGAACGCGAAGAAGCTGGCCGGCGAGGCGGTGTCCGGCGCGCTGCGGGTGGTGCGCCAGGTGTCCGCCCGCGCCGCCTCCCGGAAGTCCCTGGACACGACGAGGGGCGAAGAGGCGAAGAAGGGCAGGAAGCGCTAGCCCGCTTCCCCGTCCCTCGCCCCCCGCCACCGGCCATCCCCATTTTGGGGAAGGTTCTGCCCGGAGAGATGCCATGTTCCAACCCCTGACCGTGCTGGTGACCGGTGCTACCGGGAAACAGGGCGGTGCCCTGGCCCGTCTTCTTCTCAAGCGAGGACACCGCGTCCTCGCCTTCGTCCGCTCCCCGGACTCCGCCGCCGCCAAGGAGCTGGAGCACCGCGGCGCCGAGCTCACCCCGGGCGACTTCGATGATCCGGACAGCCTCGAGCGCGCCATGCGGGGCGTGGACGCCGTGTTCGCCATGGCCACCCCCTTCGACGCCGCCGGGCTCGAGGGCGAGGTGCGCCACGGCCGCCACCTCATCGACAGCGCGAAGCTCGCCCGCGTGCGCCACTTCCTCTACTCCTCGGTGGCCGGCGCGGAGCAGAACACCGGCATCCCCCACTTCGAGACGAAGCACGTGGTGGAGCAGCACCTGCACCACAGCGGCCTGCCCTACACCATCGTGGCGCCCGTCTTCTTCATGGAGAACTTCGTGGGGCCGTCCTTCTCGCAACGGCTGCACGAGGGCGTGCTGTCGCTGCCCCTGCCGCCCCACGCGGGGCTGCAGATGGTGCCCATGGCGGACCTGGCCGCCTTCTGCGCCCGCATCCTGGAGTGGCCCGACGAGTTCATCGGCCGGCGCCTCGAGGTGGCCTCCGACGAGGTGACGGGCGAGCAGGCCGCGGCCCTCATCGCCTACGTCAGCGGGCACAAGCTGCACTACGAGGAGGCCCCGCTGGGGGCGCTGCGCTCGCGCAACGAGGACCTGGCGCGGATGTTCGAGTGGCTCCAGACGGTGGGCTACCACGCGAACATCTCCGGGCTGCGGCGGGACTACCCCGAGGTGGGCTGGCACACCTTCGAGGACTGGGCGCGCGTGCAGGACTGGGACACACTGCTGGGCACCACCTGGCGCGGAGCCACCGCCGCCGAGCCCTAGTCCCGTCCGCACTCCGAGCGGCCATCCCCTCGCGGCGCGCATGCCGACAGGGACACTCCTAGCTTTCCAACAGGAGGTCCCCCATGCGCACGCGTGCCCTGTTGCCCACGCTCGCGGCCCTGCTGCTCGCCGCGGGCTGCGTTATCGAGACGAAGTTGCAGCCGCTGCCCGCGGCGGAGACGACCCAGAGCGGCTCGGCCGTGGCCGAGGAGCAGGGCGTACGCCTGGTGGCGGATGGAGACGCCTGGAAGGGCACGCCCTCCCACCTCGAGCGCCTCGTCACCCCGGTGGAGGTCCGCATCGAGAACCAGAGCGGCCGGCCCCTGCGCCTCCAGTACGAGGAGTTCGTCCTGGTGGGCGGCTCGCGCTTCCAGTACGCCGCCCTCTCCCCCTTCGAGCTGCGGGACGAGAACCTCGCCATGGGTGGCTCGGGCTCCGAGCTGGGCCACGTCGCCCTGTCCGTGGGCGCGGGCGTGGGCCACGGGGCCTGGAGCTCGGGCGTCTGGGGCCCGGGGCCCTTCTACCGCATGTATGGCTGGGGGCCGGGGGTCAGGAGCTGGAATGATCCGTTCTTCAACCCCTGGGGCGACCCCTTCTACGGCAACCCCTACACGTCCTGGCTCCCCCCGGAGCCGCTGCCCACGCGGGACATGCTGCGGCGCGCGCTGCCCGAGGGCACGCTGGAGCCGGGCGGCACCGTCACCGGCTTCCTCTACTTCCAGGACGTGAGCGAGCGCGAGGGCAGCGTCACCCTCCAGGCGCGACTGGTGGACGCGCGCACCGGCGAGCAGTTCGGCACCCTCACCATCCCCTTCGGCGTGCGCTCCTAGTGCAGCAGCGTGGGGCGCTCCGCCATGGACAGCGGCGGGTGGGGCAGCAGCGAGTCCTCGCCGATGAGCCCCACCTTGCGGCGGATGGCCTCCCCCTTCACGGGCAGGCCGAAGAAGGGGCCGAAGAGGCACAGGTCGAAAGCCCCCGCGAGCAGGGGCAGCAGCCCCGCCAGCGCCATCAGCTTGCCCTTGGGCGAGCCGGTGGCCAGTCCTCCCATCACCATTCCCGCGCCAGTCAGCATGCGCGTCCATCGTCCCGTTCTCGACGCCATGAACCCCACCATCATCACGCACCTCCAGGCCTGATGAAGATGGACATGCGCGCTCCTGACACCAGCGCCCACCGGGTCGCTCGCTGTCTTCGTGCACCGGCCAACCCTCTCGCCCCGCCTGGTTGCTCCCCTGGTGCCACTCCGGGGAGGCGTACCTAAGCTTGATTTCCGGGGTCGCGGGCGCTGCCCCGTGGACAGAGGAGGAGCGGGTTCATGGTGGACCGTTCGGAACTGCATGAGGGGATGGTGGTGTGGACGCACCGTGGCGAGAAGCTCGGCCATGTCATCGAGGTGACGGACGAGGAGTTCATCGTCGAGAAGGGGGTGCTCGTCTGGCGCAAGGGCTACGCCGTGCGGCTGGATGATGTGCGGGCGGTCATCGCGGACGAGGTGTTCCTCAACCATGGCCCGGACAGCCTCATCTCGGCGCCGAGGGAGATCGACCCACCGACGCGCCGCACCCTTCACTGAGCCCGCCTCACCCCAGGTGAGGACGGCTTCCCTCGAGGCGCCCGGGCCCGGAGGCCCGGCTCAGGCGCGGAAGTCCACCCGCTGCACGGCGTCATCCGCGCGCGCCCCGAGGTAGACGTGCCAGGCGGCCACCAGGTCCTGGAAGGGCAGCCCCACCGCGCCGAAGAGGGTGACCTGCCCGGCGTCGGTGCGCCCCTGCTTCGTGCCGGCGAGCACCTCGCCCAGCTCGGCGTGGATGACTTCCTCGCCCAGGCCCACGCCGGCCGGCGCGCCCATGGCGAGCGCCAGCGCCCGGTTGTCGCAGAAGAAGGTGGACTGGCGCAGCAGCCCGGCGGAGAGCTCGGCCAGCCCTGGCTCGTCCGCGCCCAGGGCGGTGACGTGCGTGCCCCCGCGCAGCATCCCCGGGAAGAGGAAGGGCTCGCGCGCCGAGGTGGCGGTGATGACGATGTCCGCGTCCGCCACCGCCTCCTCCACCGACTCGGCCGGCCGCACCGGCAGGTTGAGCGCGTGGTACATGCGGGTGGCGAACTCCACGGACTTCGTCAGGTCCGGGTCGTAGATGCGCACGTGGTTGAGGCTGCGCACCAGCCGCAGGCTCTTGAGCTGCATCGAGGCCTGGGGCCCCGCGCCGATGAGGGCCACCCGGGAGGCGTCCTGCCGGGCGAGCACGTCCGAGGCCAGCGCCCCCACCACGCCGGTGCGCAGCGCCGTGAGGTGCCCCGAGTCCATCACCGCCAGCAGTGAGCCCGTCTCCAGGTCATGGAGCTGCACCGTGCCCTGGATGGCCGGGGAGCGGCCGGGGAACCTCGCGTGCACCTTCACGGTATAGGCGGGGATGCCGGGCAGGGTGCCGGGGAAGACCACCAGCGCGGAGCCCTCGGCGTGCAGTGGGGCCCGGGCGCGCTGGGGCTCCACCGAGCGGACCTCGGCGTCGGCGCGGAAGGCCTCGCGCATCTCGGAGAGGAGGGTGAGGGCCTCCATGTGGCGGACGACATCGGCGCGGGTCAGCAGGAGCGTGCTCATCTTTCCCACAACCTAACCCTTCCCCTCCCGTGGGGTGGGAGTTCGCGCGAGCCGGGGCGCGGACGCCGCCCCGGAGGGAGGGACGGACGAGGCGCGGGGCGCCGGGCGGCCCCGCTGCCGGGCGAGGGAATCCCCCGCCCTCGCTCCGAAGGCCTCCCACTGGTTCGCGGGTACGAGGCCGTGACATGCCCCCATGAGCACCCTCACGTCGGGTCGGTGGGGGGCAGCCTTTCGGGGGCGCGCGCATGCGGGACCAGGAACCACCTCGACCGCCCCAGGGGATGGACCTGGAGGCGGAAGAGCGGCAGGGACTGGCGGGCTTCCTCCGCCAGCACCGGAAGGACATCCTCTCGGACTGGGAGCACGCCCTGCACCTGCGCCACCCGGAGCCCACCCCGAACGGCGCGCTGCTGCGTGACCACCTCCCCGACTTCCTGGACCGCCTGGCGGACGCGGCGGAGCACCCCCGGGCAGGCGGCGCCGCCCAGGTGTCCCAGACCCTCACCGACGAGGACGCCCTGGAGCGGCTGGAGCAGGGGTACGAGCCGGGAGCGGTGGCGCTGGAGTACGGCCTGCTGCGCCACAGCATCCTCCAGTGCCTGGAGCAT
>NZ_DASVSO010000190.1:0-7136 GCF_036388035.1 Archangium sp.
CGCGCACCCACAGCCCATGGCCGAGGTGATGCGAATCCCCGGGGCGCATGGGAATCGTCTCGATGTCCATGTCGGCCCGATAAAGCCGGCCCTGCACCGCGAGAACCTCGCGCACGGGCGCTTCGATCTCCGCGGGCAGGAACACCTGTGGAGGTCCCTTGCCAATGAGGTTGCGGATGCCGAGCAGAGAGCCGAGCGCGCTGGCGTGGTCGGAGTGCCCATGGCTCAGGAAGATGCGATCCGTCCCGGCGAAGGAGCGGATGGGCACGCCGACGTCGAACACCACGCCGAGCTCCGGCACCTGCAGCGATGTGTACACGCCGCCGACCGAAACACCTCGAACCGTGTAGGGCCCCGCGCTGACCTCGGTGAGCATCCCGACAGGCTAACGGATGGGGACGGGCTGTCACGCCCCTCGCGACACATCTGACAGCTTGTCGCTCTCCGGATGCGGAGCACCCGGTGCGGGGAGCCCCTCTTCCCTCTGGAGCGGCCCCGGACGCGGCCGTTGGTCCCGGCCTTGCTCTAGGGACGGGCATCCACGCCCGGCTCTGGAGGCCACCGATGTCCACCCTGGTCCGTCCCACGTTTCACGCGCTCACCCTGTCCTTCATCGCCTGTGTGAGCCTGCTGGCCGCGCAAGCCGTGAACACGCTGGTGGACGCCTGGCTCCAACCCCTCCCCTCCTTCCCGGAAGAGGCGTCGAGGAAGAGCCCCGCCCCCAAGGAGGAGCTGCCCACCCCACTCGCCCTGGCTCCCCTCGCCCGGTACCTCGGCCTGCCGGACAAGCCGCGCCAGGAGCAAACCCCCTTGGAGCCCACGGATGAGGCCCTACCGACCGCGCTGGACCTCGAGTTGTTGGGCACGATGCTGTCGGCCCGGCCCGAGGCCTCCCTGGCCTCCGTGTACGAGGGCGCCACGCGCCGCACGCGCTCGGTGTGGACGGGCGGGGAGATCCAGGGCGCCCAGGTGGTCGCCATCGAGCGCACGCGGGTGCTGCTGTTGAGCGCGGGGCGGCTGGAGTACATCGGCCCCGGCGCGAACGCGGCCACGGGCGGCAAGGACCCGCGGGCCTCCACGCCAGCGGCTCCTGCCAGGTCGACCTCGGCCTCCGGCCTCTCCGTCCATCAGGTGGGCCCGGGAAGCTACGAGCTCTCGCGCCAGGAGTTGGACACGGTGCTCGCCAACCCCAACCAGCTCCTCATGCAGGCGCGTGCCGTCCCCTTCTTCCGGAACGGCGTGGCGCAGGGCTTCAAGCTGTTCTCCATCCGGCCCGACTCCCTCTACGCGCGGATCGGCCTCCAGAATGGGGACGTCATGCAGCGCATCAACGGGCTGTCGCTCGACAGCGTGGATCAGGGCCTCTACGCCATCCAGAAGCTGCGTGAATCCCCGCGCATCGAGCTGGAGGTGGAGCGCAACGGACAGCCGGTGCGCCTCACGTACTCGATGCGCTGAACCCCTGCACCCGCGATGCGTCCGGCGCCACGCCGTGCGTCACTGCACGGGCACCACGGCGGGCTTGGGAGCCGGAGGAGCGGGCCGCGGCGCCTCGGGCGTCATGAACGGAGTCATCAGCAGCCCGCGGAAGGACTGGTACCGGGGCGCGGCGAACTCCGCGAGACCGAGCTCGATGTCCAGGTCCTCGGGGGGCATGCGGTAGGTGCCAAACAGCCGATCCCACCATGCGAACAGACGTCCGTAGTTGGTGTCGGTCTCCTCGACGTGGCGGGAGTGGTGGACGTGGTGCATGCCCGGGCTCGTGAACACCCACGACATCCACCGGTCGACCCGGGTGGGGAGCCGGAGGTTCGCGTGTTGGAGCAGCGCCGAGGTCGTGCTGAGCACGGCGTAGAGGAGGAGCGCCAGCATGGGGACTCCGAACGCCACGACCGTCAGGAGCTGGCAGACGAGCACGGCGAAACCCTCGAGCGGATGAAGCCGGAAGACGGTCGTCACATCCAGCTCCGCGTCGCTGTGGTGGACGCGGTGCAGGCGCCACAGCAGCGGCACTTTGTGCGAGAGCAAGTGCAGGCCATAGGACACGAGGTCGAGCATGAGCAGCCCGAGGACGACGTGGACCAGGCTCGGCAGGGCCACCAGGTTGAGCAGGCCGAAGTGATGCTCCGCGGCGCGCACGGCCAGGGTGTTCGTGAGGACGATGATGAAGCCCGAGACCCCGATGGACAGGAGGAAGAGCCCTCCATGGCGCAACCCGTGGACGAGGCGCCCGCGCCGCCCCCGGACGAACGGCCGGTACGTCTCGAGCACGAGCAGCAGGACGAGAACGGCGATCATCAGTGGGAACTGAGACCGGTCGAGGAATGCTTCGAGTTCGAAGTGCATGGCTCCCCCCAGGAACAGCCGGCGTGCCAGGCCGAGCGTCCGTCGTACCTCGACCGACGCATCACCCCCATCCGTCTGACAACGAGCGGAGCTCCGGCTCGCGAGGCGCCTTCGTCAGGAGCGCTTCGCCTCGCCCTTGTGTCCGGGCCACACGGAGCGGAGCGTGCCCGCGAGCTCCCGGAGCGCATCGGCCCGTGGGTAGCCCGGGCGCCACACCAGGGCGATGGTCCGACTCGGCACCGGAGCCGCGAAGGAACGCACCACGAGCTGACCCAGCCGATTCTCGGTGGGCACCGAGAGCGAGGGCAGCAGCGTGATGCCCCCCTCCCCCGACATCACCATCTGCGCCAGGGTGGTGAGGCTGGTGGCGCGGAAGTCCACCTCGCGCGCGCCGATCCGCGTACACAGGGTGAGCGCCTGGCTCCGGAAGCAGTGGCCGTCCTCCAGCAGCAGCACGTTCTCCTCGTCGAGATCCTGGAGCCGCACCTGCTTCAGCTTCGCCACGGGGTGCCCCGGTGGCGCCGCGACGACGAAGGGATCCTCCGCGATGACGGTGTGCTCCAACTCCCCGAGCTCGGGCACGAGCGCCAGCAGCGCCGCGTCCAACCGCCCCTCGTCCAAGGCGCGCACGAGCAGCTCCGTCTTCTCCTCGCGCAGCCGCAGCCGCAGCCGGGGGTACTGCTTCACCAGGGCGGGCACCACCTCGGGCAGCACGTAGGGCGCCACGGTGGGGATGACCCCGAGCTGTAGGTTTCCCGCGAAGGGATCCGACAGGCGGGACGCCGCTGACAGGATGTCACCCGCCTCGGTGAGCACCCGGCGGGCCCGGGCCACCAGCTCCTCGCCGGCCGCCGTCAGCATCACCCGGCGCGTGCCCCGCTCGAAGAGCTTCACCCCGAGCACCTCCTCGAGTTGCTGAATCTGCGCACTCAGGGCGGGCTGGGAGACATGGCAACGCTCGGCTGCCCGGCGGAAGCCGAGCACGTCGGCCACGGCGACCACGTACTCGAGTTGTCGGAGGGAGATGTCGTTGAGGGAGGGCATGGGACCTCTGGAGAACCGATAGGGGCAGCCTATCAATCCCATCGAAACGATGTCTTGGGAAACTCAGCGCGGACTTTCTACCTTTCGCGACGTCACAAACGCATCCGCGTCACTCGCAGGAGAAAACCGCTTGTCCCATCGTCCCCAGCTGACCACCGAGGCCGGCGCTCCCGTCGCCGACAACCAGCACTCGCAGACCGCCGGCGCCACGGGCCCGGTGCTGCTGCAGGACCACCACCTCATCGAGAAGCTCGCCCGCTTCAACCGCGAGCGCATCCCCGAGCGCGTGGTGCACGCGGTGGGCTCGGGCGCCTACGGCTACTTCGAGGTGACGAACCCGGACGTGGCGCGCTTCACCCGCATGAAGCTCTTCAGCCACCAGGGCAAGCGCACCGAGGTCTTCCTGCGCTTCTCCACCGTGGCCGGCTCCAAGGGCGCGCCCGACACCGCGCGTGACCCTCGCGGCTTCGCCGTCCGCTTCTACACCGAGGACGGCAACTGGGACGTGGTGGGCAACAACACCCCCGTCTTCTTCCTGCGCGACGGCATCAAGTTCCCGGACTTCATCCACTCGCAGAAGTACGACCCGTTCACCAACTGCCAGGAGCCCGACAACCAGTGGGACTTCTTCTCCTACTCGCCCGAGGCCACGCACCAGTTCACCTGGCTCTTCGGTGACCGCGGCATCCCCGCGACGCTGCGGCACACGGACGGCTTCGGCTCGCACACCTTCCAGTGGGTGAACGCGAAGGGCGAGCGCTTCTGGGTGAAGTTCCACTTCAAGACCGACCAGGGCATCAAGACCCTCACCTCCGAGGAGGCCGCGGCCATCGGCGGGCGGGATCCGCAGTACCACCAACGCGACCTCTACGAGGCCCTCGAGCGCGGCGAGTACCCCTCGTGGACGCTCAAGGTGCAGGTGATGCCCGAGGCCGACGCGGCCACCTACCGCTTCAACCCGTTCGATCTCACCAAGGTGTGGCCGTACAAGGACTACCCGCTCATCGAGGTGGGCAAGCTGGTGCTCAACCGGGCACCGGACAACTACTTCGCGGACGTGGAGCAGGCGGCGCTCGACCCGTCCAACTTCGTGCCCGGCATCGGCCCCTCGCCGGACCGGATGCTCCAGGCGCGCCTCTTCGCCTACGGCGACGCGCAGCGCTACCGGCTCGGCATCAACCACACCCAGCTGCCGGTCAACTCGCCCAAGGGCGTCCAGGGCGGCGCGCGCAACTACGGCCGAGATGGCGCCATGGCCTTCAACGGCAACGGCGGGCGCGGCAAGAACTACGAGCCGAACAGCTACAACGGCCCCGCGCAGTCGAACGAGGCCACGGACCTGGGCGTCTCCGTCACCGGCACCACGGGCACCTACGTCCCCGTCCGGCATGCCGAGGACAACGACTTCGTCCAGGCCGGCGCCCTGTACCGGCTGATGAGCGAGGCGGAGCGCGAACGGCTGGTGAACAACATCGCGGGCAGCCTCTCGCAGGTGAACCGCGATGACGTCATCACGCGCTGCATCGCCCACTTCCGCAACGCCGACGAGGAGTACGGCTCGCGCATCGCCACGGCCGTCCACAAGCGGCGCCACTCGCGTTGAGCCTCCTCCCCCACACTCCCCTCTCGAGGACTTCCCCATGAAGGCACAGACTCCTGATTCGCGGACGATGGTGACGGACGACGACGTGGTGGCCCTGGCGCGGACGGCGTTCCAGCACGCACGGGCCGGAGAGACCGCCCACCTGAAGTGGCTCCTCGAGAGGGGACTGCCCGCCAACCTCAGCAACGAGAAGGGCGACACGCTGCTGATGCTCGCGAGCTACCTCGGCCAGGAGGACGCCACGCGCCTGCTGTTGAAGCACGGGGCGGACCCGGAGAGGCTCAACGACCGGGGCCAGACGCCGCTGGCCGGTGCCGCCTTCAAGGGGAACGTCGCCATCGCCCGGCTCCTGCTGGACCATGGGGCCCGCGTCGACGGCGCGGGGCCGGACGGCAAGACGGCCCTCATGTTCGCGGCGATGTTCGACCGGCTGGAGATGCTGGAGCTGCTGCTCTCGCGCGGCGCGGTGCCGGAGCAGAAGGATGCCGATGGGCGCATGGCCCTCGACTACGCCCGCGGCATGGGGGCCCGTGGCACCACGGCGCGGCTCGCGGAGCTGGGATAGACGCGCGAGCAGGTGAGTGCAGGGGGCGGTGGCCCCACGAGGTCACCGCCCCCGCGCACGTCCAGGGCTTGACGGCCCGTGCACTCGGACCTGGAGCCCCGAGGACTGGCTGTGGTTGGCTGCGCGGCCTATGCCTGAGCGCGTGAGCAAGATCGCAATCGTCGGAGCCGGAGCGGTGGGGGCCACCATCGCCTATGCCTCCATGATCCGAGGAGTGGCCAAGCAGCTCGCCATCTACGACATCAACCGGGCCAAGGTGGACGCGGAGGTGCTGGACCTGAACCACGGGCTGCAATTCGTCCCCATGGCCACGCTGGAGGGCTCGGACGACATCGGCGTGTGCGCGGGCGCCGACGTGGTGGTCATCACCGCCGGAGCCAAGCAGAAGCCGGGGCAGACGCGGATGGAGCTGGCGGGAGCGAACGTGGCGCTGTGCCGCACGCTCGTGCCGCAACTGCTGAAGGTGGCCCCCGATGCCCTGCTGCTGGTGGTGACCAACCCGGTGGACGTGCTGACGTACGTGGTGCAGCAACTCAGTGGACTGCCATCGCGGCGGGTGTTCGGCAGCGGGACGGTGCTGGACTCCTCGCGCTTCCGCTTCCTGCTGGCGCGCCACCTGAACGTGGCGGTGCAGAACGTGCACGCCTTCATCGCGGGCGAGCACGGGGACTCGGAGCTGCCCCTGTGGAGCTCGGCGACGGTGGGTGGAGTGCCACTGCTGCAGTGGGCGGCGCCGGGGCACGCGAAGCTGACGGAGGAGGACCGCACCCACATCTTCGACAACGTGCGCAACGCCGCCTATCAGATCATCCGCGGCAAGGGGGCCACCAACTACGCCATCGGCCTGGCCACGGCACAGATTCTCGAGGCGGTGCTGTACGACGAGCAGCGGGTGCTGCCCGTGAGCTCCCGACTGGAGAGCTACCTGGGCATCAGCGACGTGTGCATGAGTGTGCCGAGCATCATCAACCGCAAGGGCGTCGAGTCGGTGCTGGAGCTGCCCATGAACGACTCGGAGCGCGAGGGCCTGCGGAAGAGCGCGGACACCATCCGCCAGGCCATCCGCACGCTGGGGTTTTGACTCAGCCCGAGTAAGAGCCAGCCGACATTCCCCCCTCCAGGAATCCCCTCGTGACGACCCGACGTCCCCCACTCGCGCGACTTCTTCCTCTCGTGCTCCTCCCCCTGCTCGCTTGCAGCAGCGAGCGCAGTGCCTCGCGCAGCGTGCCGATGTACGGGTTCGAGGTCGTCCAGAGCTGGCCGCATGACCCCCAGGCCTTCACGCAGGGCCTCGTCTTCCGCAATGGACGGCTCTACGAGGGCACGGGCATGTACGGCGAGTCGAGCCTCCGCGAGTTGGAGCTCTCCACGGGCGCGGTCCTGCGCAGGCGCGACCTCGCGCCGCAGTATTTCGGGGAGGGGCTCACCTTCCTCGGCGGCAGGCTCTTCCAGCTCACCTGGCGCTCACAGGTGGGCTTCATCTACGACGCCGCCACCTTCCAGCCCGTGGGACAGTTCAGCTACACCGGCGAGGGCTGGGGGCTCACCGATGACGGGAGCTCGCTCATCCTGAGTGAT
>NZ_DASVSO010000191.1:0-18323 GCF_036388035.1 Archangium sp.
CCGGGGGCGCACCGGGCCGTCCGCGGTGGCCACGCACAGGAAGGCGCGGCGGGGCGCGTCGTGGAAGGCCCGCCACTCCGCCTCGGAGAAGCCGCACCGGGCGTAGGCCACCGGCACCGGGGTGAAGCGCGAGGTGGCCAGCGCGTCCCACAGCTCCGGCGGGCCCAGCCGCTCCAGGAGACTCGCCCCGGCGCGCCTCACGTAGCGCTGCACCAGGACGAGCCCTCCGCCCCGCCCGCGCTCGCCCGCCTCCACGCGCACCCCGTCCGTGCGCTGGCCGCCCACCTCCAGCTCGCAGTCGAGCGCGATGGCGTACGCCTCCACGCCCCGCCGCGGGTCGTTGATGAGGTCGTCCGCGAGCGCCAGCGCTCCCTCGGTGTCCTCGGCGCCCAGGCCGAAGTGCAGCCACCGGCCCCCCGCGTCCCGCGCCTTGAGGAATGGGGTGAAGGCGTGCGCCCCCGTGCCCGCCACCTCGAGGCCCTCTTCCAACGCGAGGAAGGCCAGCTCCCTCAGTCTGTCACTGGCAGGCCAGTGCGCCTGGTGCATGCATCCCCCGCGGAGTCTGGGAGTTCCGACCGGTACGTCCTCGGCTCTGGACGGGCTCTCCCGACACGGTCGCCACGGGCGGTCACGGTACGCACGGCTCCCAGGCCCGACGAATCGGCTCCGGTGCTTCTCCCGGAAAGCCAACATCCGGGCGCGCGCGCGTGTGCGGTGCAAGGCATTGGGCCGCGAGGAAGCGCTTCCTGGTTGAAATCCTCTCATCCTCCAAGACGACGCGACGTCCGGAAGGGGACGGGCAAGAGGTTCGCCCGGGCCTGCGCCTCCGAGAGACCCCGGGCTAGACTGCGCCCGTGCCTCGCGCCGAGGCGTGCTCCTCTCTCCTCCCGTCTGGAATCCGAATGCGAAGGCTCCTCCTCTCCGCCAGTGCCTCGCTGTGTCTGGGTCTCGGTTGCTCCACCGCCCCCGTGACGCGGCCCGACGCCCAGGCCCGCCAGTCCCCCGCCCCCACGCCCACCGCCACCGGCCGGGGTGGAGCCGCCGCCACCGTCGACGTGCGCGCCACCTCCGCCGCCATCGACATCCTCAAGGCGGGAGGCAATGCCGTCGACGCCGCCGTGGCCGCCGCCAGCGTGCTCGGCGTCACCGACCCGTACTCCTGTGGCATCGGCGGCGGCGGCTTCATGCTCGTCTACCTCGCCCGGGACCAGCGCGTCGTCACCGTGGACCACCGGGAGACGGCGCCCCAGGGCCTCGAGCGCTCGCACTTCTACGAGAACGGCGCCCCCCTCCCCTTCGACGAGCTCGTCACCAGCGGCCTGTCCGTCGGCGTCCCCGGCGCCCTGCTCGGCTGGGACGAGGCCCTGCGCCGCTACGGCTCCCGCTCGCTCGCCGACGTCCTCCAGCCCGCCATCCGCGTCGCCGAGCAGGGCTTCGACGTCGACTCCACCTTCTTCGAGCAGACGCGCCACAACGTCGAGCGCTTCCGCGACTTCTCCAGCTCCGCCGCCCTCTACCTCGGCCCCGACGGGCGGCCCTGGCCCGTGGGCTCCACCTTCAAGAACCCCGGCCTCGCCAGGACGTACCGGCTCGTGGCCGAGGGCGGTACGCCCGTCTTCTACCGGGGAGCGCTGGCCCGGGCCCTCATCTCCACCGTCACCCACCCGCCCCTCGTCCCCGGCGCCTCGCGCACGGTGCGCCCCGGGGTGATGCGGCTGGAGGACCTCGCGCGGTACGAGGCCCTCGTCCGCCCGCCCGTGACGAGCACCTACCGCGGCTACACCCTCCACGGCATGGGCCCGCCGAGCAGCGGCGGCCTCACGCTCGCCCTCACCTTCCACCTGCTCGAGGCCGAGAATCCGGCCTCCCTGTCCCGCGCCGACTTCCTCCACCGCTACCTGGAGGCCTCGCGCCTGGCCTTCGCGGACCGCGATGCCTTCATCGGCGACCCCGCCTTCGTCTCCGTGCCCGTGTCGGGCCTCCTGTCACGCGACTACGCCGCCCAGCGGCGCTCGGCGCTGAGCGGGGCCCGGGCCTCCACCGCCGCCGCGGCGCCCGGCAATCCCCTCCCCTTCCAGGGTGACGTCCCCGAGGCGTCGCCCTCCGCCGCGCCCGCGCGCCGCGCCGCCGAGGACACCCTGCTCGACAAGGAGACCACGCACATCACCACCTCGGACGCGGCCGGCAACATCGTCGCGTACACCTGCACCCTCGAGGGCGAGGGAGGCAACGGCATGGTCGTCCCCGGCTACGGCTTCCTCCTCAACAACGAGATGACGGACTTCGACCTCCCGGCCACCGTGGACGCGCCCCACCCCAATGCGCCGGCGCCCGGCAAGCGGCCGCGCAGCAGCATGAGCCCCCTGCTCGTGTTCAAGGACGGCGCGCCCGTGCTCGCGCTCGGCAGCCCCGGCGGCGCCACCATCATCACCACGGTGGGCCAGACGCTCCTCAACCACCTGGACTTCGGCATGCCCCTGGACGAGGCCCTCGCCGCGCCGCGCGTGTCCCAGCGCAACGCGCCCACCGCCGCGAGCAACGCCGAGCCGGAGTTCCTCGCCTCGCCCGAGGCCGCCGCCCTCACCGCGCGGGGCCATGCCTTCACGAATGCGGGGCCGCTGGGCGCCGCCACGGGCCTGCGCTTCCATCCCGATGGCACCGTCACCGCCGTCGCCGAGCCCCGGCGCCGCGGCGGGGGCAGTGCGCGGGTGGTCGAGCCGGTGAAGTGAGCCCTCCCTGAGCGCCCACCCACAGGACAGTCAGGTGAGGGGGGCGATCTCGAGCTCGAACCCCTTGGCCTTCAGTCCGCCGAGCAGCCGGCGAAGCTTCTGGGACACGAGCAGCAGGGGGTAGGGACGGAACGCCCCGCCGTTGCGGCTGCGATAGCCAACCCACTGCTTCGTGGCACACAGGTCCGAGCCATCCCAGTCCTCGCGCACCACGGACAGCTCCGAGAGGACGCTCAACCCCGCGACGTGCCCGCGTGGGCAGCGGTACTCGCCCTGCTCGTCCGGATCGAACGGATCGATGCCAAAACGTGTCACCGGGGCCACGCCCACCGGCCGGGACGTCACCTCGAGCTGGTACCAGTCCTCGATGGCTCCACGCCCGCTCTTGCGCAGCACCGGGTGGAAGCGCGCGCCCGTGAGGCCCTGTGCTCGCAAGGCCTCGACAAGCCGGGACGAGACGATGATTTCGCTGTACGCGATGGTCCTCGCGATGTCCTTGCCACGGGGAAGGGAACCCGGGTCGAGCCTCAGCTCGTTCAATTGGCGTGCCCCGAAACAACACCGTGGGCATCCCGCCGAATCATCGTACTCCGTCCCGCATTCGTCCCCTGAGGGCTCGAACGCCGCTCGGACGCACAGCTGGAACAGCTCAGCCGCCTCCAGCTCCTTTTTCGTGTACGTGCGCCGCAGGCTCCAGCCCAGGACGAAGAACCTGCCCTGCTTCCTGAATTCACGATGGATCCGCCCGACCTTCGCGTAGCGGATGTCATGGGTCTCCAGCACGAGCTTGCGTGTGTCCCCCCCCAACGGCCCCAGCACCTGCCCGTCCTCGGGGTCCAGGAAGCTTCGCGCATGGCGCTCCGCGATTCTGAAGTCGGCGATTTCTCGCATGGCTCACGGGTCCGGAATGCCTATCAACTGGGGAATCGGATGATCAGAATAGACTTCCAGCATGAGTTCCTTCGCCCGCGCCTCACTCGGTTTCGCCTGACCATATGGGTGCTTGCGCCGAAAGGCGTTGGTGATGAGCTGATGGTAGGGCGCCGGGACCTTGAACGTCCGGCCCGTCGGTGGGCCTCCCAGGTACCTCGGCCAGAAGTGGTGCTCCTGGTACTGGCCCACCTTGTCCGGGTACAGCCGCTCCGCTTCCGCCTTCAGCCTCCAGTACCGGTCCCGCAGCGAGTGCTCGACCGCCGCGTTCTCCACCTTCCGTCGTGACGCCTCCCGCTGCTCCGGCGTCGGCTCCGCGTTGAAGACGCGCTCCCGCGGCTCGAACGGGTTCCGATTGCGGCTCCGGCCACCTCGCCCCGGGCGCGACGGTGCCGCGCGTGGAGGTGGGCGTGACGGACGTGTCTCCAGCGTGTCCGCCTGCGCTTCCGGTGCCTCCGTCCCTCTCGCCGCCGCCGAGGACAGGGCTTGCGGTGCCGCGCACGAGAGCGTCACCAGCCAGGTCGCCAACACCGCCCGCCACGTGCGCGAGGGCTTCATGCCGGGCCTCCGGGACGGGCCACCCTTACGGGCGCGGCGAGTCCCTCAGTGTCCCACCCGGCCCGCCAGGGGCTTGAGCAGATCCTCCATGCGCGCCGCGCCGCGCGCGATGAGCCCCACCGCCTCCATGTCCGCCAGCGTGCCGCGCTGAAGCAACTCCGCGGCCGCCAGCGACACCGTCGCCAGGGGCGAGCGCAGCGCCTGCACGAACGCCGCTCCCGCCCGCTCCGTCCCCTCCGCCGCCAGCACCGCCACCAGTCCGCGCAGCTCGCGCTCGTACTGCCCCAGCACGTGCGCGTCCTCCGCGTGCGCCAGCGCCGCTCCCGCCGCCGGCCCCAGCACCTGCAGCAGCTGCTCGTCCCGCGCGCCAAACGCGTTGGGCTTGTGCGACAGCACGAACAGCAGCCCGCGCAGCCTCCCGCCGAAGGGCATCGCCGCCACCACGAACGAGCGCACCCCGAGCCGCCGGCACGTCACCCGGTCCACCTGTAAATCCAGCTCCGCGTCGTCGCAGCGCATCACCTGCCCGCTGCGCGCCGTGTGCGCCGACAGGCTCATGTCGAGCGCCATCCGCTCGCCCACCGCCCGCGTCAGGTTCCCCGTCGCCGCCCGGCACACCACGTCCACCCCCTCCACCTTCGCGACGATGGCCGCCGAGGCCCGCGTCAGCTCCTGCGCCCGCGCCGTCGTCAGCCGCATCACCGCCAGGGAATCCGCCGCCGCCCCCGACAGCTCGCCCAGCACGGCCACCAGCCGCTGCAGCCGCTCCACCTCGTCCCCCTGCGCCACCGGAGGCGACACCGGCTCCTCGAAGAACCGAGAAGCCTCGGAAGCGGTTGGATTCAAAGAAGTCTCCATGCCCGGCCGCTTACTCCGGGTGCGAGCGAGAAGGAAAGCCCCCCACCCCGGCGCCTCCGTCCACCCGCGGACAGCACAACCCCGCGTCCCGCCTCGTCTCCGCTCGGCTCCCGGCCTTCCAGGGCCTCGGCCCGCCGGGCGTGCGGTGTCACACGCGGGGCTCGCGCGCGGGGACGGGGAGGCTCCCCCCGCCGGGCGTCACTTCCTAGCTTGGAAGCCACCATGCGGAGCACCAGTGAGGCCCCACGGGACACGGGCCGGCAGGAGCCATGCCCCTGGAAGGCGCGGGCCCTCGCGGAGCTCTCCGCGGCGCGCGCGCGCCTGCTGCGGATGCTCGAGGGGCTGCCCGAGGACGCCCTCGTGCGCCAGCACTCGCCCCTCATGTCCCCCCTCGTCTGGGACGTGGCCCACGTGGCCAACTACGAGGAGCAGTGGTTGCTGCGCCGGCTCGGCGCGCCCGCCCTCACCGACGCCGCCTTCGACGCGCTCTACGACGCCTTCCGCCACCCGCGCGCCACCCGCTCGGCGCTGCCACTCCTCTCCCCCGAGCGGGCCTTCGCCTACGCCGCGCGCGTGCGCGAGGCCGCCCTCGCCTGGCTGGAGGCGGTGCCCGAGGACTCGGACGAGCCGCTGCTGCGCGGGGGCTTCGTCTTCGGCATGGTGGCCCAGCACGAGCAGCAGCACCTGGAGACGCTCGCCGCCACGCTGCAGCTCATGACGAGCCACGCGTACCGGCCCGCCGAGCGCCCGCGCCCGCGCCCCGGCCGCGCCGCCCAGCATGAGGTCTTCATCCCCGGCGGCCCGGTGCCCCAGGGCAGCGACGGGGCGTGGGCCTATGACAACGAGCGCCCCGCGCACGCCGTGCACGTGGAGCCCTTCCTGCTGGACTCGCACCCCGTCACCACCGGGGACTACCTCGTCTTCGTCGAGTCCGGCGGCTACGCGGACGCGCGCTGGTGGGACCCGAAGGGCTTCGAGTGGCTTCGCGCCGAGGGCCTGCGCCACCCGCTCTTCTGGCTGCCGCAGTCCGGAGGCACCTGGCTGCGGCGGCGCTTCGGCCATGTGGAGCCCCTGCCCCGGGACGAGCCCGTGCAGCACGTGAGCTGGTACGAGGCGGACGCCTACGCGCGCTGGGCGGGCAAGCGTCTGCCCACGGAGGCCGAGTGGGAGAAGGCCGCGAGGGGCTCGGACGGGCAGGCGCGCACGTACCCCTGGGGCGAGGCGCCTCCCACGGCCGCGCACGCCAACCTCGGCGGGGACACCTGGGGGCCCTCGCCGGTGGGCGCCTACGCCGAGGGCCAGTCCGCCGACGGCGTGTGGGGGCTGCTCGGGGACGTATGGGAATGGACCGCCAGCACCTTCCAGGGGTACGCGGGCTTCAGGGCCTTTCCCTACCGGGAGTACTCGGAGGCGTTCTTCGGGCCGGAGTACCGGGTGCTCAGGGGCGGCGCCTGGGCGAGCGCCCCGGTGGCGGTGCGCAACAGCTTCCGCAACTGGGACTACCCCATCCGCCGGCAGCTCTTCGCCGGCTTCCGCTGTGCACGAGACGCGAGGTGAGGGCACATGAGGCACAGGGCGTGGGCGGGACTGGAGAGGCAAGCCCCGGTGACGGTGGAGGTGCACGTGCGTCCGGGGGACGCGCTGCGCGCGCTACGGGCCGAGGTGCTCGCCGGGCTGTGCGGGGACTGCCGTCCGAAGGAGCTGTCGCCGAAGTGGCTCTATGACGAGCGCGGCAGCGAGCTCTTCGACGAGATTACCCGGCTGCCGGAGTACTACCCGACGCGGCGCGAGCGGGAGATCCTCGAGGCGCACGCGGGCGACATCGCGCGGGCGAGCGGGGCGGACACGCTGATTGAGTTGGGCAGCGGCAGCAGCGAGAAGACGCGGCTGCTGCTGGACGCGATGCGGGGAGCGGGGACGCTCCGGCGCTTCGTGCCCTTCGACGTGAGCGAGCGCTTCCTGAGACAGTCGGCCGAGGCGGTGGCCGGCGAGTACCCGGGGCTGCGAGTGCACGCGGTGGTGGGAGACTTCGGGCTGCACCTGGGCAAGCTGCCGAGGAGGGGCCGCAGGCTGGTGGCCTTCCTCGGGGGCACCATCGGCAACCTGAAGCCGCCGGAGCGCGCGCGCTTCTACTCCGAGCTGGCCGTGGGACTCGAGCCGGGCGAGGGGCTGCTGTTGGGGACGGACCTGCTCAAGAGCCGGGAGCGGCTGTTCGCGGCGTACAACGACAGGGCGGGGGTGACGGCGGCCTTCAACCGCAACGTGTTGCGCGTCCTCAACCGCGAGCTGGGAGCGGACTTCGAGCCCGAGGCCTTCGAGCACCTGGCGCCCTTCGACGAGGAGAACGGCTGGGTGGAGATGCGGCTCATCTCGACGCAGCCGCAGGCGGTGAAGCTGCCGACGCTCAAGCGCTACGTGAACTTCGCCGAGGGCGAGGTGCTGCGCACGGAGGTGAGCTGCAAGTTCCGCGCGGAGCAGGTGGAGGCGGAGCTGGCGGCGGCGGGGCTGCACCTCACCGAGCGGTGGACGGACGCGGCCGGGGACTTCGCCCTCTCGCTGGCCCTCAAGCGCTGACCGCCAGCGGCACGGGCCCGAGCGCCGGCCCCCGTGGGACGGGCTCCACACGAGAACCGTGACGCGGTGGGCCCCAGCGCTCCGCCACCGCGAGGACGCGGGAGCCCATGCAGGTCCGAACGACTCGCGAGGGGGGACCCTCCGGGCGCATGCGCGCGCAACCTGTACACTTAGTGGACAAGTTCGCGAACTTCGCGCCCGGAAGGGGGTCCCTCCCTCCAGGTTTTGCCTCTGGGCGTAGCGCCGTGGAAGGCGTCTCGCGGAGTGGGACGGGCATCCAAGGAACGCGACGGATGCGACAGGCGCCACGAGTGCTCGAGCCACGCCCCACCCAGGGGCTCTCCGAGGGAGGCGCGGGTCTCTGGCTTCGTCCCTCCTGTCTGGCCCACCTGCTGCAAAGCCGGCAGGCGCGAGGTGGAGATGGAGCACCAGAACCGGATGAGGCAGGTCACGAATATCGAGGAGGAACTCGAGCGCATGATTTCGCGAGGCGAGCTCCCCGAGACAGGGACCCTCCCCTCGGAGCAGATGCTGGCGCGACGCTACGGCGTGGCGCGGGGGACGATTCGAGAGGCGCTCATGCGTCTGGCCACGCGCGGGCTGATTGTGCGGCATCAGGGGCGACAGGCACGCGCGGTGGCCTTCGAGCATGTGGTGACACTCGAGAATCTGGGAGTGGCGCTCCACGACCTGGAGCGCGCGCCTCCACAGAGGTGGCGTCTGCTGGAGGGGTACTTCGAGCTCAAGCGGGAGACGACCCTCGAGTTGCTGGCGCGCTGCTGCGCGCACGCGCCCCCACGGGAGCTCGAGCGACTCGCGAATGCCTGCTTCGCCTTGCGTGATGGGGCGCGCTGGGATGACGGTGCCCGGCACTGGGTGGAGCAGGAGTTCGAGTTGCTGCGGCTGGCGGCCCATGCGGCGGACCGTCCCGGGCACTTCCTCCTCGTCCAGTCGCTGGAGCGGGCCTTCCGGGGAATGGCCGGGGTCGTGCGGCCCCTGCTCGCCTCGGACGCGGTGCGCCACTGGGCGGAGAGCGCGCTCCCCTGGCTGACGGAGCGGGACGTGGAGGCGCTGCGGCGCGACCTGCCCCCGCTGCTCCTCGCCTGTGATGAGCATGTCCTCGGGAGCCTCGAATCGGCGTCGGCCGTGACCCACGGGCGGTGAATCCGTCACGCACTTTCAACGGAATACGAGCGGACATTTGGCGTTGCGAATTCGAATGCCACCCGACATTCAACCCGGACTTTCGGCGGAGACAGCGTTCCCTGACGACGGACGCGCCATAAACTTTCGGAAGCGTTGAACCCGCGTCCACCCGTTGGACGTACCCATTCGTGGAGAACCGCCACCCCGGAAGCGAGGGGGTGCCGGCCCAAGGCTTCAAACACATCCACCAGCGTGCCGGCCGTCCGGGGGGAAGGGCCGACCCACTGGTGCGAAGGGGGGATGCACCGGGCGCGCATCCGGGGACCTGGGGCCCCGGGTTGCCGCGCCCGGTGTCTTTGCGGGCTCCGGCGCTCAGCGCGGCGCCTGGTACTCCAGACCGCGGCAGGCCTCGGTGGCCAGGAACACCTCATCGGTGGTGACGCCCGGGAAGGTGGCGCACAGGAAGAGGTCCTTGCCCAGGCGTCGGGCGCCGAAGAGCGCCGGGTACTGCGCTCCCACGCCCCCATCCGCCAGCTTCGGCGCGAGCGTCACCCGGACGAGCGTGAAGTCCTCGCCCCCCTCCTCCTGGTCCAGCGAGCGCTCGAAGCCCTCGAAGTTCTTCCCCAGGGAGTCGGCGAGGGCCTCGGACGAGGGCAGCTGCGCGCCCTGGCCGGAGCGCAGGTCCACCCGGAGCACCGGGCGCCCCGGAGGGCCGAACTGGAAGCTGCCATCCGGTGCCACCTGCGCCGTCCACCCGGAGGGCATGGGCACCTTCACGCCCAGCCGTCGCGGGGGAGCGGGCCGCCCTTCCGGAGCCGCGGCGTCCGGAGTGACGGCCGCCGCCTCCTCGCGCGGCCGCGAGCGCTCCTCGCAGCCGTCGCAGCCGGACGCCAGCACGGCGAGCGCCACCAGGGCGGCGCGGCGGCGCGGGCGCCCGGCGGCGCGCACTACTTCTTGCCCTCACCACCCGGCGGCGGAGGGTTCTTCCCGAGGTTCTCCATCTTGCTGGTGCCCTCGAAGATGACGCCCCGGTCCATGGTGAGCGCCGGCGACTCCAGGTTGCCCTTCACACGCGCCGGCGCATGCAGCTCGATGAGCTGCGTGGCCCGCACGTTGCCTTCCACCGTGCCGTTGATGATGACGGTGCCCGCGTTGATCTCCGCCTGCACACGGGCCCCATCACCGACGACGAGCACGTCCTTGGTGAAGATCTGCCCGTTGAACTTGCCGTCGATGCGGACCTGCCCCTCGAAGGTGAGCTTCCCCTCGAACTCGCTGCCCTTCCCGAGCAGCGTGTGAACCTCACCCGGACGCGTTGCCACCGATTCATCCTCCCGTCTGCCGCCTAGTAGCGGTACGTTGGTCTTTTCGTCTTTCTTGCCGAGGAGCGCCACGCGCTACTCCTTCCTGAGTACCTTCAGGATTCGATCGAGGTCATCGTACGAGAAGTAGTCGACCTCGATGGTGCCTTTTCCACTGCCCTTCTCCACCAGCCGCACTTTGGTGCCCAGAGTGCGTTGCATCTCCTCCACCAGGGACTTCACCTGGGGGCTCTGCTTCTGCGGCTTGCCCGAGTCCTTGGCCTTGGTGCCCTTGGCCTGCTGCACGAGCTTCTCGGTGTCGCGCACGCTGAGCTTGCGGGCCGCCACCTGCTGGGCCAGCTCCATCATCTCGGGGATGCGGGGCACGCCGAGCAGCGCGCGCGCATGGCCCGCGCTCAGTCCGCCCTCGGCCACCATGCGCTTGACGTCCTCGGGCAGGCCGAGCAGCCGCAGCGCATTGGCCACCGTGGAGCGCTCCTTGCCCACACGCTGGGCCACCTGCTCCTGGGTGAGGCCGAACTCCTCGACGAGGCGGTGATAGCCGTCCGCCTCCTCCATGGGGTTGAGGTCCGCGCGCTGGAGGTTCTCCACCAGGGCGAGCTCGAAGGCCTCCACCTCCGTCACCTCGCGCACGATGGCCGGAATCTCATGGAGGCCGGCGAGCTGCGAGGCGCGCCAGCGACGCTCTCCGGCGATGAGCTTGTAGCCCTCCCCGTCCTTGCGCACGAGCACCGGCATCAGGACGCCCTGCGCCTTGATGGACTCGGTGAGCTCGCGCAGCTTCTCCTCGTCGAAGTGGCGACGAGGCTGGAGGGTGTCGCGGTGGATGGCTTCGATGGGGAGCTTCATCACGCCGGGCTTCGGCGGGGTGACGGGCTCGGGAGGGGCCACCACCGCCACCGCGGCGGCGGGAGGCGGAGCGGCCTGGGGGATGAGGGCGGAGAGGCCACGGCCCAACGCCCGCTTCTGCTTGTCACCGTTCAGCACTGCGTCGTCTCCGCCGGGGTCCGCCCCCGGCCCGCTGCACCGCGACGAGAGGGCTCGTCCCGGGAGTCCAGTCCTTCCCCACCGCCGGGTGGACCCGCTGAACCGGCGTGAGGCTCGGGGCCAGAAGCGGCGCCGAGCCGGGGTCCTACGCTTGCCACCGTCCGGGGAATTCCCCGGGGTAGGCGGGCTCGGGGCCAGAAGCGGCGCCGAGCCGGGTGCTTCAGCCGCCGAGGATGCGAGCGGCGGGGGGCCTGGTCAGCACCCGCCCTATATAAGGATGCGGGGGAGGGCCTGACCGAAGCCCGGTATGGGGCTAGGCCACCTTGCGAGCGGGGGGCGGCTGAGGCTCGCGCTGCATGATCTCCCGACCGAGCGCCAGGTAGCTCTCGCAGCCCTTGGACTTGATGTCGTAGAGGATGATGGGCTTGCCGAAGGACGGGCACTCGGACAGGCGCACGTTGCGCGGGACGACGGCCGTGAAGACCTGCTCCTTGAAGAAGCCCCGCACGTCCGCGACGACCTGGTTGGCGATGTTGGCCCGCGAGTCGAACATGGTGAGGAGAATCCCCTCCATCTTCAGCTCCGGGTTGAAGGCCTGCCGCACCAGGTCGATGGTGTGGTTGAGCTGCGAGAGCCCCTCGAGCGCGTAGTACTCGCACTGCAGCGGGATGAGGACCGAGTCCGCGGCGATGAGCGAGTTGAGCGTGAGCAGTCCGAGCGAGGGCGGGCAGTCGATGAGGATGTAGTCGTACTGCTCGGCCACGGGGCGCAGCGCGTCGCGCAGGCGGAACTCGCGCCGCTCCTGGTTGACGAGCTCCACTTCGGCCCCGGTGAGGTCCGGGGTGGCGGGCACCACCTGGAGGTAGCGCAGCTCGGTGGGGTGGATGAGCTCGCCGAGGGGACGCCCCCCGAGCAGCGCGTCATAGACGGTGCCCTGGAGCTCGTCCCGCTTGAACCCGAGCCCGCTGCCGGCATTCCCCTGGGGGTCCATGTCGACGAGGAGCACCTTGCGCTCGGCCGAGGCGAGGCTCGCGGCGAGGTTGATGGCGGTGGTCGTCTTGCCGACGCCGCCCTTCTGATTGGAGATGCAGATGATTCGACCCACGTGGCCCATCCTTGCGACGCCCCGGGAGTCCCGGGGGCTCTGCGGGGGAGGCATGTACCGGACCCGCATTGATCCATCAAATCGGCGGCTGATCCAGTCCGCGACCGGATCAGCCTTCTAGCCTGCCTGCCTGACATCCCACCCCGGCGGCGTTCCACGTGGAACATCCGTCGGCGGGAGGGGCTCCCAGCTTCGCCCCATTCACGGTGAGGACCGAGCCCCCTCCCCTCCTTCTCCGGATGGCTCAGGCGAAGCACCTCCCGGGCACGTTCCACGTGGAACATCCGTAGGCGGAAGGGGCACCCGTCCTCGCCCCGTGGCGCCTGCCTTTTATCGCCCGGGACGAGCCTCCCCTCCCCGGCCCTGGATGGCCGAGGCGAAGCACCTCCCGGGCACGTTCCACGTGGAACGTCGCTCGGGGGGAGAAGGCGCCCTCAAACCCCATGGAAGTCCTCCTTTCGATGCCAGGGATTGAGACACCTTCCTTCCTGACGGACACGGCTGAGCGGAATGGCCCTGCGGGCACGTTCCACGTGGGACATCACCCCGCTGGAAGCGCCTCCATCCTCGTGAGCACTCCATCACCTCGAATCGCCAAGGCGAAGCACCCCCGGGCACGTTCCACGTGGAACACGTTCCGTCTGAAGGAGCCCTCCTCCACGAACCCAGTCCTCCCTGCCAGAAACCAGCTCCCCTCTTCCCTGGGGATGGCCGAGGCACGTTCCACGTGGAACACGTTCCGGCGAGACGGGCTGCCAGGACCACCGCCCCCCTCCTTCCGCCGCCAGGGATTGAGCCTCCCTCCACTCCGCCCACGAAGGCTCACGCGGAGGAGCTTCCCGGGCACGTTCCACGTGGAACACGTTCCGGCGGGACGGGCTGCCAGGACGACCGGCCTCACCCGCCTTCCGCTGCCAGGGATTGAGCCGCCCTGCCGCTCCACCCGCGAAGGCTCACGAGGAGGAGCTTCCCGAACACGTTCCACGTGGAACACGTTTCGGCGGGACTGCTGCCAACCTCACCGTCTCGCCCTCCTTCCGCTGCCTGGGATTGAGCCGCCCTTCCGCTCCACCCGCGAAGGCTCGAGGCGAGTGGCTTCCCGGGCACGTTCCACGTGGAACACCTCCTGGCCGGGACAGTCCCTCCGCGTCCCCTTCTCTCTCCTCCCAGGGACTTTGAGCTGAAACCGCACCCGTCTCTCAGGCCTCCATGGTGGGTCGCCCGGTTCGGGATGTTCCACGTGGAACGCGTCCCCGGCTGAGACTCCTCCAGGTGCTCCCCCAGGTCTCTCGGGGAGGCGTCGCCGGAACCGAAGCCGACTGCTCGCCGGCCCCCCTGTTCCACGTGGAACACGCTCCCACTGGGTTCAGCCGTGGGAGTCCGCCCGCCCCTCACGTCTCCCTCGCCCACCCGGTCCCACGCCCCCTGCCGAGGCCCTGTTCCACGTGGAACGTGCCGCTCCGTGGGACTCGGCCTCTGCTCCTTCCTCCCCAGGCGCACCCGTCAGCCCGAGACCGCCCGTGTTCCACGTGGAACACGTCCGTGTCCAAGCCTCGGGTGAACAGCCAGGTGGGCTCGCGCGGCTCCGGCCTGGAGTCGCGGCCCCGGAGGCGGGCGAGGCCCCCCACGGCCTCCCGCGCTTCTTCGTCCCCGGTGGCGCGGGCCCCGAGTCCTCCGCGCTGACGCACGGGGTGCGCGGTGGAGGGAGCGGAGCTCGCGGCGCGGGAGGACGCTCGCCCCGGACGCTCCCGGCGTCGTCCTAGTTGCCCATGAAGGCCAGGCCGACCTGCAGGTTCGGGCTCGTGAAGTCCGGCATGCCCAGGCTCCGCTCGGTCAGGTCCGCCACGGGCACCAGCACCGCCACCTCCGGCATCATCCGCACCGAGGCGCCCAGCCGAAACGCGTACCCCACCGACGCCCCCATCCCCAGCATGACGTCGTTCTGGTCATTCCTCACCCCGAAGTCCATCCACGTCGGCCGCAGCGCGAGCACCAGCTGCGAGCCCCCTTCCGTCTCACGCCCCAGGATGATTGGCAGCGCCGCGTAGAGCTGCGGCCTCAACGTCGACTCCTGCCGCGCCTGCGAGAGGTACACCAGGCCCGCGGTGGGCATCAGCGACACCAGCCAGGGCGAGCCCTCGGACTTCACCAGCCTCACCTTCACCGAGGCCTCCACGCCCGCCGTCCCGAGCTTCCCGCCGAGGTCCAACCCGTCCACCACGCCGTGTCGGTATTCGATCGCCCCCTGGGGGAACCAGGACAGGGGCTTGCGGCCCTCGGCCCCCTGCAACACGCCCTGGAAGTTCCAGCGGCCATGGCCCGCCTTCACCGTGTCCGCCGTCTGCAGCGTGCCCAGCGAGGCGCACCCCCACAGCAACGGAGCACACGTCAGCAGCAGCGGGAGTCGCGACGCAACGGCACGGGGGACGGCGATCATCGGAGGTGTCCTTGGCTCGGGTGGGCCGGCGCGCACGGCACCGGCTCCACGTGGAGGGTGAGCCAGGAGGGACGCGGTGGTTCCCCCGGTGATTCAAGGAAAGAGGAGGCCTCGCACGGGGAAGCGCCTCGCGCGCAGGGACCCCGAAACGGCGAGAGGCGCCCGCCGTCACGCGAGCGCCTCTCTGAAGCCTGCCGCCGATGCTCGGGAGGAATTCGGGCGCCGCCCCCGCCGCCGCGCTACTCCGCCTTCGCGAACGCGGCGACCTGCCGCTCCGCTCCCGAGAACGGCAGGCGGTAGGCCCTCGCGGACACCAGCCGCAGGCCCCGCTTCCCGGCCTGGGCTCGCAGCTCGTCCTCGCCGAGCGCCTTGCCCAACATCGCCACCACGTGCCCTCCCGGGGCGAGGTACGTCGGCGCCAGGTCCAGCCAGTCCGGCAGGTCCATGAAGGCGCGGGCAATCACCCGGTCCGCCCGCGGCAGCCCCTCGGCCTCGGGCTTGCCCTCGGCGCGCGAGTGCACCGCCTTCGTCCCCGTGAGCCCCAGTCCCGGCGCCACCACCACCGCCTTGAGGTAGCCCACCTTCTTGCCCACCGCGTCCACCAGCGTCACCGCCAGCGCGGGCCTCGCCATCTTCAGCGGCAGTCCCGGGAAGCCCGCCCCCGCGCCCACGTCCAGCACCGTCCCCGCTCCCTCCACCTCCGGCAGCACCGCCAGCGAGTCCAGGAAGTGCTTCTCCACCACCTCCCCCGGCGCGGTAATCGCCGTCAGGTTCACCTTCGCGTTCCACTTCAACAACTCGCCCATCAGCCGGAAGAGCCTCGGCGGCACGTCCTCCCCCACCGTCACTCCCAACGCCTTGCAGCCCTGCTGAATCTGATCGGCGAAGCTCGCGTTATCCACAGCCAGCCCTCCCTCTCCGGGGTCTCAACCCCTCGGAATCACTCGCACCCGGGGGTGCTCGAAAGTTCTCCACACCTTGTCCACACCCCCCTGTGCGATCAGCCGTCGCTCGCCCGGGGGCCTCCCGCCCCGCCCAGCCCGCCGCGCTTGAGCGCCACCAGCAGCAGCGAGAAGGCCGCCGGCGTCAGCCCCGGCACCCGCCTCGCCTGCCCCACCGTCGCCGGCCGGTGCTTCTCCAGCTTCTCCACCGCCTCGGCCGACAGCCCGCGCACCGTCCCGTACCGGAAGTCCCCCGGTATCCGCCACCCCTCCCACGCCTCCGCCTCCCGCGCCGCCGCCCGCTGCGCCATGACGATGTAGCCCTCGTACTTCACCTCCACCTCCACCTCCTCCACCACGTCCCCGGCCAGCGCCGGCCAGCCCTCCGGCTGCTCCGCCGCCAGCGCCGCGTACGTCACCTCGGGCCGCTTGAGCCGCGCCGCCAGCCCCGAGCGCTTGAGCCGCGCCACCTCGTCCGCCACCGCCCGCCCGCGCGCCTCCACCCGCTCCAGCACCTCGCGCGAGACGAGCCCCACCCGCGCCCCGTGCCGGGCCAGCCGCAGGTCCGCGTTGCCCTCGCGCAGCTTCAGCCGGTGCTCCGAGCGGCTGGTGAACATGCGGAAGGGCTCGTCCACCCCCTTCGTCACCAGCTCGTCCACCAGCACCGCCCCGTGCGCCTCGTCCCGCCCGAGCACCAGCGCCGGCTCGCCCCGCACCTTCAGCCCCGCGTTGAGGCCCGCGTACAGCCCCTGGAAGGCCGCCTCCTCGTAGCCGCTCGTCCCGTTGAGCTGCCCGGCGAAGAAGAGGCCCTCCACCGCCTTCGTCTCCAGCGTCTCCTTCAGTTGCGTGGGCGGCGCGTAGTCGTACTCCACCGCGTAGCCGTAGCGCGCGACTTCCACCCGCTGGAGTCCCGGCAGCGTGCGCAGGAAGGCGAGCTGCACCTCGGCCGGCATGCTCGTGGACAGCCCCGCCGGGTACACCAGCGGCGAGGTGGGGCCCTCGGGCTCGAGGAACACCAGGTGCCGCTCGCGCGCGGAGAAGCGCACCACCTTGTCCTCCAGCGACGGGCAGTAGCGCGGGCCCCGGCCGACGATTTCTCCCTGGAAGAGCGGCGAGCGGTGGAGGTTGTCGCGGAGAATCTGGTGCGTCTCGGCCGTGGTGTACGTGAGGGCGCAGGTGACGGCGGGCTGGCACGGGAAGGCCCCGCCCCCGAGTCCCCATTTGGTGCGCGAGGAGAGCGGGCGCGGCGGCGAGTCTCCCGGCTGGGGCTCGAGCGCGTCCCAGTCGATGCTGTCGCGCAAGAGGCGCGCGGGCGTGCCCGTCTTGAAGCGGCCCAGCGTGAAGCCGAGCCCGCGGAGTGAGTCGGACATGCCCTTGGCCGCCTCATCGCCGAGCCGTCCGCCCACCTCCTTCTTCTCGCCCACGTGCATGAGGGCCTGGAGGAAGGTGCCGGTGGTGAGCAGCACCGCGCTCGCCGCCACCTGCGTGCCGTCGCCGAGCACCACGCCCGCCACGCGCCCGCCCTCGGCCACCACGGCGGAGACCTCGGCCTCGTGCACGGTGAGGTTCGGCTGGGCCCACAGCACCGCCTGCATGGTGCGCGCGTAGGCCTCGCGATCGCACAGCACGCGGCTGGCCTGCACGGCGGGGCCCTTCGAGGCGTTGAGCGTCTTGAAGTGCGTGCCCGCGAGGTCCGCCACGCGGCCCATCTCGCCGCCGAGCGCATCGAGCTCGCGCACGAGGTGGCCCTTGGCGGTGCCACCCACGGCGGGGTTGCAGCTCATGACGGCGGCGCGCTCGCGCTTGAGGGTGAGGCCGAGGGTGGACAGGCCCATGCGCGCGCAGGCCAGAGCGGCCTCGCAGCCAGCATGGCCGAGGCCCACCACGATGACGTCGTACCGGTGCTTCATCTCGCCAGGGGAAGGGAAGGGCAGGCGACTCGCGCTCGCCCGGGTGGAGCCTCACTTCTCACGCGCGGGGCGGGGGAAGGCAAGTCACCTGAGCGGCCTGCCCGCCCCGGCGGACGGTTCCTCCCGCCGCCCCTCCAGGCCAGCAGGCGCCGCGCTCGCCCGCACTCCCGCGTCGCGCGACCCACGACGCGGACGGTGGGCCGCGCTGGGGCGTCGGGCCCTCCGGTTCCGCTACCGGACGCCGGACGCGAGCCGCTAGCGTCACCGCATGACCTTCTCGACACAGACGATTCGAGGGCCGGCGGGGCGGCTCGCCGTCACCACGGCGGGGGAGGGTGGGGTGCCCGTCCTCTTCGTGCACGGCAACAGCGGCAACCGGACGCAGTGGGCGGCGCAACAGGCACACCTGAAGCAGCGCAGCGTGTCCTTGGACCTGCGGGGCATGGGCGAGTCGGAGCCGGACGCGGCGGGCCGCTACCACTACCGGGAGCTGGCCGAGGACGTGGGGGCGGTGGCGGAGGGGCTGGGGCTCGAGCGCTTCGTGCTGGTGGGGCACAGCCTCGGCTGCGCGGTGGTGGCCGAGTACGCGGCGCGCCACCCCGAGCGCGTGGTGGGGCTGGTGCTCGCGGACCCCGGGGACAGCGTGAAGGAGCTGCCGCCCCAGGTGGTGGAGGCCTTCCGCGCGATGTTCCTCCCGGAGCGCTACGAGGCCGGGCGCCTGCGGTGGTTCGAGCCGTTCCTGCGCGACGCGAGAGCCGGGACGCGCGCGGCGGTGCTCGACTCGCTGCGCGCCACGCCGCGCGAGGTGGTGTTCGGAGCCATCTGG
>NZ_DASVSO010000192.1:0-25352 GCF_036388035.1 Archangium sp.
CGGCGTAGCGGATGGTGCCTCCACGCCACGCGCCGAAGTCCGAGCCGATCACCGCGCCCACGACTTCCGGCACCATGCCGAGCAGGACGTCGCCGCTGGCCTGCTGGTGCTCGAAGGCCAGCACCCGGCCGGACGCGTCGAGGGAGGCGCGCAGCCGGTGGTGGGTGGGGGGGCGGAAGAAGCCCTGGCGGAACTCCTCGGTGCGGTTCCACCCCACATGCACCGGACGGCCGGTGGCTTGCGAGAGCCTCGCGGCCTCGAGGGCGGCTCGCGCGTCCAGGCGCCGTCCGAAGCCTCCTCCCGGGTGGGTGGGGAAGACCTCGACGCTCTCCACCTCGCGCTCCATCGCCCCGGCCACCTGCTTGCGAAGGATCCCGGGCACCTGGGTGGCCATCCACACCCGCACCCGCTCCGGCTTCACCTCCACCAGCGCGGCCTGCGGCTCCAGGTGGGCATGGGCCGCCAGGGGCGTGCGGTACTCGGCGCGGAGCTGCCTGCCGCGGCCCAGGTGGGTGGGCGCATCGCCCTCGTCCTGGACGAGCACGCCCGCGCCGTCCTTCACGGTCGTCAGCGCGTCGAGGTCCGCCTGCTGGACGCGCTCGCCCTCGGTCCACTCCAGCTCCAGGTGGGCCAGGGCGGCGTATGCCTGCGCGCGGGACTCGGCGGCCACGCCGGCGAAGTCGTTGCCCAGCACCACCGCCACCACGCCCGGCTGCTGGCGCGCCTGTCCCTCGCGGGCCGCGCGCAGCGTGCTGCCCAGCCTCGGCGGCCGGGCCACGGCCCCGTACAGCATGCCCGGCAGCCGCTGGTCATAGGCATACACCGGCTGGCCGGTGAGCTTGGCCTCCACGTCCACGCGCGGCATCGACTGGCCGATGACGCGGAAGTCCTTCACCGGCTTGAGGGCGGGCGGCTTCTCGGGCACGTCCCACGCGCCCGTGTGCCGTGCCACCACCTCGCCGTAGCGCAGCGTGCGCTCGGGCGCGTCTCGCACGGTGAACGTCCCGTGGGCGACCCCGAGTGACTCGACCGGCACGCCGAGCTGGCGGGCGGCCTCGGTGCGCAGCATCTCCCGGAGGGTGGCGGCCACCTCGCGCAGCGGGTGGAAGAGGCTGACCACGGTCCGGCTGCCCGAGGTGCCAGCGACATCCACCGGGCCCCGGGCGGTGCTGGCGTGCACCACCTCCAGCTTCTCCCAGGGGACTTCCAGCTCCTCGGCGGCGAGCTGCGCCAGCGCGGTGTGGATGCCCTGGCCCATCTCCACCTTGGGCAGGTGCAGGCGCACGCGGTCGTCCGGGAACAGCTCGAACCAGAGGGTGGGGTCCAGGGTGCCGGCCAGGGAGGGCAGCTCGCCCGTGTCGAACCACCGGGCCAGGCCCAGGCGCATGGCGGGCAGACCCAGGGCGACCGCACCGGCGCCGCCCACGCCCAGGCCGAGCAGGAACTGTCGGCGCGTGGGGCGCCATGACTGCTTCTCGGGACGCGAGTCCCTCATGGCTCGGTCTCCTGGGTGAGCAGCTTCGACGCCTCGAGCACGGCCTTCTTGATGCGGCAGTAGGTGCCGCAGCGGCAGTAGTTGCCGCCCATGGCCTCCACCACCTGCTGGGGCGAGGGGCTCGGGTTGCGCTCCAGGAGGGCGGCGGCGGTCATCATCTGCCCGCTCATGCACCAGCCGCACTGGGGCACCTGCACCTTCAGGAAGGCCTGCTGCACGGGGTGCAGCCGCGCTTCACCTGCGGGCCCCTTGCTGGCGAGGCCCTCCACGGTGCGGATGCGCGTGCCGGCCAACTGGGAGATGGGCAGGAGGCAGGCGCGGGTGGCGGCCCCATCCACGTGGACCGTGCACGCGCCACACACGCCGGCCCCACAGCTGAACCGGGTGCCCACGAGGCCGAGCTCATCCCTCAGCACCCAGAGCAGTACGCGGTCGGGGTTCTCGTCGGAGACCTCGTGTTCCTGCTCGTTGATGGTGAGCTTCATGCGGGCTTCCCGTGCGTTGAGCGGAAGCCGCAGTGTGCGAAGGGTCGCCCGAATTATCCAGCCAGGGGGGGCGCCAGCCGAGGGAGGAGGCGCCCGGCTCCGGGCTGGGCGGGCGTTGGTGCCGGGCGAACGGTCCGCGTCAGCTCCAGTCCGAGTGGACGAAGCCGGCCTCGGGCCTGTCGCGGCGCTGGTAGGTGTGGGCGCCGAAGGCGTCGCGCTGGGCCTGGGTGAGGTTCTGTGGCAGCTCGGCGCTGCGGTAGCTGTCGAAGTAGGCGAGGCTCGCGGAGAACACCGGCACCGGAATCCCCAGCCGCGTGGCCACCGCCACCGTGCGTCTCCAGGCGGGCGCCATCCGCTCCAGCACGGGCGCCAGGCTGTCGGCCAGCATCAGGTTGGGCAGGTCCGGCCTCTTCTCGAAGGCCTCGCGCAGCGGCGTCAGCAGCTTCGCGCGGATGATGCAGCCGGCCCGCCAGATGCGCGCCATCTCCGCCAGCGACACGTTCCACTGGTACTCGTTGGACGCCGCCTGGATGAGCCGCATCCCCTGCGCGTACGTCACCACCCGCGCCGCGTACAGCGCGTCATGCACCCACGCCGCCAGGTTCGCCTTCTCGTCCGCGGACAGGCTCTCGCCCTGGGGGCCGTGGAGGGTGCGGCTCGCCGCCACGCGCTCGTCCTTCATCGAGGAGAGGTTGCGCGCGTCCAGCGCCCCGGCGATGGAGGGCACCGGCACGCCCAGGTCGAGCGACACCTGCACCGTCCACTTGCCCGTGCCCTTCTGGCCCGCCTTGTCCAGCACCAGGTCCACCAGCGGCTTGCCCGTCTCGGTGTCCTTCTTGCGCAGCACCTTGAGGGTGGTCTCCAGCAGGAAGGACTCGGCGATGCCCTGGTTCCACTGCGAGAAGAGGTCCGCCACCTGCTCCGCCGGCAGCCCGAGCCCGCGGCGCAGCAAGTCGTACGTCTCCGCCAGGAGCTGCATGTCGGCGTACTCGATGCCGTTGTGCACCATCTTCACGAAGTGGCCCGCGCCATCCGGCCCCACGTGCGTGACGCACACGCCCGCCTCGCTCTTGGCGGCGATGGCCTCCAGCACCGGGCGCACCAGCGCGTACGCCTCGGCCGGGCCGCCCGGCATGATGGAGGGGCCGTAGCGCGCGCCCTCCTCACCGCCGGAGACGCCCACCCCGAGGAAGTTCAGCCCCTTCTGCTTCCAGGCGGCCTCGCGCTTCCGGGTGTCCAGGTACCAGGAGTTGCCACAGTCCAGCACCACGTCCCCGGGCTGCAGCAGCGGCTCGAGCTTCTCCATCATCGAGTCCACCGCCGCGCCCGCCGTCACCATCAACATGATGCGGCGCGGGCGCTCCAGCGAGGCCACGAAGTCCTCCAGCGCGCCGTGGCCCTGGAGGCTCGCGGGCGCGCCCTTCTGGCGCAGCTCGTCGAAGCGCTCGGGGTGCCGGTCCCACACGGCCACCCGGAAGCCGTGGTCCGCCACGTTGAGCGCGAGGCTCTGCCCCATCACCCCCATCCCCGCCACGCCGAACTGCGCACCCCCCTGCTTCGGGCCCTGTGCTGTGGTCATTGCATTGGCTCCTGTGCTCACGGCTGGCCGGCCGCGGCCTTGTCCATCATCCACTGCGCCTGTGTCACCCGCGCCGCCGGGAGGTCCTCGCCCGCGAGCACCCGCCGCACCATGTCCCGCTTGCCCGCTCCCGCCACCAGCCCGAGCACCTTCCGGGCCGACTGGAGCACCGGCAGCGTCAGCGTCATGCGCCACGGCGGCGGCTTGGGGCCCACCACCGCCAGCACCCGCCGCGTCTTCTCCTCCAGCGAGGAGGCACCCGGGAAGAGCGAGGCGGTGTGCCCGTCCTCGCCCATCCCCAGCACCACCACGTCCAGCACCGCCGGCAGCCGCTGCTCGTAGTCGTGCGCGGCCTCGTCCCGGTCCTGGCGCTCGCCCTGCATGCGGAACACCTGCTCCGCGTGCACGCCCAGCGGCTTGAAGAGCGCCTCCTCCGCCAGCAGGTAGTTGCTCTCCGGGTGGTCCGGCGGGACGAAGCGCTCGTCCACGAAGTAGAAGTCCACGAGGGCCCAGGGCACGTCCCGCTTCGCCAGCTCCCGGAACACGGGCCCGGGCGTGCTGCCCCCCGACAGGGCGAGGCTGGCCCGGCGGCCCCCGGCCACCGCGTCCCCGAGCGCCCGCGCGAGCCAGTCCGCGCCCTCGCTCGCCAGGGCCTCCTTGTCCACCACGATGGGGGCGGGCCTGCTCACTTCAGCTCCGTCCAGCGCCGCCCGTCGCGCGCCAGCAGGGCCCCCGCCGCGTCCGGCCCCGCGCTCCCCAGCGCGTACGTCTGCATGGGCCCGCCCTTGCCCGAGTCCAGCGCCTCGATGATGGGCGTCACCCAGGCCCACGCCTGCTCCACGCTGTCCTGCCGCGCGAAGAGCGTGGTGTTGCCCCGCATGCAGTCGAGCATCAGCCGCTCGTACGCCTCGGGCACCGGCTTGTGGAAGCTCTTGGAGTAGTCGAAGTCCATGTTCACGCCCGCGATGTTGACGTCCTCGCCGGGCACCTTCGACTCGAAGCTCAGCCCGATGCCCTCGTGCGGCTGGATGCGCAGGGTGAGCACGTTGGGCTGCAGCCGCTGGCAGGTGTCGCTGGTGTTGAAGAGGCAGTGCGGTACGGACTTGTAGTGGATGGACACCTCCGTCACCCGCTTGCTCAGCCCCTTGCCCGCGCGCACGTAGAAGGGCACGCCCTGCCAGCGCCACGTGTCGATGTAGAGCTTCAGGGCCACGTAGGTGGGCGTCTTCGAGTCCTTGGCCACCCCCTGCTCCTCCCGGTAGCCCTGGTACTGGCCCTGCGCCACGAACTTCGCCACCTCGCCGCCCACCATGGGGCGCAGCGCGCGGAACACCTTGTTCTTCTCGTCGCGGATGTCCTCGGCGGCGAACGAGACGGGGGGCTCCATGGCGCACAGGGCCAGCACCTGCAGCAGGTGGTTCTGCACCATGTCCCGGATGACGCCCGTCTCGTCGTAGAAGCGCCCGCGGCCCTCCACGCCGATGCTCTCCGCCGCCGTGATCTCCACGTGGTCGATGTGCTGCCGGTTCCACAGCGGCTCGAAGATGGCGTTGGCGAAGCGGAAGACGAGGATGTTCTGGACCGTCTCCTTCCCCAGGTAGTGGTCGATGCGGAAGATCTGCCGCTCGTCCAGCACCGTGGCCAGGGAGCGGTTGAGCTCCTTCGCGCTGGCGAAGTCGCGACCGAAGGGCTTCTCGATGACGAGCCGCCGCCAGGGGCGCTTCACGGTGGGGTCCTCGCGGTACAGCAGCCCGGAGCTGGACAGGCCCTCGAGCAGCGAGGGGAAGGTGGAGGCGGGGGTGGCCAGGTAGTAGAGCTGGTTGCCCTGGGTGCCGAAGCGCTCGGCCACGCGCTCCAGGTGCTCGCGCAGGCGGAGGTAGGACGCCGGGTCATCGTAGGCCCCGGTCATCATCTCCAGCTTGGAGGCGAGCCGCTCCCAGGTGGCCTCGTCCAGCGGCTGGGTGCGGGCGAACTTCTGGAGCCCGGCCTTCACCTGGGCGCGGAACTGCTCCAGGTTGTGCTCCGAGCGGCTGAAGGCCACGACGGCGAAGTGGTCGGGCAGCAGCCCCTGGCGGGCCAGCTCGAAGAGGGCCGGGAAGAGCTTGCGTTGCGCCAGGTCTCCCGTGGCGCCGAAGAGGACCAGGAGGCACGGGTCCGGTCTCCCCGCGCGCACCAGCGGATCGCCCTCGCGGGGATGGGTCTCGATGTGCAGCCCCTGCTCTTCCATGGCGCCCTCCGGGACGGCGAATGCCGGGGGAACATATGCGCTCGGGGCTTGACTGGCGCGGCAATACGTCGTGGCGTGACCTCGTACGCGCGGGCGAGGGGGGCGTTGGGTGGCGGAAGGGGAGGGGCAAGCGTTGGCCAGATGACGGCCCGGGAGGACCCCGATTCGCGAGCCCGTGCGCCGATTGCCTAGGCTGGAATCCCTCGTTTGTCCAAGACCTCTGCTCCCCCCGGAGGCACCCCATGCACGAATCCGTCCTTGCCCGGCAGATGCTCGACGCCGTCCTCCGGCGCGCCCTCTCCCATGGGGCCTCGCGGGTGCGCGTGGTGCGGGGCTGGGTGGCCGAGACGGTGTCCCTGTCCCCCGAGCGCCTGTTCTCCGACTTCGCCACGCAGGCCCGGGGCACCCAGGCGGAAGGCGCGCGGCTCCTGCTGGAGCTGATCCACGTGGAGGCGCGCTGCCGGGCCTGTGGCCGCACCTACGCGCCCGAGCACCCCCGCCTGCGCTGCCCCGTGTGTGGCAGCACCAACGGGGAGCAGCTCGGACAGACGGGGCTCGCCGTCACCTCGCTCGTGGTGGACTGAACCGCACCCGTGGCGCGGTGGGATACGCGGAGCGACTCACGCGCCGCTCACTCACTCGCCCTTCGAGTGTGCCCCTCGGGAGAGGGCTCCCGAGGCGTCGGGTCCTAGAGCCAGGGGGCTGCCAGGCGCTGGCTCATGAGCCGCTCAAGCCAATGCCGCGCTCCATGCTCTAAATGCCCCCATGTCATTCAGCAAGAGCCTGGCGACGAAGCTTCTCGTCGCCCTTTGCAGCATCATCAGCCTCGCGCTCGGCATCCTCGTGCTCGTCGTCAGCCGACAGTCGGCACGGGTCGCCGAAGAGCAGGCGAATCAGTTGGCCACGCAGATGGCCGAGCGCTATGCGCGGACGGTCAACTCGGAGCTCGACACCGCGTTCATGCCGGTGCGCACGCTCGCGCAAACGTTGGCGGCCCAGAAGGCCGCCGGCCTGGCCGACCGCCGGCTGGCGGATGCGGCGCTCAAGAAGGTCATCGAGGCCAATCCGAAGCTCCTCGGCCTCTGGACGACGTGGGAGCCCAATGCGTTCGATGGGCTCGATGCGAAGTACGTGAACGCGCCTGGCTCGGACGCCACCGGACGCTACATCTCGAATTGGAGCCGCGGCACCGGACAGGTCAGCCTGGAGCCCAACGTCGATTACGAGACGGAGGGCGTGGGCGATTACTACCTCCTGGCGCGCAAGACCCGGAGGGAGACGATCGTCAACCCCTACCTCTACCCCGTCGGTGGCAGGCCCACCCTCATCACGAGCATCACCGTGCCCATCCTCCTGGACGGCAAGTTCGTCGGGACCGTCGGCGCGGACATCTCACTCGAGCAGCTCCAGAAGCAGATCTCGGAGATCACCCCCTTCGACACGGGGTACGCGCTGCTCGTCTCGAACAACGGCGCGTTCGTCGCGCACCCCTCGGAGGAGCGTCGCGCGAAGCCGCTCGGCGCCTCGCCCGCGGATGCCCTGGTGAAGACCGCCCTCTCGCGTGACACCGCGCTCTCCGCGCAGGTGGACTCGGAGGTGCTCGGGGCCCAGGCCATCGAGGTGGTGGTTCCCATCCGTATCGGTGAGACCGTGACGCCCTGGGCCCTCGCCGTCTTCGCTCCCCTCGACAAGGTGCTCGCGCCGGCTCATGAGCTGCGCGTGTTCACGCTCGTGCTCGGGGCGCTCGCGCTGCTCGCGCTCGGTGGCGCCGTCCTCATCGTCATCCGCCGCATCACGAAGCCGCTCGAGACGATCTCCAGCGTCGCTACCCGCATCGCGAACGGCGATCTCACCGGAGCGCTCGATCACCGCTCCGAGGATGAGATCGGTACCCTCGCCGACGCGTTCCGCTCGATGCGCGACCGGCTGGCGCAGGTGATTGGCGAGGTGCGCGAAGGAGCCGCGGCCCTCTCGTCGGCCGCCTCCCAGCTCTCGGCGACGTCCCAGTCGCTCGCGACCCGCGCGAGCCAGCAGGCCTCCACCTTCGAGAAGATGACCACCAGCCTCGACGGCATGAGCGCGTCCATCATCAAGAACGCCGACAGCAGCCGTCGGGTGGAGACGATCGCTTCCAAGGGCGCGGCCGATGCCCAGAAGAGCAGCCGGGCCGTCGCCGAGACCGTGGATGCGATGAAGCAGATCGCCTCGCGCATCTCCGTGGTCGAGGAGATCGCCTACCAGACGAACCTCCTGGCCCTGAACGCCGCCATCGAGGCCGCGCGCGCGGGCGACCATGGCAAGGGGTTCGCCGTCGTCGCCTCCCAGGTGCGCAAGCTCGCGGAGGGAAGCCAGACCGCCGCGAAGGAGATCAGCTCGGTGGCGTCCAGCAGCGTGAAGATCGCCGAGCAGTCCGGCCAGCTGCTCCACGCGCTCGTCCCGTCGATCGACACCACCTCCCACCTGGTGAGGGACGTCGCCGCCACGTCGACCGAGCAGTCGTCGGACGTCGGGCAGCTCAACAAGGCGATGCTCGGTCTGAACGACGTGACCCAGCAGAACGCGGCGGCCGCCGAGGAGCTGTCGAGCACCGCGGAGGAGATGGCGGCGCAAGCGGAGAGCCTGCTCCAGCTGGTGAGCTTCTTCCAGGTGAGCGAGGCCGGGGGCCAGGGCCGAGGGCGCGGCCGTCCCGGTGCGCGGGCCCTCGGGAGCATGCCTCCCGGCTTTGGGCTGCTGCCCGCCACGACCCCCGCGGAGGTGTACGACCACCGCGTCTGAGGGCCTCTCAGCGCACGCTCAGCTTCTCGGCGTCGGCGAACGAGTTCAGGCAGAGGAGCTGACCCTTCTGCGTGCCGCGCGCGACGCCGAGGAAGGCGGGCGCCAGGCGCAGGGTGTCGCCCTCCGCGGTCAGCCCGAACTGATTCTTGTCGCCGCCCAGGGGGGCCACGGCGAAGTGGATGCAAAGGGTGTTGAGGCGCACCTTGTCGTTGGCGGTCTCCGCCGCCAGCGCGAGCGTCAGGGCGTTGAGCGCCGCGTTCTTCACCGTGCCCAGCCACAGGGAGATGTTCGGAGGGGGGATGTGGGCGAGGCCCCCGCTCACCAGCGTGAAGCTGGAGCCCTCGCGCTCCTTGAGCTCGGGGAGGAACGCCTTGGCGGCCAGGAGGTTGTTGAAGAGGCCGTCATCCAGGGCCGCCTTCAGCTCCTCGGGGGGAGTGCTCGTCGGGGCCTTGGCGTAGGAGACGAAGCCCTGGACCGAGACCACGTGGTCGATCGGCTTTCCCTGGAGCGCGGTGGCGACGGCCTTCTTCGCCTCACGGGCGGAGGCCTCGTCCTTGAAGTCGCCGACGACGGAGATGAAGGGCTCCGAGCTCTGGATCTTCATCTGCTGCGTGAGCTGCTCGAGCTTCGACGCGCTCCGCGAGACGCCCACCACCGTCGCCCCGGCGTCGAGGTACTTCCGCACCACGCCGGAGCCGACCACGCCGCTGGCTCCGATGACGACCACGACTCGATTCTCGAAAGACACGCTGCCTCCTGGGTAGAGGCGACGAGGTTCGTCCGTGGGGAACGCCGGGGTCAAGAGGAGGGCACCCGCGGCCACCGCGGCACCTGAGGCGGGCCCACGGTGTGCGTTCCCGGCCGGGGCGATTGACCTGCTAGGTTGAGGTCCTCGGAGGTAGCCCCCGCGTGTGCGCACGTTCGCATTCTCCAGTCCCGAGCCCCCCATCCTCCTTCGTGGCGAGGGCTCCATGAGCCCGCTCGACCTGCCCCCGCTGCCGCCTGGCACCCGCATTGGCGGAAACGTGGTGGAAGCCGTGCTGGGCTCGGGCAGCTACGGCACCGTGTACCGGGTGCGGGGCCCCGATGGGCACCGGGCCGCTCTCAAGCTGCTACCGCTGGAGGAGGGGAGTGTGCGGACCGGGCGCGCATGGCGCGAGCTGTCGCTGGGGATGTGCCTGCACCACCCCAACCTCGTGCGCCAGTTGGGCGCGGGCCAGTGGCCCGAATCCGAGCCGCGCTTCCTGTGGCTGAAATTCGAGCTGATTGAAGGCCCAACACTGGAGGAATGGGGACAGCGGCCCGGGCGCACCCCGGGCGAGGTGGTGGAGCGGGTGATGGAGGTGGCGCGCGGGCTGGCGGTGGCGCACGACGCGCGGGTGGTGCACCGGGACGTGAAGGAGGACAACATCCTGGTGAGTGACGGTACCGGGCAGGCGGTGCTGGTGGACTTCGGGGCCGGCTACCATGAGGGCGACGCCACGCTGACGAAGGGGATGTTTCCGCCAGGCGCCCCCTGTTACCGCGCCCCCGAGGCGTGGGCCTTTGGTCGTGCGCATGCGGACGTGCCGGGCGCCCACTACCGGGCTGGGCCGGGGGATGACCTGTACGCGCTGGGGGTGGTGCTCTACCGGTTGCTGACGGGCCGCTTCCCCTTCCGGCTCACCGACGAGGGGGGAGTGGACGTGGAGGCGGTGCTCCACCGGGTGCCGCTGCCGCCGCACCTCGTCAATCCGCGCGTGCCTCGGGACGTGGAGGCGGTGTGCCTGCGGCTGCTGGAGAAGCGGCCCGAGGCGCGCTACCCCAGCGCCGTGGCGCTCTACGAGGCCCTGGAGACGCTGAAGGCCGGGGCGGACGCGGCCTGGAGGGTGCCGCTGCATGGCGAGAGGAGAGCCGCCGGCAAGCGGCGGAGGCGACGGGCCCGGGTGCTGGTGGGGACGGGCGTGGGGTTGGCCGTGGCGCTGGGGTGTTGGTGGCTCACCTCTGGCCAGGAAGTGGCGCCTCGGGGGCCCGCGCCGGAACCTGCACGGGCCGTGGCCGCGCCTGCCCAGGCGCCTCCCCCCGCGGTCGCCGCCTCACCCGCGGCGCCTCGAAAGGACAGTGCCCCCGTGAAGCAGCAGCAGACGTCTGGCCCCCAGGGAGAAGCACGGCCTCGGGGCCGAGGAGCCGCCGTGCGCACCGTGTGTCTCGGCCTCGCTGGCGCCGCCTTGCAGGCCTGTCTGGGTGCGCAGCAGGTGCCGCCCGTGCGCCCGGCGCCGCTTCCCCAGCCCTGCCCCCCCGGGGCCGTGGAGACCATGCGCACGCGCGGCCTGCGCCTCGGGGAAATGAGCAGCGTCGAATGGGGCAGGATTCGGGGCAGGTCCGTGCTCGTGCGCGAGGACACTCCCATCTATGTGTTCGGCGATTGGGACACGCCTACGGGACAGACGGCACTGCCCGGGCACACCCGGCTCTCCGGTCGGCTCTACTTCACGGAGGACCGCGTGTACGGTCGCTTCACCGAGGCGCGCACGCCCACCGGGGAGACGTATCCGGTGTGTCTGGAGTTGCTGGATACGGATGACGACGTCGGCCTGGAGCTCCGGCCCGGCAGCGAGCCAGGCAAGGTGCTGGTCGACCCCGTCGCGGTGGTGCGGGTGGTGGACCGTTTCCAATAGGGAGCCTCGGAAACAGGCGGGTGGCAGGTACCGGGCGCAACTCCAACACGACCGCGAGGGAGGTGTGGTAGAGCCCCACTTCTCCGGTCTCGTTGCCCCTCGGGAGGTCCCGCCCCGTGTTCGCCCTGTCTTCCGCCGCGTTCCTGGGACTCGTGCTGCTCGCCGCCCCTGCGGGTCCCCCTGAGGAAGCCCCAGTGCCCACCTGTGAGGTGGACACGCGTCATATCGAGCTGACGGTGGACACGGCTCGCAAGGCGCACGAGGTGTGCATCCGCCCGGGGCGCTCCACCAGCTTCTTCTTCAACGCGAGGCTGGCGCGCGTGGAGCTGGTCGGGCGGGAGCGCTTCCGGGTGATAGAGGACGAGGCGGGCTTCACGCTCGCCCCCACGTGGGTCCTGCCGGACGGGGAGCGCGTGCCGGTGACGGTGCACTTCCAGGACGGCGCGGCCCCGGCGAGCATCTCGTTCATGCTGGTGGTGCACCCTTCCGAGGCCGAGCGGCAGGTGGAGGTGATACGCCAGCCGCACACGCCGGCCTCCTGCCACGAGGGCGAGCAACGGGCGCTGGAGGAAGTCCAGCAGTGTCGGCGGGAGAAGGCGCGCCTGGAGGTGGAGTCCAACGGGAAGGTGGGGCTCACGGCCCTCCTCGCCCAGAAACTCATGGGGGAGGGCGGCGTCAGCGACAAGAACATCGCCAGGAACGTCACCGCACGCCCCGGCAACACGCTCATCAGCAGCAAGGCGCGCAGCTACCGCTCGGGCACCGGGCACGAGAAGGGCGGGCACAAGGTGGTGCGGCTGGCCGTGGAGCAGGAGTTGTGGAACGACGCGGGCACACCCTGGACACCCGCCGGTGCGGTGCTGGTGGGCCCCAGTCGCGTGGAGTTGAAGGCGCTCGGCGTGTGGCCGCTGGAGCCCATTGTCCCGGGGAAGAGGCTTCGTGTCGTGCTGGAGGTGGAGGCGACGCAGGAGGAGGCGCGCGGCACCTTCACCCTGAAGCTGTGGAGCCAGGAGGGGGGCGCACGTGAGGAGTTCTTCGACGGTGTGACGTTTCCGTAGGACGAGGAGGCCGCACGGCGGCCATCGAGAATGGTGCTGTTTACTCACCCGCACATGGATGTTCATACTTCTCTGGAAAATGGCGATCGAGGGTATGAGGAACGCCCATGAGCGACGAGCGAACGCCTGCAGAGCCCGAAGTCATGGAGCCCACGTTCTGGCGGAAGAACGGCTGGACGGCCAGGGTCATCAAGAACGAGGAGGACGACGGCTGGGCCGTGGAAATCCGCAAGCAGGGGATCGCCGAGCCCGTCCTCATCAGTCCGTGGGTGATGGGCCGGGATAAGAAGAACCCCAAGCCCTTCGATGCGACGGCGTTCGCGACCTTCGTGAAGACGGCCTCGGAGGTCCTGGACCGCTCGGCGAGACAGCGCGACCAGGCGATGACCAAGAAGCTCTCCATCGCCTGGGAGGGCCGCTGGTACGAGGTTCGGCTCGAGCTCGTGGCCGATGAGTATGAGCCCCACGCGCTGCTCTCCGCCGTGGACGATGCGGGCGCGACCGTCGCGAAGCATCGCGTGCCCGTGAACTTCAAATTCAACAGAGACGTCGCCAACGAGTGGGTGCGCGGCGGCTTCAGCGAGCCCTGAGCTGGCTCTCCTCTTATGGTTCGCGGCATGAAAAAGAACCGACCGCTCATCATAGTGTTCGCGGTGACAGCATTGGGATTCGCCGCGTGTGACGAGGCAAAGGAAGAGGAGCCCTCGCGCGCCCCGCCAGAAGGCACCTACGCCGTCGGCCCACGCGTTGAGAGCGTGGTCCGTGGCTTCGAGGGACGGTCAGCGTCTTCGCCAGCGGCATGAGAGAACCGCGCGGCCTCGACTTCACCGGTACCGAGCTCGTCGTGACCGACCTGGACCGCATCTGGGCCGTGGACAAGGACGGAAACAAGCGCGTCGTCGCTGACAGCAGCCGATTCCCCGTCACGGTGAGCAACCTCAACGACCTCTCGGTCGAGCCGGGTGGCAAGACCTTGCTCGTCACGGAGATGGGACCTTCGAGCCAGATGCGCCCGACGGGAAGCACCAACACGTTGCATCCCATCAACAGCGCCGAGGCGCAGGCGATGCCACGGACCGCGCGGGTGTTTCGCGTCAATATCGCCGATGGCACGGTGACCACGGTGCTCGATGCCTCGACAGACAACCGCATCTTCAACGGCGTCTTCTCGAGCAAGAGCGGCAAGATCCTCATCGCCGATTACTTCGGTGGCGATTTGACCGAGATGGCGAACAACCAGCAGCGGACGTTCGCCGTGCCTCGCGGCGTCGACGGCATCGGTGAGGACGAGAGCGGAAATCTCTATCTTGGCGTGTTCGAAGAGGGCCGCGTCTACAGGACCGACTCCAACGGCGGAAACCCGACCGTGGTCGTCGATGGCCTCGGCTTCCGAGGTGTGGCCGATATCTTCGTCGACGCTGACAATGGCCTGCTCGCGACGCCGAACCTGGGTGCCGGGACGTTGATTGTGCAGAAGCTGCCGTAGGTGGCTCTCGAGAGGACCTGGACCTGGATTGGCCCAATGCAGCCAGCAAGTGTCAGAGAATTGTAGAGCCCCAACCGCCAGGGGAGGTGCAATGTCCAGGTGTTCTCTCGAGACTCGCCCGGTGGACACACGGCAGTTCCTGCGCGCGGGTGCGCTGGGCCTGGCGGCGCTGATGCTGGTGACAGCGTGCGCCACGGGGGCCCCCATGGGTGGAGGGATGACGGCTTCCCGTTACCGTCCGCCCGTGCCGGATGACTCGCCCGAGCCGTGGGTGCTGGAGCCGGAAGCCGAAGCCGGGGGCCAGCAGGGAGAGGCTTTCTTTACCACGCTGCCCACGGACTTCGCGCCGGTGCGGGTGAGTGACGCTGAGTTTTCGGCGGCCATGACAACGCTTTGGCTCCACATGCCGCTTCGGGTGGCCGCGTCCCGTCCCCCGTTGTATGTCAGCCGTAGGCTGGCGTTGGCTTCCGTGCCCTTGAGTGGCGAAGCGTGGCAATCAGACCTGGCCCGGTCCTATGGGCGGTTTTGCGAGCGGTGCGGCACTCCAGGGGATTGCCTGACGCTGTTTGAAGACGGGCCTCGCCTCCAGGATGACGACAAGCGCAGCCTTGCGCTTGCCCTGGCAGTGGGGCCCGCCCTGGAAGGCGTCAACGCGGAAGTACGGGCCATGCTCGACCCTACGCGAATGCTTGCGATGATCAGCATTAGCATAACGGTTTACATGGCGCTGCTGTTGGCACCAGTGCCCGAGCCGATAACAAAGGGTGCGGCCCTGGTGTTTAGCGCCGCGCTCTGGGGCTATCTCGGCTATGAGTTCTTTGATTTGCTGCGCGCCTATGCGCAGCTTTACGAGGATGCACCCCGGGCCTCTCGCTTTGCGGAGTTGCGCGAGATTGGCGAGCATTTCGGACGTGTCATCGGTCCCAACAGTGTGCGGATTCTCGTAATCGTGGGGACGGCGGCCATAGGTGAAACGGCGGCCCTTGCTTCTAGGGCGCCGAAGCTCCCCGGGTTCGCGCAAGCATCGGAGAGAGTCGCGGCAAGTACCGGCTTGGGCCTGCTGGAGACAGCAACCGGAGCCGAGCGGCTAATTATCTCCGTGCCCGAGGGGACGATCCGCGTGGTGTTGGCGCCTCATGTTGTGGCCATGGCTGCCCGGGGAGCTGGCGCTGGGAGTCTTGTGCCGAGTCGGGGGAAGCTCCTCCCCAACGGACACAGGGCGTGGGGGTCGTACAGTGGTTTCAAGTCAGCCATGGGGCCAGCGGGAAAGGGCAAGGCATGGCATCACATCGTGGAGCAAACTCCAGGCAACGTGAAGCGGTTCGGGGGCGAGGCCCTACACAATACCGAGAACATCACCGCGTTACGAGAATCAGTTCATACGCGCATCAGTGCTTTCTACTCGTCAATTCAGCCAAAAATCACCAACTCAAATACCCTTACCGTGCGGCAGTGGCTCGGCATTCAACCCTATGAGGCCCAGCGCGAGTTCGGTCTGCTGGCCATCAAAAACGTTCTCGGGGGCGTCTGGTGACTGAGATTGAGAAGCTTGTTGCGCTGTTTGCCGAGAATGTAGCTGCGCAGACGGACTCGATCTGGAAGGGTGACGCGAAGACCGGCAACAAACACGCCAAACGATACATGGAGGCGTTCAGCAAGTTGACCGCACAGGGTGATGCCGGGCGCGATGCGCTCACTGTGCTGTTTACTCACCCTCGCATGGACGTTCGGGTCTCGGCCGCTGCGTATTTGCTCCGATTCCGGACGACAGAGGCCCGCGCGATACTGGAAGAGGCGGCGAGGGGGGAGGGGCTGGTACCGTTTGAAGCCTCGCTGGTGCTGAAGAATTGGGAAAGCGGCACATGGGCTCTTGATCTCGCCGAGGATGCGGCGGACCGGTCAGAACCAACTCCCCCGGCTTCACCGAGCAAGCGAAGCCGACCGCGCACGGAGCGCGCTGGTATTGACAGACGGAAGAGGAGCAAGAGGGACAAGCCCGCCAGTTGAGAGCCGCCTCCATGCGCCAGAGACAGTGTCAAAGGACTCGAAACGAGGGAAGCAAGCGAGGACGAGACTCAGCATGTCAGCATGGACGGGTGAGCCTACCGTTCAACTGGACGAAGCGGTGGAGCAAGAGGGGGAGCGAGGACTTGGCGGCGGGGGAAGGGCGTTTGGCCGAGGAAATCGCCGAGCCAGTGGAGGTGGAGGTGGAGGTGGCGCCCCTGCCGTGTTGGGAAGGACTGGGGGAGGAGGGAAGGCGGCGCGCGGTGCTGGGACTGGTGGAGGAGGTGGAAGCCGAGCTCGCGCAGGGGACAAGCCGGTATTGGGAGCGCGAGCGGTGAGGGCCCAGCACCCCCATACCTGGCCCGAGCACCTCGAGCGGAGCCCTCGGCCGTTGGGACATGCCTCCACGCGCCAGACATTGAAGGAGTTGCGTGAGCAGTACGGGGCCTTCGTCGCGGCGTTCCGAGAGGCGGCGGCACGGTGGAGGCGAGGGGACTTCTCGGCCCGCTTTCCGCTCTTCTCCTTCCCACCGCGTGTCGTGCCGAGTCGCGTCGCTCAAGTTCTTTGACACCCTCTCGCTGGCCGCGCAGCGGACCGCCCGCTGCAACCCGTTGTTAGCCGCGCGCGCGCCGGTAGTGCATAGCGACGGCGCCGTTGCGGAACGGCGTCGCCGAGACCAACTCGAGCCGTCGCGTGGTGGGTAGCCCGCTCTGGTACAGGGTTGGGCCATGACCGGCGACCCTGGGGTGGAGTAGGAACTTGTACTCGTCGATCAGATCCAGTCGGTCCAGCTCGGTCGCGAGCTTACCGCTACCGAGGAGCACGCCGGCAGGGGTTACGTCCTTGAGCTTCTGCACGCTCGTACGCAAGTCGCCGGTGATGTGGTGGCTGTTGGTCCACCTGAAGTCCGTTCGCGTCGACGACACCACGTACTTCGGCTTGGCCTCCAGCTTGATCGCCCACGCGCGCATTGCTGGCGGTGCCTCCTCGTCGCCGCGAGCGACCGCCGGCCAATAGCTCTCCATCATCTCGTAGGTGACGCGGCCCCACAGCATCGCCCCTCCCTCGTCCATAAGACGGGTGAAGAAAGCGTGTGTCTCGTCGTCGGCGATTCCCTCCCGGTGGTCGACGCAACCGTCGAGGGTGACGTTGATGCTGAAGGTCAAGAGTCCCATGGCGACGAGTCTACTCCGAGTGTGTCTAGGCGGAATGGGGGCCGTGTTGAGGGAGAGAGCTGGGGTGGCCCCTGCGCTGCAGCCAGCGCAAGCAGGCCGCGTGGGCAGTGACAGGTGCTCCAGAATGGCGCGTACTGCGTTGGGGGCCGTCAGGTACGCCAACACCCGGCGCCTGCCTCCACACCAGGCACAGCCCCCTGTGTCAGGGTACGTGTGCCCCAAGGGGGCTCCTCTTGCAGGAGACCGAGGAGTCCCGATAACAGACAGCTCACCCAGAGGGAGCATGAACCAGACCACGGGGAAGAGGCGTAGGATTGCGTCGTGGGTTGCAGGGGTGCTGCTCGCCACGGCCGGAACAATCGCCTGGCGGTTCATCAGGCCGCTGCGCACGCATGATGGGTCGTGGCACTTCGTCGTCGTCGAGACGTATGAGAGCCCACCCGGGCACAAGGTGCGCAGCCTCGTAGGGCACCCCTGGGGTTGGTACCTGGGAAAGATTCCAGGCGTCCAGGTGCGGTTGCCCGCCGGGATGGCGGTGCGTTGGGAAATACGGCATGAGTATGACTGGGACGGAGATGGCACCTTCGACTGCCGTTGGGAGCAGCAGAAGATGGGACGCAAGCTCTGGCACCGACAGGACGGCGAGTGGGTGGCGGTGCCGGCAGGTCCCGTTCGGTGGCTCGAGAAATGCTTTGCGCACGACCTGGCGCCAGGCCAGGAGCAGTAGCGGGCAGGTCCCAGCCTCCATGAAGACACTTCCGGCCTGGTTGCTCTTGCTGTGCCTCGGGCTGGCGGAGGAGGTGGAAGCCGAGGCTCGCGCAGGGGACAAGCCAAGCGGAGCCCTCGGCCGTTGGGATATGCCTCCACGCGCCAGGCCTTGAAGGGTGCTGCTTTCCTGATTGCTGAGCGTGGTGCCGGTCAGCAGGCGGCTTGGCAGCACGTTGGCGCCCGAGCCATGCAGTCCCCGCATCCGCGCCAACCCGTAGGCGGCTTGACAAGCCACCAATGCCTCATTATCTAGCGAACTAGATGATAGCGCACGAGAAGAGGCCGATTTTGAAACAGCGAAACGTCGGCACACAACTTTCCTTCGCGCTTTATAGCGCGACGAACCGGATGGTGCGGCTGCACAAGCCGTTCCTTGAGCCGTTGGGCCTGACCTTTCCTCAGTATCTCGCAACCCTGGAGTTGCTGGATAGCGCGCCAATTTCGGTCGGCGAATTGGGTGCGCGCCTGGACATGGATACGGGGACGATCACGCCGTTACTCAAGCGGCTCGAGGTCGCTGGGATGGTCACGCGAACACGCGACCCCGCTGACGAACGCCGAGTGCTGGTCGACCTGACACCTGATGGTCGCGCCCTCGAAGTGGAGATCCGAGGCATCACCGACAAGATCAAGACGGCCTGCCAGCTTACCCAGAAGGGCATGGACGACCTTCGCCGTACTCTCGAAGCGCTCGCGCACCCCGCAGCCGAGTGAAGCCTTCACTCAGTCCAAGGCAATACAAGGAGAATGGACCATGAAGATTGGCATCATTGGCGCTGGCTATATTGGGAAGACTCTGGTGCAAAAGCTGAGCGCGGCCGGACACGATGTGAAGGTGGCCAACTCGCGCGGCCCCGACACGATCGAGGCCGACGTGCTGGCCCAGGGAGGACGCGCGGTGTTGGCGGCAGAAGCCGTGGTGGACGTTGACGTCGTGATCCTCTCGGTTCCCTTGGGCCGTATTCCGGGAGTGGCGCCGCTGCTCGCCCACGTCCCCTCCGCGACCGTCGTTATCGACACGTCGAACTACTATCCGCATCGCGACGGGAAGATCGACGCCATCGAAGCGGGTCAAGTCGAGAGCCTGTGGGTGGCCGAGCAGTTGGGCCGACCGATCGTCAAGGCCTGGAACTCGATCGGTTCCGACTCGTTCGCGAAGAAGGGGAAGCCCGCGGGAACCCCGGACCGCATCGCTCTTGCCGTTGCGGCTGATCGCCAAGCGGATCGCAAGGTGGGAATGGCGCTCGTCGAGGAGACGGGGTTCGACGCGTTGGATGCGGGCACGCTGGCGGAATCGTGGCGACAGCAGCCTGGCTCGCCCTGCTATTGCACGGACCTCACGCGCGCGGAGCTGCCGGCCGCGCTCGCGACGGCCGAGGCAGCGCGATTGCCCAAGCGGCGTGATCTGGCCTTGGCGGTCATTCAGGAGCGGTTGAGCGACAGCAAAAAGAACCCCGACGCGGAATACGGCGTCCGCTTGTCTCGCGCGTTGTTCATGTGACGAGGAGCCGTCTCAACTGACGCCCGATTATATTGTGCACCACAAGATGGGTGCGATGGGATCGCGGCGACTCCGCGAGCCATCGAAAGCCTGAGGCATCCCCTCATATCTAAATGAGACCGAAGGCTTCGCGGAAGACGGGTTGCTCGCAGACGAGTTGAGCGAAGCGCTCAATGAGCGGATACAACTCGATTTCACGCATCATGGGCAAGGCCTGGTAGTACATGCAGCCCTGACGGAAGAGCGAGTAGGTGCGTTTCCTCGAGGTGTTGGCTTCGAGGTAGCGCTCCATGCTTACGCGCCAGCTCTCACCAACGACGACGGGCGCCCGCTCGCTGCCGTTGAAGGGATGGAGCGTGCACTCCCCGGCTTGCGGTTGGCGTGGCGACTATCGAAAGCGGGGCGGCCCATCGCGCTTCCTCAGCGCGCGGCGTGGCTGGCGGAGTCGGTAGCGGACGGCGCGTTTGACTTGCTGTGCAATGGCGATGAGCGCTACCCGATTACGATGAGCGGCTTTCGAGAGAGCGCGATTTCGAGTCCAGGGGGCGAGCCGCCACTGCTGGTCCATGCGCAGCTGCCGCAAGACGAGCTGGTGGTCGCCGCGGCTGCGGCCATGCTGGGGCACGTCGCGGAGGGGGTTCGAGCTCGGTGGGGAACCGTGACGCCCGGCCCCGTGAGGCAGGTCATCGCTGCGCAGACGGGCCCGAAGTCGGGGATGCCGCAACGACCTCCTCACGGGCTGCCAATGCTCAAGCTCCCGTGGAACATCCGCTCATCCCAGGTTCCCCAGTACCTGGGGTGGATCAACTACTGGTCCGCGCCCGCCGCGGAGGCCATCGGCTTCCCGGACCCATCCCGCGATGCCGAGCTGCTTGCGCGGGCCCGGCGGACGGCGTCGGGTGGGTGGGTGGTGAGCCTCACCGCAGCACTGCTCGACCTGGACGAGCCAGCCCACGTTGAGGCGCTCAAACGAGCCTACGATCGATTCCGGGAAGTCGGTGGGCGCGCAGAGGCGTGACGGAGGGGGATTGCGCGGTCCGCCGTCGCGGGTTGTGTCCAGACCCGGGCTTCTCCCCTCCTGGCGCATTGACGGGGGGAGGGGCCTCGGGCACGCCTGGGGACCTTCCGGCCAGGCATCCTCGAGATGGACACCCAGAACCCTCCCACCGCCCCCTTAGCCGAAGAGAGCCGTGGCTCCACGCGCCCCCCGCCGGCGGCTCCGTCAGGGCTCGACTTCCAGCAGATCTTCGAGGCAACGCCCGACCCCTACCTCGTCCTGGCGGCGGACTTCACCATCCTCGCGGCGAATGACATCTACCTGCGCAACGCGCTGAGGGTGCGCGAGCACATCCTGGGGCGCCCCCTCTTCGAGGCGTTCCCGGAGAACCCCGAGGACGCGGGCGCGACGGGTGTGAGGAACCTGCGCGCCTCGCTGGAGCGGGTGCTGGCGACGCGGGCCCCGGACACGATGGCGGTGCAGAAGTACGACATCCGCGGGCCGGCCGGGGATTACGAGGAGCGCTTCTGGAGTCCGCGCAACATCCCCATCCTCACCGCCGAGGGCCAGGTGCGCTACATCCTCCACCGCGTGGAGGACGTGACGGAGCTCATCCGGCTCTCCCGGCAGGGGGAGCGCGAGCGCGAGCGTAACGCCGAGCTGCGCAGCCGCAACGTGCGGATGGAGGGGGAGGTCGTCCGGCGCGGGCAGGAGCTGCAGGCCGCCAACGCCGAGCTGCGCGCCGCCAACGAGGCGCTCGCGCGGCGCATGCGGGAGCAGGAGCAGGCCGAGGCGGCGCTGCGCGAGAAGGAGGAGCTGCTGCGCGCCGTCATCAGCTCGCTCGCCGAGGGCGTCACGGTGCAGGATGCCCAGGGCGTGTTGTGGCTCGCCAACGCGAGCGCCGAGCGGCTCTTCGGCCTGTCCCAACCGGAGCTGACGGGGCGCGTCTCCTCCGACTCGCGCTGGGGGGCGGTGCGCCGGGACGGCACGCCCCTGCCCGGCGAGGAGCACCCGCCCATGGTGGCCCTGCGCACCGGACGGCCCCAGGTGGACGAGGTGATGGGCATCCAGCGGGCGGACGGCACGCGCGTGTGGCTGTCGGTGAATGCCCAGCCGCTCTTCGAGCCCGATGGCCACACCCTCGCCGGCGTGGTCTCCTCCTTCTTCGACGTCACCGAGCGCATCCGGAGCGAGGAGGAGCGGGTGCGGCTGCTGCAGGAGGCCCAGGAGGCCGTTCGGGCGCGGGATGAGTTCCTGTCCATCGCCTCGCACGAGCTGCGCACGCCCCTCACGCCGCTGAACCTCAAGCTCCACACCCTGCTGCGCGCGGCCGAGGCCGCCCCGGACGCCGGGGTGCCAGCCGCGCGGGTCGCCGCGGACGTCCACGTCGCCCAGCGGCAGGTGCGCAAGCTCGCGGACCTCATCCGGGACCTGCTGGACGTCTCCCGGCTGGTGCACGGCAAGCTCTCGTTGAACCTGGAGGACGTGGACCTGGCGGCGCTGGCGCGGGAGGTGACGGCGGGCCTCGCGCCCGAGGCCGCGCGCGTCGGGTGTGCCGTGGAGGTCCACGCGGCGGGGGCGCTGGTGGGCCGCTGGGACCGGCTGCGGCTGGAGCAGGTGCTCACCAACCTGCTGACGAATGCCGTGAAGTATGGCGCGGGCCAGCCCATCCGCGTGGACGTGCGCGCGGAGGGAGGAGGCGCGGTGCTCGTGGTGCGCGACCAGGGCATCGGCATCGAGGCCGAGCACCTCGAGCGCATCTTCGGACGCTTCGAGCGCGCCGTGTCCGAGCGCCACTACGGCGGGCTCGGGCTGGGGCTCTTCATCACCGATCAAATCGTCCGGGCGCTGGGCGGAACCATCGCCGTGGAGAGCCAGCCCGGGCAGGGTGCCACCTTCCGCGTGCACCTGCCCCTGGGCGGCCCGTCAGCGCACGGCTGACGGTGCCCCGCGGTCAGTCCTCCACGGTGCGCGGGAAGTTGGCGACGTGGGCGAAGCGCTCGTCGAGGAAGGTGCGCACGCCGCCCTCCCTCGGCACGAAAACACCGTCCGGCACCAGCGAGTGAACGAGGCCCACGGTCGTCATCGGCATGTCAGCCCATCATGGTTGCTTCCTCAACCTCGCACCGCACCGGAGGGAGCATGTTGGGCATGAAAATCAGTGGACGCAGGACGAGGAGCACCTTGGGGCTCGCGGGTTTTCTCCTGGTGCTCGTGGCGGCCCTCGGTGTCCAGGCGGAGCCGCCCTCCTCCACGCTCCCTGGCCGTCAGCCCGACTCCAAAGAGCCCTGGGGCGCTTTTCTTGGCAAGGCCGCGCATTACGCCATTGGCAGAGCGTACCTCGTGCAGCATCCCTCCAGCGTCGTCTTCCTCAACACCGTCAGCCTCTCCAGAATTGTGGAGAGGGGGAAGCTCGGGGAGCCCAAGCGTCTCCCGGAGTTCGTGAGGCGCTTGTGCCCGGACATCACCGATACCCGCCTCCTCGTGCTGTTCGAACTCAAGCCGGACAACGAGGAGTCGCGCGGGGAGGGGAGAGAACAGGCGGGGCGTTACCTGGCGGCGCTCAATGAGGTTGTCGAGCCTGACAAGAAGCTCACGGGAGGCACCGGCTTCGAGGGGTCGCTCTTCCTCGAATTCGAGAACGGGGGAGCGCTCTGGCAGTTGTCCTGGCGCACGCCAGAGCCCGGAGTGACCCTGTACCGCTGGAGCTACCGGCGCGAGCAGCCCCATGCCTCCTGGAAGGAGCGGGCGGCCCAGAAGGCAGAAGAGTTGCCCGGGGAAGAACTGGAACAGCGCGGTGAGTTGGCCGAGCAGGCGATCCGGGCTGCGTATGAAGGGAGCGAACGGCCCAAGGGCTTCCAGGGCCAGGTCTACCTGCCTGGAGACTGCCGCTGAGCGGGCGGGAGGCGTCCGCCGCCCTCGGAGCGAGCGACGTGCCTGGCGCTTGAGGCGCAATTGGCCGCTGTGTTAGGGCGAAAGGCCATGACCCCGGAACACTCCCCGGTGCTCGAGTTTCCAGCGTGGCTCTACGACACCACCGCCATCATCCTCCGCAAGGTGAGAGCCGAGGGCCGCTGGTGGGCCCGGGAGTACCTCGAGGCCGGTGCCTTTCCCCAGCCCCGGCAGATGCGCCAGGTGCCGCCTGGCGAGGTGCTGGTGATGCACTCGGGGGCCGAGGGTTTCGATTGGAACCGCCCGCGCTGGCGGGTGCACCTGTTCGACGAGGTCTTCGTGGACTTGGATGAAGGCGTCCCGGAGGAGGAGCACCCGCGCATGAGGGAGGCCTTCGAGTCCTTCTGCCTGAGCACCCCGTGGGGGGCCCTCTCTCATGCCGTGTCTCCCCCCCCCTTACGGAGCGCGGAGCGCATGGCGAACCGGCTCGCCTCGCTGCTCCGCTTCTGGGACGTGCTCCAGGGCCCTCGCTATGTGTACAGATTGCCCGGCACCCACCACACCCTCGACGGGCTCATGGAGGACATCTACCGCAAGACCCTGGAGGCCTGGTGCCCCGGAGGCCCGGCCTCGGTCCGCGAGCACATGGCCCTGACGGTGGAGCGCATGTCTCGCGCGACCCGAGAGGATTGCGAGGAGGCCGTGCTCCGGGTGATTCCCGTCCTGGTGGAGGGGGACAACGACTTGAAGCACCACGAGGTGCTCTGCGACCCGGGCTTCCTGCGCGAGCGCCTCTGCGCGCTTCCCCCGAAGGACTTCGAGGATTTTTCCAGCGCCTACACATACACAGTGGCCGTACAGTTGGCTGCCTGGGACAGGGAATTGGGGCGGCATTAGCATCGGACAAGGCCCACGGTCGTGCGGGCAAGACCTTCCCACCAGCCCCACCTGAAGGAAGCCAGCCGAGGCTCCTCCTGGGGCGTCGGCACGGGGCCTCCGCCGCGCAGCCCGGGGAAGGTGTCAAAGGACTCGTTTCGCCCGAGGACTGGGAAGCGGCTGTGCGTGCGCTGGAGTTGGAGGTGCTGCGGCCTGAGCAGCCGCGGCACCTCCCAGCGCGCTCTGAGGCGCGTGATGTGTACGGTGGGCGTCGTTGTCGTCACCCTCGCCCATTGCTAGCATCGCCAGCGGTCCACTATTTCGGCTCGACCACTTCAGCAAGGAAGACACATGAAGCTCGTCTGGACACTGTCTGTACTTGTCGCGCTGGTGGACGCACCCACTGCCTATGCCCAAGACAATGCGGCGTGGAGGGGCGTCGAGCCTCAAGTCCAGGGAAAAAGCTGCCAGGAACTCACGAGGGATGATTGTGACTTTATCGACGAGGCAATCGCGAATTGCCCGGATACCTGCGCACGGAGAAGTGAAAGCAAGCAGCCAGTGCAGCCCCCCTCGGACTCGCGGGCGAAGATGCTTGAAAGCTTCAGGCATGACTGTGCCAAGACCATAGGGCCGGTTGGCGCGTACTTCGCTGAGCCGGTGCCGCCGATGGCATATGTCAACCGCTGCTCCGCTCTACTCTTGAAGGCATGGGACAGCAAAACGTCTGATTTGGAGAAGCGCACGGCCAAGATCAAAGAAAAGGTCAAAGGCGAGTATCGGGCTGCTTGTGAGAAGAAGAGGAATGCAGCCGCAGCCAATCGATGCAGGAACGACCAAATGTGGAATGGGCGCCAATGCCAGAATCGCTTCCGGCCAGACCAGACGCGTTAGGAGGCTCGTAGCGCTTACCACGAGGCCCGTGCACCACGGGCCCGCGTCCGACGTGTCCGGCCTGAACGCTCCCCACGAGCCCAAACACCGCGAGGCCCGTCTCTGCGTGTCTGACGCGTCCGGCCTGGACGCGCAGGACAAACCGTCCTGGCTCACGGAGGGGGCATCGAGGTGGAGAGCCGCCTCGGAGCAGGCTCGCTGTTCACGGTCCTCCTGCCCCTGCCGGCGCGCTAAGGGCGTGCTACTTGCCGAACGAGTTCACGACGAGTTTGGAGTCCACGGGCGTCGAGCCCTTGCCCAGGTCCTTCGGCACGCCGATGGCCACGGTGCCACTGCAACTCTCGCCGTTCGCGTCGGTGGCCGTGTAGGCGATGCGGTAGACGCGGCCGTCTCCGGTGTTACTCCGCTCGGCCCGGAGGAGGACCGAGCCCGGGGCCTTCCCCTCCTGCGCATCGGGAGAGGTGTCCCCGTAGCCCAGGCCAT
>NZ_DASVSO010000193.1:0-7564 GCF_036388035.1 Archangium sp.
CTCGCGTGCCAGCACGGGCCTCATGATTCCAAGGGGTTGGCCCTTCCTCTCCGACGCCTCACGCCGGAAGGCTGGAACATTTTCAGGCGGGCAGGAGCCGTGCTCGGGGCCTGTTCGACGCGAGGAATCTGAAAGAGAAGACGCCAAGAAGGACGCGGCCCCGAGGCCCGGGCGCTCGCGCTCCGGGCCCTCACGCCCGGAGCGGCTTCACGCTCTCGGGGCACTCCCAGTAGGTGTACTCGCACGTGGCCGCGGCCGGGTCGCACGGCACCTGCACCACGGTGATGAGCTCGCACGGGTGCGTGGGCACGCCGGGCTCCAGGCCCACCGGTCCCGACGCGGGCGGCGGGGCCGTGACTCCGTTGCCGCCGAGCGGACGGTTCACCTGCCGGGACGCCCCACCCCGCAGCTCCTCCTCGTGCTCGGGCGCGGCGGGCTCCCACATCAGGTACACCACCGGCAGCAGGGCTGGCGCCGTCCCCAGCACCGCACTCAGCACATAGAGCTTCGTGTTCATGATTCCCCCTCTCCGGCTGAGAACCCCTCACGCCCTCGGGCGCGGCGGTTCCGGTCCAGCCCCAGAGACGGACGCGGCCACGAGGTCTGACAGGGGTTTTCGACGCGGGCCCCTCTGAGGTTAGAGTGCGCCGGCACCCCGGAGCACAGCAACGCATGCCCTTTCAGATCAACGTCCACGAGGCAGACCGCATCATCGACGTCGTCTACCCGCCCCAGCCCACGGCGGAGGACGTGACGGACTATCTCAAGCGCATCCGCGAGACGATCGCCCGCATGGGCGGCCCCTGGAGCGCGCTGGTGGACCAGGGACAGCTTCGGGTGATGCCGCCGGAGATGGTGGCCACCATGGCCAGCCTCAACGCCTTCGCGCAGCTGCACGGCATGATGCGCTCGGCGCGCGTGGTGCATGATCCCGCCTCCGGCCTGCAGGCCTGGCGCATGACGAAGCAGGCCATGCTCACCATCCCCACGCGCACCTTCGAGACGCGCGAGGCCGCGCTCGCCTGGCTTCGCAACCCCGACGACGAGTAGCCCGCTCCACCCCGCGGGCTGTCGGCTCCCGCACGCTCCGTCAAACGATCGTCTCGGTACGGTTTCCTTGGGGCATCATGCGCTTGCCAGACTTCCTGGTCTGGCACGTTTTCCCACCCCTCAGGAAACCAAGACAGGAGCGATTCCCCATGCGACATCCCAGGCCCGGGTTCCAGGCACGTCCCCTCGTGGGCGCGCTGGTGTGCGCCCTCACCCTCGCGGCGGGCTGCGGCCCGGCGGAGGAGCGGGAAGCGGTGAAGGGTGAAGAGGCCCCTTCGCTCGGCACACAGGAGAAGCCGGTCGTCTACGGCACCGACAACCGGCAGGACGTGTACGCGCACCTGGACGCCACGCTGCGGGCGCGCGCGCAGCAGGCCACGGTGGCGTTGATGAACCCGTCGGACTTCAACGCGACGGACCCCAATCACGTCACCTTCCCCGGCTCGACGCTGGGCAGCGCCTACAACCTCTGTACCACCGAGCGCTTCCGGGATGACCCCACGGCGGCCTTCTGCTCCGGCACGCTGATCGACGACGACCTGGTGCTCACCGCGGGCCACTGTGTCACCAGCGCCACGGACTGCACCAACACGCGCTTCGTCTTCAACTACTACCGGCCGGCGGCGGGCGCGCTGCAGACCGTCACCACGGCGGACATCTTCAGCTGTGCCTCCATCGTGGCGCGCCAGCAGGGCACGGTGGGCACGCAGAACCTGGACTACGCCGTCATCCGGCTGGACCGGTCGGCCGCGCCTCGCTTCACCCCGGCGCCGGTGCGCTCGGGCAACACCGCGCTGGCGGCCGGACAGAACGTGGCCGTCATCGGCAGCGGCAGCGGCATTCCCTTCAAGATTGACTCGGGCGGCTCGGTGCGCGACGCGCGCTCGGCCACGCTGGACTACTTCGTGGCCACCACGGACACCTTCGGTGGCAACTCGGGCTCGGGCGTGTACGAGACGAGCACCTACACCGTGGCGGGCATCCTCGTGCGCGGCGAGACGGACTACGCCGCCAATGGCACCTGCAAGGTCGTCAACGTGTGCGGCGAGACGGCCTGCCGCGGCGAGGACATCACCTACGTCTACCCGGCCCTCCGCGCCTTCTGCACCGCCGTCAACAACGACAACACCCGGCTGTGCAGCGGCCTGCCCCCGCCGCCGCCGCCTCCGGCCAACTCGTACGCCTACACCGCCACCAACACCAACAGCGCGCAGCAGAACACGGTGGACAAGACGCTCACGTTCGCCGCGGGCGACGTGGTGGAGGTGGGCACCTGCGGCCTGGAGGGCGCCGCCGTCTCCGGTGACAGCTACCTGCGCTTCAAGAACGCGGCGGGCACCGAGGTCGCCTCCAACGACGACGGCGGCACGTGCGGCGCCGGCGCCCGGGGCTCCTACTTCAAGTACACCGTGCCGGCGGCCGGTGCGTTCACCATCCGCGGCGGCTGCTACTCCACCGGGAGCTGCGGCGGCACCGTGGTGTGGAAGGTGACGCCGGGCGGCGGCACGGGCGGCGGCATCAGCGGCTCGTTCGCCTTCAACGCCACCAACACCAACAGCGCCCAGCAGAACACCGTCAACAGGGACGTGATGCTCACGGCCGGCCAGGTCATCAAGCTGGGCACCTGCACGGTGGCGGGCGCCTCCGGCACCGGCGACACCTACCTGCGGCTGTACGGCCCGTCCGTCACGCAGGTGGCCTCCAATGACGACTCCTGCGGCTCGCTCTCGTACCTCACCTACACCGTCCCGGCGGGCGCGGGCGGCACCTACCAGCTCCGCGCCGGCTGTTACAAGGGCACCAGCTGCAGCGGCACGGTCGCCTACACCATCCAGTAGGCCACACCCCTGACGCTCCGGTGGCTCGGGGTCGCTCGCCCTCGTGACGGGCGGCCCCGCTTTCCCCCAACCGACGCTTGACAGTCTGGAGGGCGGGATCTAACGCAAGATGTCATATGAGCACCTCCCCGTTCCCCTCGCCCTCCATCCCGGTGTCCATCGACGGTCCCCTGAAGGTCCTGCTGCTGGAGAACATCCACGTGTCCGCCGAGGAGATGCTCGCGGCGGAGGGCTTCTCCGTGGAGCGGCTCAAGGGAGCGTTCAAGCCCGAGGAGCTGGAGGAGCGCATCCAAGGCGTGCACCTGCTGGGCATCCGCAGCAAGACGAACGTCTTCGAGCCGGCGCTGGCCAAGGCCCCCAACCTGCTGGCGGTGGGCGCCTTCTGCATCGGCACCAACCAGGTGGACCTGAAGTCGGCCAACCGCCACGGCGTGCCCGTCTTCAACGCGCCCTTCAGCAACACGCGCAGCGTGGCGGAGCTGGTCATCGCGGAGATCATCATGCTCACGCGCCAGCTCGGGGACCGCAGCCGCGAGGTGCACGCGGGCCAGTGGCGCAAGGTGGCGACGGGCAGCCACGAGGTGCGCGGCAAGACGCTGGGCATCATCGGCTACGGGCACATCGGCTCGCAGCTGGGCGTGCTGGCCGAGGCCATGGGCATGCGCGTCATCTTCTACGACGTCATGACGAAGCTGCCGCTGGGCAACACGCGCTCCATGCCGACGCTGAATGACCTGCTGGAGAACTCGGACTTCGTGACGCTGCACGTGCCGGCCACGCCGTCCACCGAGTGGATGATCGGCGAGACCCAGCTCAAGCGGATGCGCCCGGGCAGCTACCTCATCAACGCGAGCCGGGGCACGGTGGTGGACATCCCCGCGCTGGCCCGGGCGCTCAAGTCGGGCCACCTGGCGGGCGCCGCGGTGGACGTCTACCCCGAGGAGCCGGAGACCAACAGCGACGGCTTCGTCACCGAGCTGCAGGGGCTGCCCAACGTCATCCTCACCCCGCACATCGGCGGCTCGACGGAGGAGGCGCAGGCGGCCATCGGCAAGGAGGTGGCCACCTCGCTCATCAAGTACGTGAAGGCCGGAGCCACCACGGGCGCGGTGAACTTCCCGCAGGTGGAGGCGCCGCTGATTCCGGGCACGCACCGCATCCTCAATGTGCACCGCAACGTGCCCGGCGTGCTGCGCGACATCAACAAGATCGTCTCGGACCTCAACGCCAACATCCACGCGCAGGTGCTGAGCACCGACGCGAACATCGGCTACCTGGTGATGGACCTGGACCAGGACGTGGCCAACCCGGTGTGCGAGGCCATCGCTGGCCTGAAGACGGACATCAAGACGCGCATCCTGTCCTAGCGCTCCACCGGCTCGGGCGCCTCGGAGAACCAGAGGGCCTCCAGCTCCAGCTCGAGGGCCTCGAAGGGCTCGGCACGGACGCGGGCATTGCCGCTCCAGGAGCCCTTTTCCAGCCACTCGCCCCCGTGGAGCCGCAGGACTTCCAGGGTGCGGAGCACTGGATCCACGAGCCAGAGGTGCTCCACCCCCTCCCGGGCATATATCTGCTTCTTGAACGTCCGGTCGATCCGGGCTGTAGAGGGAGAGAGCACCTCGCAGACCCAGTCCGGAGCGAGGGTGAAGTTAGAAACGCGGGAGCGCATGGGCATGCGCGAGCGCCGCCAGCCCGCGACGTCCGGCACCAGTACGTCCTTGCCAAAATGAAGTTCCGGCTCGATGAAGAACCACCAGCCGCCCGGGCCACCCCGCCCGCGCTGGAAGGGCTCAAAGAAAACCCCGATGAGCGCAGAACTGGCCGCCGAGTGGTCGCTCGCCGGCCTGGGCGATGCGATGAGTTCCCCACCAATGAGTTGCCCCACCATGTGTGGCGGAAGAGCAACGAGATCCTCGTAGGTGGCCTCACGATGAGGGGGCTGCTTCTCCTCCGTCATCTCAGCGCGTCCTCTCCAATCGGTTGTTCCAAGGCTCAGCATCTTCCCTCCGCGTCCGCCACGCCAGTCCCCCGGGAGCGCTGAGGCGCATGAGCACGGAGCAGGACGGAAGCCTGCTCGCACACCTCTCCCCATCAGGAGACACGTTGTCTCCTGTCACACTACTTCATGAGTCACCTGCTGGCAACCTGTTACGTCGAGGCAGGCAGGTAACCTCCTACGTCACACGTCGAGGATCTTCCCTGGGTTGAGGATGTTGTTCGGGTCCAGGGCGCGCTTGAGCGTGCGCAGCATGTCGAGCTCCGCCTGCGAGCGCGAGAAGGACAGGTAGTCCTTCTTGAGCAGGCCGATGCCGTGCTCGGCGGAGATGCTGCCGCCGTGCTTGCGCACCAGCTCGAACATGGTGGGGTCGGCCTTCTTCGTGTGCGCGAGGAACTCGGCCTTCTCCAGCTCGTCGGGCTTCATGATGTTGATGTGGAGGTTGCCGTCCCCGATGTGGCCGAACAGGGCGATCTCCCACCCCGGGTAGCGGGCGCTGAAGACCGCGTCCAGCTCGGAGCAGAAGGCCTCCAGGTTGGACACGGGCAGCGACACGTCATTCTTGTGCGGGAGCCCCGTGGCGGACAGGCTCTCGCTGATGCCCTCGCGCAGGGCCCACAGCTCGCTGGCCTGCGAGGGGCTCTGCGCCATGGTGCCGTCCGTCACCAGCCCGCGCTCGAAGAGCGAGCCCAGCCAGCCCTCCACCTCGGCCGGGTCCTTGCCCTCGGCCTCCATCAGCACGTAGCAGCCGCTGGGGGCCTCGAAGGGCGAGCGCAGCTTGCGGTGGCGCTGCACGCGCGCCAGGCACTTGTCGGTGAAGAACTCGTAGGCGCTCAACAGCAGCGGGGCGCGGCGGGCCTCGCGGAACAGCCGCAGCACCGCCGCCACGTCCGGCACCGCGAAGAGGAACACGTCCTGCTTTCCCGGCAGGGGCGCCAGCTTGAGCGTGGCCTCGGTGATGATGCCCAGCGTGCCCTCGCTGCCGATGAAGAGCTGGCGCAGGTCCGCGCCGGTGTTGTTCTTCTCCAGCGCGCCGTTGAGTTCCAGCACCTCGCCCCGGGCCGTCACCACCTGCAGGCCCAGCACCCACTGGCGCGTGAGGCCGTAGCGGATGACCTTCACCCCGCCCGCGTTGGTGGCGATGTTGCCACCCACCTGGCTCGAGCCCTTGGAGGCGAAGTCCACCGGCCACGTCAGGCCGTGCTCGGCGCAGTGGTGGTGCACGGCCTCGGTGATGGCGCCCGCCTGCACGCGCACCGAGTTGCCGAGCAGATCGATCGGATCCATCCGGGTCATCCGCCGGAGGGACAGCACCAATTCGCCGCGCGAGGCCACCGCGCCGGCCGCCAGGCCCGTGCGCCCCCCCGAGGGCACCACCGGCACCCGGTGCTGGTGGCACAGGGCCATCAGGCGCGCCACCTCGTCCGTGGTGCGCGGGAAGGCCACCGCGCTGGGAGCGGGAGGATAGACGCGCGTCCAGTCGCGCCCATACTCCTGGAGCTCACTGGGCTCGCGCGTGAGGAAGTCCGAGGGAAAGCCGTCGGCAACGGCACGGAGGAATGCTTCGGGAAGCACGTCGGCCATGGTGGGAAGCAGTAGTGCAGGGCCCCGCCCGCCGCAAGCCGACAAGCAGGGCGGAGAGCGCTTTCAGTCCTCCCGAGCCCATGTGGGGAGGGCGTGGGCTGGGACATGACCTACTGGCACCTCCCGTCCATGCAACGGCGAGTCGCGCACTGCTCCTCCCGCGAGCATGCGAAGCCCCCGGCTCCCAGGCAGAGGTTGTCCTCCGTGCAGATCAGACCCTCCCCACAGCGGGGCTCCTGCTGCGCGCACAAGGCGCCGAGCCCGGGAAGCGGGTTGCCGCGCAGGAAGAAGGACACCACCACCAGCAGGACGAAGGCCAGGCCTCCGCCCAGGAGTCCCACGAGCCACCAGGGAAAGGGGGGCCTCGGCGGTTCGACATGGGTATCACCAGGCATCGCTACGCTCCTCGTGGACGCGAACAGGGCTCAGCCTGGCACTTACCATCGAAGCAGCGCGTCGAGCCGCCTCGTCCCGCTACGGCTGGGTGGGCGTCGCGGACGCGCCCGCCGGTGCCGGCGCCGGTGCGGGCTCACCCGCGGGAACGGTCGGCGCGGAGGCAGGCTCGTCCGAGGGAGCCGCCGTGCCCTGCGCCGGCTCACCCATGGGCGGAGTCGTGGTCGCCGTCGTGGGAGCCATCTCCCCCGGAGCGACCCCGGGCGCGCCCTCCGCCGCGGGAGCGGGCGGCGTCCCCTCCGCGGGAGGCGTCACTCCCGGCGAACCCTCCGCGACAGGCGGAGTGGGCTGCGCGGAAGCGGGCGGCTGCGATGGAGCCGCGGCCTGCTCCACCGGGGCGGGCGTTGGCTCGGGCTGCGTCCCGACGGGGAGCGGATGGGCCTCCACCTGCTTCTTGAGGCCGGCCAGGGCCTCTTCCAACTTCCCACCGAGCGCCGGCTCGAGGAAAAGCACCACGTAGTGTTTGAGCGGATTGCCGCCGAGGTCTCCCTCGTCCGTCCACGTCACCTGGGTGCCCTGGCCCGCGGGTGCGAAGGAGATGCGGCCGTGAATCACATACCGACCCTGCTCCAGCGCCATGTCATAGGCCACGCCCGTCTTCGGATCCGCCTGGGTGAGGGAGAGCGTGCCGTTGCCCACCTCC
>NZ_DASVSO010000194.1:0-1729 GCF_036388035.1 Archangium sp.
GTTCGTCACCCGCGCCAGCCAGTCCACCAACTGCTGCACGGGCGCCTTCGCCGTGGCCGACGCCGGCGTGAGCCCCCACAGCAGCAGGTACACCATCAGCGCCGTCCCACCGGACATCGCCAGCGCCAGCACGAACGCCACCCGCACCAGCGCCACGTCCAGCCCGAGCTGCCGCGCCAGCGCCGTGCACACCCCGCCCAGCACCCGCCCCGCGCCTCCACGGTGCATCGGCTCCGCCCCCGGCTGCCGCTCGCGGCAATGCGGGCACCGGGTCGCCTCGGCCCGGATGTCCATCCTGCACGCCTCGCACCGCTTCGTTGCGTCCATGGCACCTCTCCTCGAAGAGGCCCTTGCACCCCTGGCCTCATTCCTCCCTACGACGCAGGTTGCCCCCCATTGCATCGCCCCGCGCTTCCCCGTTTTCACGTCAGTCAATTTACAAATTTAATCCCGGTCCTGTTGACGGCCTTACAAACCTGTCGACTTCCGTTCACAACCCCTTCCGCTTGAGTCTCAGCAGGTACAGATTCTGGCGCGTTGGCGCCTTTTACAACGCACCCCGCCAAGGAGCTTTGCATGGACGCGGCCGTCCCCTCCTCCACCCCCTCCGCGCAACGTACCGAGGGACACCGTCCCGCGGTACAGGGTGTCTCCATCCGGGGGACGTGGCTGCCCGAGTACGAGGCCATCCTCACCTCCGAGGCGCTCGAGTTCGTGGCGAAGCTGGCGCGCACCTTCGGGAGCCGGCGCGAGGCCCTGCTGGAGCGGCGCAAGGCGGTGCAGGCCGCCTATGACAAGGGCGAGCGGCCGCGGTTCCTCCCGGAGACGAAGGACCTCCGGGAGTCGGAGTGGACCGTCGCCCCGCTGCCCCCCGACTTGCTCGACCGGCGCGTGGAGATCACCGGCCCGGTGGAGCGCAAGATGATCATCAACGCGCTCAACTCGGGGGCCAGCGTCTTCATGGCGGACTTCGAGGACGCCAACAGCCCCACCTGGGACAACGTGGTGCGCGGGCAGCTCAACCTGCGCGACGCGGTGCGCGGCACCATCAGCTACACCGCCGCCGACACCGGCAAGCACTACGCGCTGCACGAGAAGACGGCCGTGCTCTTCTGCCGGCCCCGCGGCTGGCACCTGCTGGAGCGCCACCTGGAGGTGGATGGCAAGCCCGTGTCCGCCTCGCTCTTCGACTTCGGCCTCTACTTCTTCCACAACGCGCGCGCGCTTCTGGAGAAGGGCAGCGGCCCCTACTTCTACCTGCCCAAGATGGAGAGCCACCTGGAGGCCCGGCTGTGGAACGACGTGTTCCACCTGGCCCAGAGCGAGCTGGGCGTGGCGCGCGGCTCCATCAAGGCCACCGTCCTCATCGAGACGCTGCCGGCCGCCTTCGAGATGGACGAAATCCTCTACGAGCTGCGCGAGCACTCGGCGGGGCTCAACTGCGGCCGCTGGGACTACATCTTCAGCTTCATCAAGAAGCTGCAGGCCGACCCCCAGTTCGTCCTGCCCGACCGCGGGCAGGTGACGATGGACAAGGCCTTCCTGCACAACTACTCGCTGCGCCTCATCCAGGTGTGCCACCGCCGCAACGTCCACGCGATGGGCGGCATGGCGGCCTTCATCCCCATCAAGAGCGACCCGGCCGCCAACGAGGCGGCCATGGCCAAGGTGCGCACCGACAAGGAGCGCGAGGCGCGTGACGGCCATGACGGCACCTGGGTGGCCCACC
>NZ_DASVSO010000195.1:0-11572 GCF_036388035.1 Archangium sp.
ATGCCTCGGAGGAGAACCCCTCGGCTCGCGGGTCCGCACGCATCATCCTGGATTCCGCCCGAACGCTCGGGGAGGTGCTCAGGCAAGGTGCCATGCACCGCGACCTCAAGCCGGACAACATCATCATCCGCGATGGGAACCCGAGGCCGCTCCTGATCGATTTCGGCGTGGGCACGCTCGTGGGGGCTCCGGCCGTCACCCCTTCGCGCCTTCCTCCTGGCACCCTCGAGTTCCGCGCGCCCGAAGCGTGGCGCTTCAGCCGAGAGAATGCCGACGACTCCGCGAGCTACGACTACAGCCCAGCGGACGAGTTGTGGGCTCTCGGAGTGACGTTCTACTGGCTGCTGACGGACATCCTTCCGTTCGGGGATAGAGAGGATGAAGAAGCGGGAGGACTCGCGGAGCGCATCCTCCACCAGACGCCCCTCGCGCCTCACCTCCTCAACCCGACGGTCCCGCGAGCGCTCTCCGACATCTGCACGCGGATGCTGGAGAAGGACCCAACGGCGCGTTACGCGAGCGTGATGGAGTTCTGCGCGGCGCTCGAGGCGGCCCTGGCCGAGGCCGAGGCTGACTCGAGCTGGGACTTGCCGCTGTTCGACCCCGACGCGCCCCACAACAGGACGACCGAGGAGGAGCCCGCGCTGGTGGATGATTCGACGCGCTGGCTCCGACGGTGGCTCAAGCAGAAGCACCGACGGGGCCGGAAGCCGGAGAAGGTTACCGCTCCCCCTTCGACGCAGGACGACCTCGCGGAGCCAGCCGACGAGCTCGCGCGAGCCGAGCCGCCACGTCCGGCAGCTCGTCTTCCGCTTCGTGCCGGCCTCCTGCCCATGCGTGCCCTGACGCTCGATGCGCGGAAGCGTCCGGCCGTGGTTCCCGTGCTCGCGGCTGTCGTGCTCGGCGCGTTCCTGCTCGCCAGGTCGCTGCTCCCTCCTGTGTCGGCACCACGCGACACGTCATCCGCGGCCGCCACGACGCCACACGCCGAGTCCGGCCATGAAGTGGCGCGGCCCTCGAAGCCGCTGGATTCTTCAGGCGGAGAAGGCGCGGAGCCCGCCATGGGCTCCATTTCCACGCCCGTGATGATCACCATGCTTCGCAAGGACGACACCCGCCAGAAGCCCCAGGAGAAGAAGACGAAGGTGCTCGGTCTGGCCGTCAAGGCCATTGGCACGGGCCTGGTCTACCAAGCGCTGACGGGATGCGCGGCACCCCAACAGGTGCGGCCCACTCCGGAGCCCGCTCCGTGTCCGGCCGGTGCGGTCGAGACGATGAAGGCGCTGGGCATCGACATCGGGCAACAACATGCCGCTACATTCGTCTTCGACGACGGCTGGACCAAGTTCATCACCGTACGGGAGGGGGACACCACCCTCGACCTGGTGGGCGACTGGGGGAAGTTGTCGCAAGACACCCTCTTGTCCGGGCGGCTCATCTTCGGCGAGAAGCGCGTCTACGGGAGGTTCACCGAAGCCAGGATGCCGGGCGGTGAGCCGTTCAAGGTCTGCTTGGAAATGCGAGACGTTGAAGGTGGGCGAGGAGCCATTCGGGAGCCAGATGATGGCGGGCCGGGGAGCGCGCGGACCTTCTCCACAGTGGACGTGAGAGCCGTCAGCAGCTTCGAGTAAGGGCCATTTCCGCTTCGGAGTCTTCTCCCCGTGTTCGCTTCGTCGCCTGTTGCCCTTCTGATGCTGCTGCTCGTGGGGACTTCCGTCCCCGGGCAGACCTGCCCACCCCCTGGAGAGAGCGAAGGCCGGTGCATCGAACTGACGGCGGACAGGACGGGTGAAGTTTCCGAGGTGCAGATCAGCCCGGGACAGCCCACCTCCTTCCGCTTCGACTCGGACGTGCGTGCGGACGGGATGACGCTGGAGCATCGCGAGCACTTCGAGGTGGCGCCTGGAAAGCGTCTCATCACGCTCGAACCCTCGGAGAGGCTGCGGGGTGAGAAGCCCAGCACGCTGACGGTGTGCTTCGCGGATGGCGCGGCTCCTGCCTGCGCGACCTTCCGGCTCTTTGTTCATCCCACGCTCGGGGAGCGCCGAGTGGAGATCTTCCGCCACCCGCGTCCAGTGGACTCCGTCCAGGCCGAGTTGAAGAAGACGCGTGAAGAGAACGCGAGACTGCACGCGGAGAACGAGCGGCTGCGCGCGGAACGGGACAGGCCGGAGGGTCTGATCGGACTGTTCGTTTCGGGCATGGTGGGAGAGGCGGGCATCCCGTCTCAATTCATTGGCAAGCGCATCACCAGGCGCGAAAGCAACACCCTCCGTTCATTGGGGGTGAGAACTTTCCGCGCTCCTGGCCGGGTTGCCATCGAGCTGACGCTGAAGAACCCAAGCGCGACGAAGTCGTGGACACCACATGGCGCGGTGCTCGTCGGACTCAAGGGTGAGGTCCTGGATGCCACCTTCTGGCCCGCGGAGCCCATTCCCTCGGGGAAGGACGGACACGTCTGGGTCGAAGTAATGGCCCCGGACGTGCAGACCGGGGGGCCGTTCACTTTGAAGCTCTGGGAGGCCGACGGCCAACGGACCTTCGTCATCGGCAACGTGCTCTTCCCGGCTCTCGCCGTGCAGCCGGAGCCTTGATGCCAGCCCCGGCCCAGACGTAGCGGGGGCGAAGAGCCCCTCGTGGGAGCCGCCCACGGCCGCTCAGTGCGTGGGGCGCCCGTCCTCGGAGAGCACGATGGGGCCGTGGCGCTCCTCGTATTTGGCGAGGCTGTCCTGCAGGGCGCCCAGCAGGCGCTTGAGGTGCTTGGGGTTGGTGATGATGCGCGAGAGCACCTTGGCGCGAGGCTGGTGCGGCTGGACGTAGATGAAGTCCAGGGTGAACTCCGTCTCCGTGTGGTTGACGAGGGCCATGTTCACGTACTGACCATTGGCCACAGCGTCATCTATCTGAATCTGCAGGGGGATGTCGGGGGGCTTGGGAGTGTCCGCCATGGGTGGGGGCATACCGCTGGATTCCGGCCGTGACTAGATTCGTCACAGTGCGAGCACAGCGGATGGATCCGGAGAAGACGGCGCCGTTCGAGCTGGGGCGGGGGGAAGACGCCTGTCTCCTGCTGCACGGCTTCACGGGAAGCCCCTGGGACGTGCGCCCGCTGGGCGAGGCCCTGGCGGCCCGAGGCCTGTACGTGCGGGCCATCCAGCTCCCAGGCCACTGCACCACCCCGGAGTCCCTGTTGTGCGTAGGACACCAGGACTGGGAGCGGGCCGCGGTCCACGCCCTGCTGTCCCTGCGCGGCTACCGGCGCGTCTTCGTGGCCGGCCTGTCCATGGGCGCCCTGCTGTCGCTGAAGCTCGCGGCGGACTATCCGGAGCAGGTACAGGGGCTGGCGCTCGTCGCCCCGGCGCTGCGCTTCCGGGGGCCCCACATGTGGCTGCTCAAGCGCCTGCGGCACCGCAGGCTGCTGGAGCGGCTGAAGCCCTGGGTCTTCAAGTCGGGCACGGACATCTCCGACCCGGCGGTGCTCGCCGAAGCGCCCATCCTTCCCGCCTTCCCCTCCGCCCGGCTGCAGGACATGTGGGAGTTGCAGGACGCGGTGATGGACGCGCTGCCCCGGGTGCGCTGCCCCACCCTGGTGGCCGTGGCCGAGCAGGACCACGTGGTGGACCCCGAGGGTGGCCGGGTGCTGGCGCGTGGCCTCATCGCCTCGTCCCGCGTGCGCTTCATCTCCCTGAAGGACGGCTTCCACATCATCCCCCGGGACAGGGGCGGGCCGCTGCTCGCCTCGGAGGTGGGCAGCTTCTTCGACCGGGTGCGGGAGCGGATGGCGCGGTCCGAGGACCCGCGCGCCAGCCCTAGGCGTCCAGCGGCAGGGTGACCGTGAAGGTGGAGCCCGCTCCGGGCTGACTCTCCACGGAGATGTGTCCCCCGTGGGCCTGGACGATCTCCCGGGCGATGTAGAGCCCCAACCCCAGGCCACTGGCCTCGTTGGCGCTGATGGCCCGCTCGAAGCGCTCGAAGATGCGCGCGCGATCCTCCTCGCGCAGCCCGATGCCCTGGTCCACCACCGAGAGGCGGACCCGCTCTCCGTCCAGCTTCACCTCGACGCGCACCGGCTTGCCCGCGCCGTACTTGAGGGCGTTGGACAGCAGGTTGAGGAGCACCTGCTCGAGCCGGCTCCTGTCCCACAGCCCCACCACCTTCGGGCTGGGGGCGATGTCGAGCCGCACGCCCGCCCACGCGAACTCCGCCGAGGTGCGCTCCACCACGTCCGCGACGAGCTCCCGCATCTCCACGGGCTCCAGGATGAGCTTCAGCTTGTGGGCGTGGATGCGCGAGACGTCGAGCAGGTCCGACACCACCCGCGACAGGCGGCGCAGCTGCCGGTCCGTCCGGTCGGCCGTGCGGGCCACCTTCTCCGGCGTGAGTGCCGTCGTGTCTCCGCGCGCCAGGGTGCGCGTCAGGGACTGCACCTGGAGCTTGAGCGACGTCAGCGGCGTGTTGAGCTCGTGGCTGGCCACCGAGAGGAACTCGTCGCGCGCCTGGACGGCCCGCTCCAGCTTGCGCTCGGCGGTCCGGAAGCGCTGGAGCTGCTGGATCATCCACTCGACGCGCTGCTCGGTGGACTCCTGGCCCAGCACCATGCCGGGTTTCTCGTAATAGAGGTTGGGGCACACCTGGTTGCCGAGGATGGCGACCGGGTGGGTGCGGAGCACGTCGCGGATGATGTCCGCGCCGAAGCGCTTGCGGTTGTACTGGCAGATGGCCGAGGCGCGGCTGCCCGGGAAGAAGTGGCTCAGGCGGGCCTCGTACTCGATGAGCCGCTCACACCCGCACTCCTGGCCCAGGGCCCATGTCATCTCGGCCGTCACCCGGAAGCCGGTCCGGCCCGCGGCCAAGGCCTCCTGCACGGTCTGGTCCAGGAAGGCGATCATCGCCGCGGGGTCGAACGTGCCGGAGCGCAGGTAGGCCTCGCGCTTGGTGGCGAAGGTGAGCTGGCCCGAGCGCACGTACCCATCGACGTCTACCCCGCGAGCGAGAAAGGCCTGCCGGACCTCTTCGAGGTCGCGGTCGTCGATGACGTACAGGCACGCCTCGTTGCGCTCCAGCCCCTCGGACAGGTAGGGGATGATCGCGTCCCACTGCTGCTCGGCCGTCTCGTACACGAGGCAGAGATGGTCGCCGTGGCCCATGCGCTGAAGTTCTTGCTGGAGTTCCATCCGCTCGCCTCTTCCCTGGGGCCTCCGCTCTTCCAGCAGGGCGCCAACCGTGTCGTCATCCAGGGCCCATGTGGACAAAGGATGGGCGCCGGACATTTCGACCCGCCCTGGCTCCCCCATCCCAGCAATGGGATGACCCCCGGCCCGGAAGGCAGGCATGCGGCGAAACAGGCGGGCCTGTCGCGCATCCGTTAGTCACTCCCCTGCCCTCCATGCCCTCCACCGCGCCTGTCGTCGAGCTGAACGAGGTCTCCAAGTCCTACGCCGAGGGCGATGCGGTCCGCGAGGTGCTCTCCGGCGTGCGGCTCTCCCTGTACGCGGGCGAGTTCGTGGTGCTGCTCGGCCGCAGTGGTTCGGGAAAGTCCACGCTGCTCAACCTCATCAGCGGCATTGATCTGCCCTCGCGGGGCACGGTGCGCGTGGACGGGCGCGAGCTGGTGTCCCTGAGCGAGCACCAGCGCACCCTGCTGCGCCGCGAGCGCATCGGCTTCATCTTCCAGGCCTTCAACCTGCTGCCCACCCTCACGGTGGAGGAGAACATCCGCCTGCCGCTGGAGCTCACCGGACGCGACAGCCCGGCGTCGCACGGGCGGGTGCGCGAGCTGCTCGACCGGGTGGGCCTGGGCAACCGCGCGGCCAGCTTCCCGGACCGGCTCTCGGGCGGCGAGCAACAGCGGGTAGCGGTGGCCCGCGCGCTCGCCCATTCCCCGCCCCTGCTCCTGGCGGACGAGCCCACCGGCAACCTCGACGAGGAGACGGGGCGCAAGGTGCTGGACCTGCTCGAGGGCCTCACGCGTCAGGAGAACGCCTGCGCGCTCATCGTCACCCACGACCCGGACATGGTGTCGCGGGCGGATCGGGTGCTCGCCATGGAAGCGGGCCGGCTCGTCGAGCGGGAGGCCCGCGCGTGAGCCAGCGCCTCCTGGCCCGCGCCAGCCTGCGTCACCTGGGCAGCCACCCGTGGCTCACCGCCCTGTCGCTGCTGGGCATCGCGCTCGGCGTGGCGGTGGTGGTGTCCATTGACCTCGCCAACGCGAGCGCCATGCGCGCCTTCGAGCGCTCCACGGACACCGTGGCGGGCCGCGCCACCCACCAGCTCGTCGGGGGGCCCTCGGGGCTGCCCGAGTCGGTGTACCGGGACGTGCGCCTGCTGCCCGGCGCCCCGGCGGCCGCTCCCGTGGTGGAGGGCTCCGTGCGCGCCAGGAGCGGCGACAGGCGCACCCTCACCGTGCTCGGCGTGGACCCGTTCGCCGAAGGCCCCTTCCGCGCCTACGTGCCGAGGAGCGGGGGCGCGGTGGACATGGGCGCCTTGCTCACCGAGCCCGGCGCGGCCCTCCTCACCCGGCGCACGGCCCAGGCACTGGGCGTGGGCGCGGGAGACTCGCTGGAGGTGGGGGTGGAGGGCGTGACGCGGCGGCTGCGCGCGGTGGCGCTGCTGGAGCCCGAGGACGAGGGCAGTGCTCGCGCGCTGGAGGGCCTGGTGCTCACCGACGTCTCCACCGCGCAGGAGTTGCTCGGGCAGGTGGGGCGCCTCTCGCGCATCGACCTGAAGCTGCCCGGGGGCGAGGCCGACGAGGCGTGGCTGTCGCGCCTGCGTCCGCTGCTGCCCGAGGGCGCCGAGGTGGTGCGGCCCCGCGCGCGTGGCAACGCGGTGGAGCAGATGACGCGGGCGTTCCGCACCAACCTCACCGCGCTGTCGCTGCTGGCGCTCGTGGTGGGCACCTTCCTCATCTACAACACGATGACCTTCTCGGTGGTGCAGCGGCGCGAGCAGCTCGGACGGCTGCGCGCGGTGGGCGTCACCCGGGGCGAGCTGTTCACCCTCGTGCTGGGCGAGGCGGCGGTGCTGGGCGTGGTGGGCACGGTGGCGGGGCTGCTGCTCGGCGTGCTGATGGGGCGGGGCCTGGTGGAGCTCGTCACCCGGACGCTCAACGACCTGTACCTCACGGTGAGCGTGCGCGGCCTGTCGCTGGAGCCCCTCACGCTGGCCAAGGGAGTGCTGCTGGGCCTGGGCGCGACGCTGGCCGCGGCGCTGCTGCCCGCGTGGGAGGCGGCGCGCTCGGCCCCGGCGGTGACGCTGCGCCGCTCCACCCTGGAGGACGCCGCCCGGCGCAAGGCCCCCCGGCTCGCGCTGCTGGGGCTGCTCGTCCTCGCGCTGGGGGTGGGGCTGCTGGCCCTGCCCACGCCCGAGCTGCTGCCGGCCTACGGCGGGCTCTTCGCGGTGTTGCTGGGCTCGGCGCTGCTGGTGCCCTGGCTCACGGCGCGGCTGGCGGGCGCGGCGGCGGGCCCCCTGGGGCGCCCCTTCGGGCTGCTGGGCCGCATGGCGGCGCGAGGCGTGACGGCGAGCCTCAGCCGTACCGCCGTGGCCCTCGCCGCGCTCATGGTGGCGGTGGCCACCACGGTGGGCGTGGGGTTGATGGTGGCCAGCTTCCGCGACACGGTGGCCGAGTGGCTGGGCACCTCGCTCCAGGCGGACGTCTACATCTCCCCGCCCGCGCTCGTCACCCGGCGCGGAGGCGCCACCTTCACCCCCGGGCTCGCCGAGCACCTGCGCGCCACCCCCGGCGTGGGCAGCAGCAGCACCATCCGCACGGTGCAGGTGCGCGTGGACGGCGTGCCCACGGACCTGCGCTCGGTGGACTTCGGACAGACGCCGGTGCGCCCCTACCGCTTCAAGGAGGGAGACCCGGAGCGCGTGTGGAAGGAGCTGGAGGCCCCGGACGCCCTGCTCGTCTCCGAGCCCTTCGCCTTCCACCGCCGCGTGGGCGTGGGCGGCACGGTGGAGCTGGCGACGGACAAGGGCCCCCGCCGCTTCCGCGTGGTGGGCGTGTACTTCGACTACGGCTCGGACAGCGGCACGCTGCTGGTGCTGCGCGACACGTACCTGCGCCACTTCGACGACCCCCGGGTGAGCGGCGTGGCCCTCTACGCCGCGCCCGGACAGGACGTGGACGCGCTGGTGGCCCGGGCCCGCGAGCGCTCCGGGAACGTGCAGGCGCTCGACATCCGCTCCAACCGCGCGCTGCGCGAGACGTCGCTGGAGGTGTTCGACCGCACCTTCACCATCACCCACGTGCTGCGGCTGCTCGCGGTGGGGGTGGCCTTCATCGGCGTGCTGAGCGCGCTCATGGCGCTGCAACTGGAGCGGGCGCGGGAGCTGGCGGTGCTGCGCGCCACCGGCCTCACGCCGCGCCAGCTCTGGGGCCTCGTGTCCCTCCAGACGGGGCTGCTGGGCCTGCTGGCGGGGCTCTTCTCGCTGCCGCTCGGCGTGGCGCTCGCGTACGTGCTGGTCCACGTCATCAACCAGCGCTCCTTCGGGTGGACGCTGCAACTGCTGGTGACGCCGGGCGTGCTGCTGCAGGCGATGGGGCTGGCGCTGTCGGCGGCGGCGCTCGCGGGCCTGTACCCGTCCTGGAAGATGTCGCGCGCCAACCCCGCGCTGGCGCTGAGGGAGGAGTGATGCGCGGACGCGGACTCGTCATCGGCGTGGCGGTGGTGCTCGTGGGGCTCGCGGCCGGGGCCACCTACGTCACGCGCGACGCCTCGCTGCCCTCGGACGCGGCGCCGACACTGAAGGTGGCGGAGGCCCTCGGCGGGCCGGAGGGCGGCACGACGGGCTATGTGCGAGCCGTCGAGCCCCGGGCCTTCCACTTCCCCGAGGACCATGGCCCGCACCCCGACTTCCGCACCGAGTGGTGGTACTGGACGGGCAACCTCTCCACGGCGGACGGGCGGGACTTCGGCTACCAGTTCACCCTCTTCCGCAGCGCGCTCGCCCCCGAGGACACGGAGCGCACGTCCGCGTGGGGCACGCGGCAGTTGTACATGGGGCACCTGGCCCTCTCGGACCTCGGCGGCGGGCGCTTCCATGCCTTCGAGCGCTTCAGCCGCGCCGCGCTGGGGCTCGCGGGCGCCCAGGCCGAGCCCTTCAAGGTATGGCTGGAGGACTGGAGCGCGCAGGCCACGGACACCGGGGCCATGCGCCTCACCGCACAGGGCGAGGGCGTGTCGCTGTCGCTGGTGCTGGAGCCCGGCAAGCCCCCGGTGCTCCAGGGCGACCGGGGCCTCAGCCAGAAGGGGCCCAAGCCGGGCGACGCCTCCTATTATTACTCCTTCACCCGGATGCCCTCGCGTGGGCAGGTGACGGTGGACGGCCGCACGTACGAGGTGACGGGCCAGAGCTGGATGGACCGGGAGTGGGGCACCGACCCGCTCGGCGGCAGGCCCTTGGGCTGGGACTGGTTCGCGCTCCAGCTCTCGGACGGCAGCGAGCTGATGTACGGCCAGCTGCGCCACCCCGACGGCACGGCGGACCCGTTCAGCGCGGGCACCTTCGTCCCCGCCCACGGCGAGCCGGTGCGCCTCTCGCGCGAGGACGTGCGGCTGGAGGTGGAGGGCACGTGGAAGAGCCCGCACAGCGGCGCGACGTACCCGGCCCGCTGGCGGCTCGTGGTGCCCTCGCAGGCCCTCACGCTGGAGCTCACCCCCGCGCTGGCCCACCAGGAGCTGCTGGTGAGCGTGCGCTACTGGGAGGGCGCGGTGCGCCTCTCGGGCTCACACGCGGGCGCCCCCGTCGAGGGCCGTGGCTACGTAGAGTTGACTGGCTACGGAGACGCGCCCGGGCGAGCGCGCTGAGCACCCCTGGCGTAGTAGACTCGCGCCCCAGGGAGACACCGCCATGACCCCGCCGCGCGAGTGGACCATCGGGACACATTCCGCCCGGTTCGAGCCACCGGACGTGCTGTGGATGAAGATCCGAGGAGCGACCTCCCTCCAGGATGCCGTCTCCGTCCTGGAACTCTACCGGGAGGTGGGAGGCCAGCGGCCCTTCTTCCTGGTGACGGACCTCCGGGAGGCCACCTCCGTGGACCTGAAGGCCCGGGACCACGTCTCCTGGAACCTGCGCATGGAGTGGTTCCGCGGGGGCATCTACATCGGGGCGGGCGTGTTGCAGCGCGCCGTGGCCAGCAGCATGACGTTCCTCCACTCGCTCACCGGCAAGGAGAGCCGCCCCCAGCACTTCGTCTCCACGGAGGAGGAGGCCCGCTCGCTCATCGCCCTGGAGCGCGCCTCCTGGGGCGGGCAGGCCTAGCCGCCCCGCTACCCTTCTCCTCCGGCGCGGGAAGCGCCGCTCCTCCCTCCCGAGCGGCGCTGTCCACGCACGTCCCTAGAAGAAGGCCGGGGTCTGCTCGGAGGCCGCCACGTACTCCTCGCGCGCGTTGCGCGGGCGCGTGTTGTAGGCGAGCGCCTCCTCCAGTCGGGCGGGCTTCTCGCTGCGCGGCGACGTCATCAGCCGCATGAACACCTCGTAGTCCAGCCGCAGGCGCGGGTTGGTGAGGCGCTCGTGGCCGATGGTGCTGAACGTCCGCCCGCCGTAGTCGTGCGAGGGGTACACCAGCGTGGCCTCGGGCAACGAGAGCAGCCGCTGGAGGCTGCGGTACTCGGCCTCGGCGTCGCCCGTGGGCAGGTCCGTCCGTCCCGTGGCGCCGATGAGCAGGGTGTCGCCCGTGAGCACCCGGTCCTCCATCTTCAGCACCAGCGAGTCCTCCGTGTGCCCCGGGGTCTCCCACACCTCGATGCGCAGGTCCCCCAGCATGAGCACGTCGCCCTCGTGCAGCGGCTGCTGCACCACGTCCTGTGGCGCCCCCGCGTGCACGGAGTTCGTCATCCGCGCCAGCTCCCGGCCGCCCGACAGGTGGTCCGCGTGCGTGTGGGTGTCCACCACCAGGCTCAGCCGGAGCTGATCCCTCCCGAGGCGCTGCAGGTAGCTCGGCACGAGCTCCAGCACCGGGTCCACGATGAGTGCCTCGCGTGTTCGCGGATTGACGATGAGGTACGTGCGGCAGCTCGCCCCACCATTCAACTCCTCGAAGATGAACCCCTTCATCCCCTGCCTCCCTCGACCGGATGCGCCGATGCACCCGGAGCCGCGAGCAAGGTAGGCACTGCGCGCCCGCCGCACGTCCACCCCGCCCGTCCGACGTGCCGAGACGCCCGCTGGTGGACGATGGCGCGTCCCGGGAGAACAGACGCCGCGCCGCTCGTGGAGCAGGCAGGCGAGCGGGCCTCCCCCGCCCAGGGCTGGGCTGTCCCCGTGCCGCCGCGTCCTCAGTTTGGACGCGGAACACCTTTCTCTTCACAGGAGCGACACCGCATGGCCCTCTTGAAGAAGGCACTCAACGGCTGGCTTCTCTCGAAGTTCCTCACGCATCGCCGCATGGCCTGGTACCAGCGGCTCACCCCGGGACAGCGCGCCTCGACCCAGCTTCTCCTGGGGCTCACGCCGCTCGGCCGGTTCAGCCTCGGGGGCCTGGCGCTCTTCGCCGCGCGCCGGCTCTTCACCCAGCGACGCTACGCCTGACCCTCGCGGGAAGGCTCGGACTCAGCGGGCCGCGCCG
>NZ_DASVSO010000196.1:0-4827 GCF_036388035.1 Archangium sp.
AGCCCGCCCTGGAGGAGATCCGCCGGGTGGTCACCCTCTTCCGCGAGCTGCGGGGCGGCGCGACGGAGGACGGCGCGACGAAGCTCAAGACGCCGTCCGGCGCGCTGTCCACGGCGGAGATCATCTCGGTGGTGAACGGCGGGCTGGCCATGGCCGGCTACTACGGGGACGGCGTGCTCCGGGCGCCGGACCTCGCCGCGGGCCTCACGGGCGCCATCGTGAAGGACCCGGTGCAGGACCGGGTGGTGTGGCTGGAGTACCTGAAGACGGTGGTGAAGGAGCGCGAGGGCTGGAAGGACCTCTACCGCGCCTGCATGGAGGTGCTGTGAGCGGAGAGTCGAGCCCGTCGGTGCATGTGCTCGGCGTGCGGCACCACGGCCCGGGCAGCGCGCGCAGCGTGCGGGCCGCGCTCGAACGGCTCCAGCCGGACGTGGTGCTCATCGAGGGCCCACCGGAGGCGGACGCCCTCCTGCCCCTCGCGGCCCACGCGGAGATGAAGCCTCCGGTGGCGCTGCTCGTCTACGCGGTGGACCGGCCGGCGCGGGCCGTCTTCTACCCCTTCGCCGTCTTCTCGCCGGAGTGGCAGGCCATTCAGTACGCCCTGGAGCGCAACCTCCCGGTGCGGTTCATCGACCTGCCGCAGACCCACCAGATGACCCCCGAGGAGGAGAACGCCGAGAAGGTCGAGGCGGCGGAGGCGCCGGGCTCGCCCCGGACGGACCCGCTCGGGGCGCTCGCACGCGCGGCGGGCTACGAGGACGGCGAGCTGTGGTGGGAGCAGCTCATCGAGCAGCGCAGTGCCCCCGAGGGCGTGTTCGAAGCCGTGCTGGAGGCCATGACCGCCCTGCGCGAGGGCGAGGGCGAGCTGCCACCGCGCGAGGCCCGGCGCGAGGCCCACATGCGCCGGAGCATCCGCCAGGCGAAGAAGGACGGCTTCCAGCGGCTCGCCGTGGTGTGCGGCGCGTGGCACGCCCCGGCGCTCGTGCAGCCACGGCCCGCCCGCGAGGACGACGCCCTGCTGCGCGGGCTGCCGAAGGTGAAGGTGGCGGCCACGTGGATTCCCTGGACGTATGACCGACTCGGCTGGCGCAGCGGGTACGGCGCGGGCGTGGAGTCCCCGGGGTGGTACGCGCACCTGTGGCTCACGCCCGAGCGGCCGGTGACGACCTGGGCCACGCGCATCGCGCACCTGCTCCGCGCCGAGGGGCTGGATGCCTCCTCCGCGAACGTCATCGAGACGGTGCGGCTCGCCGAGGCGCTCGCGGCCCTGCGGGGCCTCTCCACCGTGGGGCTGGCGGAGCTGCGAGACGCCGCGCTCGCCGTCCTGTGCGGCGGGGACGCCACCCCGCTGGCGCTCGTCCACGAGAAGCTCGAGGTCGGTACCGGCCTGGGCGTGGTCCCCTCCGAGGTGCCCTCCGTCCCGCTCGCCCGCGACCTGGCCGCGCTCCAGAAGTCGCTGCGCCTGCCACCCTCCTCCGAGAGCAAGTTGCAGGAGCTGGACCTGCGCAAGGACATGGACCGGGAGCGGAGCCGGCTGCTGCACCGCTTGCAGTTGCTCGACATCCCCTGGGGCATGCCGGAGGAGGACCCCCGGAATTCGACGGGCACCTTCCGCGAGACGTGGCGCCTGAAGTGGGAGCCCGAGCTGGCCGTGCGCGTCGTCGAGGCGAGCCTCTTCGGCAACACGGTGGAGTCGGCGGCCTCGGGGCGCGTGGTGGCCCGCGCCACGGATGCGACGGACCTCGGCACGCTGACGGCGCTGCTCGATGCGTCCCTGCTCGCGGAGCTGTCCGCCGCCATCGACACCGTGCTGCGCCACGTGCAGGAGCTCTCGACGCGCTCGGCGGATGTGCCGAAGCTGATGGAGGCCTTCCCGGCCCTGGCGCACGCGGTCCGCTACGGCAGCGTCCGCGAGACGCCCACCGGCCCCATCCTCGCCATCGCCGACGGGCTGTTCGAGCGCATCCTCATCGGACTGTCCGGCGCGTGCATCTCGCTCGATGACGAGGCCGCGCGCACGCGCCGCGACCAGGTGCGCGCCATGCACGCCGCGGTGGCGTTGCTGGAGGGCGGCGAGCGCGGCGAGGCGTGGGCGGAGGCCCTGGGACAGTTGGTGCACCGGGACGCCGTGCACGGGCTCGTGCGAGGGGCCGCGCTGCGGCTGCGGGTGGAGCTCGGGCGGGTGGAGGACAAGGAGCTGGGGACGCTCGCCCGGAGGGCGCTGTCGACGGCCGTGCCTCCCGCCGAGGCGGCGTCGTGGTTGGAGGGACTCGTCTCGGGGAGCGCGCTGCTGCTCCTGCACCGTCAGGAGCTCTGGTCGGCGCTCGACGGGTGGCTCGCGAGCCTCACACGGGAGTCCTTCGTCGAGCACCTGCCGCTGGTGCGGCGCGCGTTCGCCGACTTCAGCACCTCCGAGCGGCGCGCCATGGCAGAGCGGGTCAAGCAGCTCTCCTCCGCACCGGCTCGGGGGAGTGCGAAGGCGGTCACGGAAGAGCTGGAGCCGGAGCGTGTGGCGCGGGTGCTGCCGGTGCTGTCCACCATCCTGGGGGTGCGAATTGGCGAAGTCGGCTGAAGAGGAGCGGCTGGAGCGCTGGCGGCTCGTCCTGGGCGAGCCCGCGCAGGGGACGCTGGGAGCCTCCCTCGGCGAGGCCGAGCTGCGCATGGACCGGGCCCTCTCGGCGCTGTACGACTCCGAGCGCAAGGCGGGCCTGGGAGGCTCCTCGCCGCACGTGGCGCGCTGGCTGGGCGACATCCGTGAGTACTTCCCCGCCTCCGTCGTGCGCGTCATGCAGGGCGATGCGATGACGCGGCTCGGGCTCACGGAGATGCTGTTGCAGCCGGAGATGCTCGAGGCGGTGGAGCCGGACGTGTCGCTGGTGGCGACGCTGCTCTCGCTGCGCAAGGTCATCCCCCAGAAGACGAAGGAGACGGCGCGCAAGGTGGTGCGCCGGGTGGTCGACGACCTGGAGCGGCGCCTGCGAGCCCCGACGGAGCGGGCCGTTCGTGGCGCGCTGTCGAGGTCCTCGCGTACGCGCCGGCCGAAGGGCGCGGAGATCGACTGGGACCGGACGCTGCGGGCCAACCTGGGCAACTACCAGCCCGAGCGGAAGGCGGTGGTGGTGGAGAAGCTGGTGGGCCACGGGCGCAAGCGCTCCAGCCTGCGGGACGTGGTGCTGTGCATCGACCAGAGCGGCTCGATGGCGGCCTCGGTCGTCTATTCGAGCATCTTCGGGGCGGTGCTCGCCTCGCTGCGCGCGGTGACCACGCGGATGGTGCTCTTCGACACCGCGGTGGTGGACCTGACCGAGGAGCTCTCGGACCCGGTGGACCTGCTCTTCGGCACCCAGCTCGGTGGTGGCACGGACATCGATCGGGCGCTCGCGTACTGCCAGCAGATCGTCACCCGGCCGGCGCAGACGATCCTCGTGCTCATCACGGACCTGTACGAGGGAGGCAACGCGCAGCGGATGATCCAGCGGGCCGCGGAGCTGGTGCGCAGTGGCGTGGTGGTCATCTGCCTGCTCTCCCTGAGCGACCAGGGGACTCCGGCCTACGACAGCCACCACGCCGCACAACTGGCGGCCCTGGGCATCCCCACCTTCGCCTGCACGCCGGACCAGTTCCCGGAGTTGATGGCCGCGGCCATCCAGCGGCAGAACATCGGCACCTGGGCGGCACGCAATGACATCCAGCTCGCGCGCTCGGGGTGTAGGCTCAGACGAGGTGGGCCACCTCCACGTCGAAGCGCTTCACCTTGCGCGCCGTGAGGAACTGGTACAGCCGCTGGGAGATGAGCAACGGGGGTAGAGGGCGGTAGGCACCCAGGCGAGGGCCCACGGCCTGGCGCGTGCACAGCCAGTCCACCTCGCCCACGCTGGAGCGCTGGACGTAGAGCTCTGAGAGGACGTCGAACCCGACCACGTGCCCCTCCGGGCAGCGGGCCGCGTCGGGCTCCGGAACGAAGAAGTCGGCGCCCACCCGAGTCTGAGGCGCCAGCTCCACCAGGCACTTGGGCAGCAGCAGCTGATACCAGTGCGGGGTTGGCTTGCCCTGCCGGCTCACCACGGGACCCAGCTCGTAGCCACGGATGCCCGCGGCATTCATCTCCTCGGCCAGCCGAGCCGATACCACCAGTTCTCCACCCAGGGTCCGGGCGATGTCCCGCTTGGGTATCCGCTTCAACTCCAGGTGCAGGGGCCCTACCTGCCTGGCGCCGACACCACACTTCGGACAGGCTTTCGTTTCGTCGTACACCGTGCCGCAGTCCTCCCCCGTAGGCTCGAAGAAGGGACGCACGCGAAGCCACAACAGCTCTCCCTGTCGCAACTCCTTGGGCGTGTATTCGCGGTGGATTTCCAAGTAGGTCAGCATCGTCGAGCCACACCGCTGCCATACCTGCTCGTGCTCTCGTATCTTCTCCAGGAGCGGGTCATTCGATGGAAGCACCAGACGTCGGGTCAACCCCCGGTCTTCGCCCACTTCTGGAGGAAGGAAGGACGCTGCCTTGTCCGACGAGATGCTGAGTTCGATGGTTTCTCGCATGGTCAGAAGTGCACTCCAGGGAGCGGGTATTTCGAGTAGACCAGCCGCATGAGTTCCAGGGCCCGTTTCAGGTTTGGCGTACCAAGTCCATACCCATGATGCTTTCGGAACTCATTGGTGATGAGCTGGTGATAGGCAGGGTCCAAGTTGACGGTGGGTCCGCTGTCCGGCCCGCCGAGGTAGCGGGGGTGGATGTGATGCTTCTGCGGGGGGCCGCCGGCCAGTTGGGGAAAGGCCTTGCGCGCCTCCTGCATGCCCTTGTCGTACAGGGCCCGCGCCGCCTTC
>NZ_DASVSO010000197.1:0-4495 GCF_036388035.1 Archangium sp.
TGCAGGAAGAGGAACAACGCCGCTCCCGGACGACTGGGCCGCAGACTGCAGGTTCCGGAGGGAACGAGAGAGATCCGGCTGAGCAGCCGCTCGCAACGCAGAAAGGTAAGCCACGTACATTGCGCCGGTTGGATCATCCGCAACGTTGTAGTATGTGCAGTTGAGCACACGGCCGACTGACACAATCTCTCGTGTCCGCGAGCGGGATCGTAATCGCGCCGCGTGACTCAACGCGTCACGTAAGGGCCACTGAAGCGGAGGTGCCAACTCCGGGTTCTTCCCGAGGGTCTGTGTGATCTCACGGACATTGACCGGACGTTTCCGCACCACTTCGGCCGAGTGCGGATCCGGGTGCTTCCGCGCGAGATCATCTTGAGTGACCTTCACCAAACGGCACAGGAGCTGTGCCAACGGTGGCCCCCCCATCTGGTAGGTGCTGAACTTAGGAGCGGACTCCGGATCGGTGGAATTTGTCAGCGCACCGAAGCGAGCCACCGATTCGAACGAGCTATCCCGGTCTTGACCACCAGCGGACCCTTGAACGCAACGCTCCTGAGCTTCGGCGCCAAGGCGGTTCCACTCCTCAGTCGGAGCCCATCGAGTTATAGACCCATCGGTCATCTGAATCCGGGTCACTGCACCACATTTCTCCAGCTGAGAGAGGGCGTGAGACCAAGCGCTTGGGCTGTAGTCTGAGATTCTCAACTGCGGGTCAGTTTCGGCGTGGAGCCGGAGCGCGGCGCCAGTGAACGGGCAGCGGTCGGTTCGCGCCCAGAGCGACTGTGCGGCGCGATAGCACCTATCGAGCGGGTACTCGGTGCCCGCCTTCACATCCTGCGGCCCATCTGGAGTTGAGTAGTACAGGTCCCGGGAATTGGGTCTCAAAGCTGGAATGGAGGTTATTCTTCCGCACCGAACCAGAGCACCGAAGCACCGGCTGACCGTAGCTCCATTCAGTGACAGCCTTGGGTCTCCGTCGATCTCCGCCCGTATATCATGAAAGGTCACCGCACTTCCGATTCTCTCCACGGCTCGGTGTACAGCCTCCTCAACTCTGCCGTACATCGAACTCGGAAGGGGCGGAATCAATTCGGGGTGAGCCGCGGACCCGTAGTATCTGCGTGCGCGCCGAATCACCCAGCGCACTCTGCCTGCACGAACAAGCGAATCGAGAGCGTACGGGAGGTGTTTCCGGTCCGGTGGAGCCTCAGCAGATCCGAGTTGTTGCAAGGACTTGAAGATGTCCTCCTGTACAACCATCGTCCCCGTTCGAGTGCCTGCGAGTCGGAGCGCCTCCTCGACCAGTTCACACCTTTGTTCCCACACGAGGGAATGGTCGCGGCCAACGCGCTCGGGGACATCTTCCGCTCCTTCCGCCAGACCGTACAATTGCTCACGCCCATACATCACGACGGTGACCCGCCCTACCGCGAGCGCCGGAGCGAAAATCAGTTGCCATGAGGAGAATGGCGAGTGGTGGCGGATCGCCGGCGGACGACCGTTCAGAACTTCTGGCCACGCGTCCAAGAGTTGACGGGAAGACACCAGAACCCCGTGCTTATGCACAGCGTGGCGGAGCACCGCTTCAGCCTTCGCGCACCGTTCAAGGATCTCGCGTGAGCTTCTACGGGAAGGAATCGTTGATGATCGCGGATCACTCACGAGGCTGAACAGAAAGACGGAGCCGATCCTACGCTGCAGCACCCGTCCACCAGCAACGGCCGGTTCGAAGACCAGGGTCCACTGGCCCTGCGTCTGCGCTGGCGGCGTTTCTCCGCAATTAGCCTCGGACCACGCTTGCCTGATATCAGCTCCCCATGCAGCGTGACCAAGTCTCCGCACGGCGAGACCGAGTGCGCGCTCGGCGGCGGCACAGAGTTCCTCTCGCCGGACGGTGAACCCCGCGCTCATCAGTGCCTACGACGTCGTTGTACAGGGCGCACTACCTTGCGGCGCCCTTCCTCCGTCGCCTTCCTCTTCGCGGCGATCTCCTTACGTCGAGAGGGCGCGGCGCTGCTCGTCGCGCCTGTGGGCTCAGCGGCGCCAGTACAAACCCGTTGTGCTCCTTCGGCGCAACCTGACGCGATGGCCACAGGAGTGCGGTGACCACTCGCGACGGCGGCCGCGCGCGTTAGAAGTGCTTTGAACTCGTCTCCCTGCACTGATGGGTCCCGCCGCCGGAGAATCTTCTCGCGTAGGTGCCTGTGATACGGGAGGGCGGTGTGCAGGGTCTCAAGTGAAGGCCGGAGCTGTCCCTCCAATTGTGTTGTTGATAGAAGCACCCGCAGAAGCGGATTGATTAAAGAAAGGAGGCCACTCGTCCATTCCAGGACGATCTGAGCCATGAGCGCATCATCCATGCATGATAAATCCAGATCATCCAATCCGATCCCCGCCCGCCGTAGGATCTCACCGATATCTTCCGCCGTCTCGTACCGGCCCATCAGCACATGAGAGCCCTCGAGTAGATGGAGCACCTCCTCAGCGTCTGAGAAGAGGTTCTCCGGCGCGATGTGGCTTACGAGGACGATACCCAGCCGCGGGGGCGGCGGACTAAACTCGTCGCGCTCGAACGGAACTTGTAAGCGCGGATCCGAGGCAAGCATCAGATCCCCGATCAGCCGCAGGGCCGCGCCCGAGGCGTGATGAATGTGATCAAAGATGATCGTGGTGACGCGTAGTTGCCGTGCAGCGAAAACGAATCGTTCGGCAAGAGTCTCGAGGGACCGAAAGCGCAGCTCCGGGATCGACAGCGGCGACCGCATATAGTTGCAGAGGAGCTCCAACATCTTCGCCGGCACGGTCATGCCTGCGAACACTCGCACGACCGCAACCCGCTGCGGATGGCCAGTCGAGCCAGCCATGTAGTTGTACGCTCGTCCGTAATCACTCACGAGTGTCGTGGTACCGACGCCCAGCTGACTGCCCTGCAAGTAGAGCCTCCCATGATCGACTACCGTGCTTCCGAGACGCTCGTCAATTGAGGCTAGCACCCCCTTTGTATAGCAGTGCTGAATCGTGGGGAGCGCCGAAGCGATCATCCGTGACGGGGTCGTGGGATCGAAGCGGACGAACAGTTGCTCCGCCACTCGTGTGATCTCGTCATCAGAGCGCACGAGGCCTTGGCGTCTTACGGGCGCGGAAGGACCCGTCGCAAGCAGCGCTGTAGGGCGAGTTGGCGGAGGCCCCGAGGGGACCAATTCGGCCGGCATTGCGCTATCACTCTCACCACCGGCTGACTCCTGCATAAAATCACCTCTCGGTTGCCCGGGGTTCGACGGTAGGATTTACACGGTCTTAGGGGCTGTTTGATCGGATCGTCTGCTCGCCACCAAACGAAGGTAGCCTTCAAGTGAGTCCACCTGACCCACAATCGGAAGCTCTGTTGCCTGAGCCACGGTTCTGTCGTCGACGGTCTGCGCAGCTTCCGAGGTAGGGAGGTCGGCGCCTCCAGCGAGGAGCGCCACAGGCGCCTCTGGGGCAGATAGCGAAGGGGAGCCGGGGAGCACCGCGTCGGCGAGGGCTCGTCCGCGCTCCTCCCCTTTCAGCCTTACTTCCTGTAGCCGTTGTAGCTCCAAATGACGTTGCTCCCGCTCGGTGTTCTCCGCCTGCCGAGCTTCAAGCCACCGCTGCTCGTCTCGTCGAAATGCCCAAGCTGTGGGAGGAGGACAGGAGGGATCGTCCGTCCGTTCAGCTACGGCGAGAAACCGGAACTCCCCGCGGGGGTTCGGCAGTGCGACGTATATAGTGTCGGGCCGGTATTCGTCGAAGTAGATCCGCACCCGGCGTCCGTTCAACGCCTCAATGAATCCAGGCGAGGAGTAGTGGTGCCCGTTGAGTTCAATCCCGCAATTCTGCAGAACCGCCTCATCCTGGATAGAAAGTAGAGGCAGCCAGACCTCTGGGGTGACCTCCACGCGGGTGAGTCCATGGAGCTGTCGTGCGTGGATCTCCGACTCGTAATGCTCGCGCGGGCTACGCCGCGTTGTCCGATGTATGCGACGGTTGAAGTAGGCCTCTATGCGATCTGCCAGCACGGCTTCGATCTCTTCGAGAGTAAGCAGGTCAGCGTCCGCCCAGATCCTTGAGTGCGTGCCGCCTTTAAACCCGGGTAGGTGAGGCAAAATCATTTCCTTGATCGTGCGACCGACCCGCTCCACTTGCCCGCGCCCTTGCGGTCGATACGGCTCCGAGTGCGCGTGGTAGATTCCAACGGCATTCAGCACCGCCAAGATCAACCCATTCTTCAAGTCCGACCCGTTGTCGGTGTACACCACCTCGGGGAGTCCATACCTTTCGACCGCGTCACGTAGCGCGAGGAGCGATGTTCGGGTGTTCGGTGGTTTATCCCATACACGCACCGCGAGGACACAGCGCGTGCACATATCCTGAACGACGGTCAGACAGAGAGACTCCACGCGACGAAGCTCAACGTGCCCACTCGGCCACACCTGGCGTCGCACACACTCCATCTGCGAAAAAGCTTCGAACTCCT
>NZ_DASVSO010000198.1:0-23389 GCF_036388035.1 Archangium sp.
CCGGGCCGTGGACGAGGCGGGGGGCACCCTGGAGGTGGTGGAAGGGGCCGGGGCCAATTTCCACCACGCGCTTCCCCTGGTGGGAAAAGCCGTCCGCGCGTGGCTCAAGCTGCTGTCGGGCAAGTGACCGATGCCGTGTAACCCGTTGAATTCACGAAGATTCCTCGTCCCGGAGGGAACTTGCCCCCCGGGAGGGGTGTCGACCAGACTCGATTCAGACCCAATCGTTCCGCCGTTCGTTCGTATGGGTCGTCATAAGGAGCACCCATGCCCATGAAGCGATTGACCCTGGCCCTGGTGGCGCTGGCCCTGACGGTGACGGCGGGGGCCTGTGCGTCCCGCTCGGATTCGGACGGCTCCGAGGCGAAGGAGACGCCGGTCGTGGAGCCCTCGCGGCGGGACGTGGCCGAGGAGGAGCCCGGCGGCATCGTCGTGGACTTCAAGGACGGCACCACCAAGGCCGAGTTCGATGCCTGGGAGTCCGCCTGGGGGGTGGACCTCGAGTTCAACTCCGTGGAGGGCCAGCAGTCGGGCGTGACGATCGCCCGGGGCGTGGGGGACCTGGACGCGGTGCTCGCGCGCATCCGCCAGAACCCGGCCGTCGAGTCCGCCGAGCCGTTGATGACGTACTCGGTGCCGCCCGCGGAGGCGGCCGCGTCCGACCTCGAGGCCCCCAGCGAGGCGCCCAGCAAGGACGGCTACACCCCGAATGATCCGGAGTACCCCAAGCAGTGGAACCTCCGGATGATCCACATGCCGAAGGCCTGGGAGGAGAGCCGGGGCAAGGGCGTGGTGGTGGCGGTGCTGGACACGGGCATCGCCTACGAGGACCACGACGACTTCAAGCAGGTGCCGGACCTCAAGGGGGCGAAGTTCAAGACGGGCTACGACTTCGTCAACGACGACGAGCACGCCAATGACGACCACGGGCACGGCACGCACGTGGCGGGCACCATCGCCCAGGCGACCAACAACGGCCAGGGCGTGGCGGGCGTGGCCTTCGAGGCGACGCTGATGCCGGTGAAGGTGCTGAACCACTTCGGCTCCGGCACGTCGGCGGACATCGCCGACGCCATCCGCTTCGCGGCGGACAAGGGCGCCAAGGTCATCAACATGTCCCTGGGTGGCGGGGGCCACTCGAAGGTGATGGCGGACGCCGTGGAGTACGCCCGGAAGAAGGGCGTCACGGTGGTGGCGGCCGCGGGCAACGCCGGGCGCGCGCGGGTGGAGTTCCCGGCGGCCTACCCGGGCGCGGTGGCGGTGGCGGCGGTGGGCCCGGGTGGCACGCGCGCCCCGTACTCGTCCTATGGCAAGGAGCTGGACATCGCGGCCCCGGGTGGTGACAAGCGCCAGGGCGACGCGGGCGGCATCCTGCAGAACACCATCGACCCGCGCGATGTCTCGCGCTCCGTCTATGCCGCCTACCAGGGCACGAGCATGGCCACCCCGCACGTGGCGGCCGTGGCGGCGCTGCTGTACGCCGAGGGCGCCAAGGGGCCGGACGAGGTGGAGAAGGCCCTCTACGCGGGCGCGAAGCGGGTGGGCGGCCAGGCCTGGACGGAGGAGTACGGGCATGGGCTGCTGAACGCCGAGGCCTCGCTCGCGGCGCTCGGGGGTGGAGCCTCGCGCTGGCCGTCGCTGTGGTGGGCCCTGGCCCTGCTGGCGTTCGTGCTGCTGACGATGCGCGGGCGCGAGCGTCCGGGCTACTTCAACGTCCTCTTCCGTCCGAGCTTCTTCGTGCCGCTGCTGCTGGCCACGGTGGGCGTGTTCTTCGCGCGCTCGTGGTTCGGTGGGGCCTCGGGCGTGGCGGGGGACGTGGTGGACGCCGCCTACCTCCCCATCCCCGACTGGCAGCGCATCATCTTCGGCCGGGGCAAGATGGCCAACCCGCTCTTCTACAGCGCCCTCATCCCCCTGCTGCTGTCCTTCCTGGCCATCAAGTTCCAGGGGCTGCGCGGGGCCATCGGCGGGCTGTCGCTGGGCTTCGCGGGCTTCCTCGCCTACGCCGCCTGGGCCAAGGCGCCCGCGCTGGCGTGGCTGCCCTTCTCGTTCCTCGCCATGCCCTGGCTGGTGGTCAATACCTTCATCTGCCTCATCATCGCGCGGGCCATGCTGCGCAAGGAGACGGCGGTATGAAGCTGACCGGCCGCGTGGTGTTCCTCGACATCGAGACGGGCGTCTGGGTGCTGGAAGGTGACGACGGGCGCACCTACCAGCTCGCCGGAGGAGACCGGAAGCTCAAGAAGGACGGCCAGCGCGTGGAGGTCCACGGTGACGTGGCCCGCGACATGCTGACCGCCGCCATGGTGGGCCCCGTCTTCACCGTGGCCTCCTACACTTTCCTCTGAGTCAGCGGTGCGGCCCTCCCGTGGGGGGCCGCACCATCCGTTGCAGCAGGTGCTCGAGGGACTTCGTCGGGTCCTCGCACAGCCCCGTGTGGACGGGGCCCGTCTGGATCATCGTGCTGCGGGGCGCCACCAACCAGTGGAAGCGCTCCTTCTGCGGCAGCTGTCCGATGGGCCCCGCCGCCTTGCCCCCCGTGCAGATGCGCGGGATGGACTCCAGGTGGCTCCGGATCAGCTCCACGTCAGCGTCCGGCGCGAGCGCCAGCAGGCGCCGCTCGTCCAGCTCCACCCGGGCCTCCAGGTAGCGGCGGGTGAGGCAGTAGAGGATGACGCCCGCGTTGATGAACTCCTCGCGATCCACGCGCGGGACGACGCGCACGACGGCGTAATCAAAGCTGGGTCCGGGCACGCCGCGCCTCCTCGAGGAACGCCGGCGCCGCCTCCAGGCGCTTCAGCAGGTACTCGGCATAGGCCGCCCGGTGCTCCGCCGCCGTGGCGAAGCGGGGCTCGGCTCCGGCTCCCAGCCAGCTCTCCGGGACGCACCCGACGGCGTGGTGGATGAGGTCCGCCGTCAGCCGCTGGCGCAGGCTCGCCTCCGCCTCGGGCAGCGCCGAGGCCCAGGGCAGCAGCACGTGATCCTTGATCGCCGGGAAGCGGCTCTGGCTGCGCTCCAGGTAGTCGTCCCACGCGTGGTGGAAGTACAGGGACGCGCCGTGGTCGATGAGCCACAGGTTCTTGTGCCAGCTCAAGAGGTTCGGGTTCTTCGGCGTGCGGTCCACGTTCGTCACGTAGGCGTCGAAGCACACGATGGCCGAGGCCTCCGCCGCCTCCGGTGCCGGGCCCACCGTCGGGTCGAAGGTGATGGAGCCCGGCAGGTAGTCCATGCCCAGGTTGAGCCCCGCGCTCGCCTTGAGCAGATCGCGAATCTCTCCGTCCGGCTCGGCGCGGCCCAGGACCGGATCCAGCTCCACCAGCACCAGCTCCGGTACCCGCAGGCCCAGCGCCCGCGCCAGCTCGCCCGAGATGATCTCGGCGACGAGCGCCTTAGTTCCCTGGCCCGCCCCCCGGAACTTCAGGACGTACAGGCCCGAGTCCTCCGCCTCGACGATGGCCGGCAGCGAGCCCCCCTCGCGCAGCGGTGTCACGTAGCGTGTCGCGGTGATTGTTCTCACGCGTCCATCCTCATTCCGGCCCTCTTCCCGGGCAAGAGGGGACAGCCCCCCTCAGGGAACATCGCGCCTCTTCTGTCGGGACTGTCTCGCTCGCTCCTGGACGTACGCCTCGATCGGCACCTCGCCCCGGCGGGCGCGCAGCCGGAGCTGGTACAGGGCCTCGCGCTCGGCGTGCAGTGCGTCCGGTGCGTCCTTGGGCACGGGGGACAGCTGGTATTGCTGGTCGATCTTGCTCAGCTGGATGCCGCGCGTGTCCAGGAGCACGTAGGCCCCCAGCGACAGCGCCGCGGCGAACATCCAGGGGGTCGCCCGCCGCAGGAGGTTGGGAAGAGGTTCCACCCGGACCGGTCCCTCCGGGGCCTCCAGGACTTCCGGGCGGGGAGGGCCCCCGAGCAGGTTCGGGAAGTGGCGCGCCCCGGCCAGCAACCCCCAGAGCACTCCATTGCCCACGAGCGCGATCATCAAGAGGGCCAGCAACTCCCGCGAGCTGGGGGTCTGCGGGGACTCGATGTCCTTGGCGACGAAGAACAGCACCGTGGACACGATGTTGTTGGCCGCGTGCGCGAGGATGCCCGGCCACAGCGAGCCGGTGCGCAGCAGCAGCCAGCCGAACAGGAGGCCCAGCTCCATGCGCGCGAGGAAGCCCACTGGATCCAGGTGGAAGAGGCTGAAGACGACCGCGGAGATGACGAGCGCGTGGTGGGAGCGGCCTCCCGGTGCCTTCAGCCCCTGGAACAAGATGCCCCGGAAGAAGAACTCCTCGCACACCGGGGCCCCGAGGCTCACGCTCGCCACGATGAGGGCCAGCTCCACCGGCGTCTGCCCGCGGAAGATGCTCGCCATGTCGTAGATCTGCTGCCACGACTTGGGGAGCACCGACTGGGAGACGTACTGCACGGGCGCGACGATGGCGAAGAAGTTGACCACGCCCAGGATGAACCCGAAAGCAGCCGGTGCGAGGCTCGGGACGGACAGGCCCGTGTAGCGCACCGGCTCCCTCTCGGTGATGCGCAGCACGTACCAGCCCAGGCCGAAGAACACGAAGATCTCGGTGAACCAGATGCCGAAGGCCACGTTGAAGGGCTGCACCGCGAGCCCGACCACCAGGAAGGCCATGAAGACGACGCCCGTGGCGACCACGGCCACGGTACGGGGGTCGACCCAGGAGGTCCGAGGGGGGCTGGGGGTGACTTCTTCCACCGGCGTTCTCCGGCTGCGAGGAGGGGCGTTCGAAACACGAGGCGCTGGAGTGAGGCGCTCCTATAATGCCCGGACTTTGATGCGCTTCCCGCGACGAACACCAGGCTGGATGCAGACCGTGGGGCGACTTGTTCTCCGAGGGGCGGGCCCGTGCGTGGTGCTGCTGGCGGCGGGGACGGCGTCCGCGTCCGCGTTCCAGCTCGAGGCTCGCACCGAGGCGCAGGTGTACCAGATCCGCGCCTGGAGGGGCGCGTCTCCCGAGGAGCCGGTGCTGCTGCCGCGCCGGCGCATCGTCCAGTACCTGGGGCTCACCGGGTACGAGCTCGTCACCGGGCAGGACGTGGGCTTCGAGTCCAGCCTGCGTCTCTTCGCGGACTTCGGCCTGCCGCGCGGCGAGGCGGCGAAGGTGGATGGGCTCCGCTCGGAGGAGGCGGACCTGCTCTACGCCTTCGTCCGGTACGGGGGGAAGGGCTTCGAGGGGCGGCTGGGGCGGCAGGTCTACGGAGACGTGTCGGACCTCCTGGTCTTCGATGGAGCGCGGGTGCGCTACGTGAGCCGGCTGGGGCTCGGGGCCGAGGCGTACGGGGGGCTGTGGGTGAAGGGGGCGGGGTTCCTGGCCTCGTCGGTGTACCAGCCCGAGGGGACGCGGGAGAGCGATGAGCGGCGGCTCGAGCAGGGCGTGCCCGGGGCGGACCCGACGCTGACGGCCCCCGAGCCGGTGTACGGCGCGAAGCTGCTGCTGGAGGACCTGAAGGGCGTGTCCGCCGCGCTGGGCTATCGCCGGGCGCTGGTGCTGGGGAAGACGGACCTCGAGCGCGCGACGCTGGAGGCCCGCTATGGGCGGGGGCTCGGGCTGGGCGCGGTGGCGGGGGTGGACTTCGACCTGTTGCGGATGCGGCTCGCGCAGGCCCGGGCGCAGGTGCGGTGGGATGGGGAGCGGCTGGCGGTGAGCGGCGAGGCGCTGCGGCTCTCACCTGTCTTCTCCGCGGACTCCATCTGGTACTGGTTCGCCTTCGCCCCGAGGGACGAGGCACGGGTGCGCGTGGACTTCTTCCCGCGAGGCCCGCTGCGCTACTACGCGCAGGGCGTGGCGAGCCTGTACCACACGGAGCTCAACAGCAGCCTGCGGCTGGCGGAGGCGGCGCGGGAGCCCGGGGGGCCCCCGTCCTCCACCGCGGGAGGCTCGGCGGGCGCGGCGCTGCGGTGGGGCCGCTTCCGCTCGGCGCTGGACGTGTCGTACCGGCGGGGCTTCGGGGGCTCGCAGCTCTGGACGGACCTCACCGCCGGCTATGGCTTCGGTGAGGGGCGCTTCAGCCTGGATGGGCGGCTCTCCGTGGCGCGCATCGATGACGCGTTCAACCCGCTGCTGGCGGGCGAGTTCTTCGGCGCGCAGGTGTGGGCCAGCCAGGTGCTGACCCGAGCGGCGCGCGTGTCCCTGGTGCTCGAGCAGAACGTGAACCCGTTCACCCGCTGGGACTCCAAGGTGTTCTTCCTCTTCGACCTGAAGGCGAGCCTGTAATGGACCGCCGGTACCGCACAGCCCTGGGGCTGCTCGTCCTGTCCTTCGTGGCGGCTGGAATCACCTGGGCGGCCACGGGGCGCGAGCGCAGCCTCGCCGTCTACCCGGCCCAGCACATCCCGCTGCGCTTCGACCACAAGCAGCACCTGGAGGCGGGCGCCGAGTGCGTCACCTGCCACGACGCGGCGCGTGCGAGTGGCTCGGTGAAGGACCGCAACCTCCCGGGCCACGAGGAGTGCGAGTCCTGCCACGACATCGAGGCGGCGCGGAAGGGTGAGAAGACGGACCCGGCGGCGAGCTGCGGCACGTGCCACCCGGGGTTCGATCCCACGGTGCGCCTGGCGCCAGCGAAGGTGGACGTGCCGACCGCCAACCTGCTCTTCAGCCACAAGGTGCACGTGGACAAGAAGGTGCCGTGCACGACGTGCCATGGCGCCATGACGGACGTGCAGCTCGCCTCGCGGCAGCAGCTGCCGAAGATGGCCACCTGCTTCGAGTGCCATGACGGCAACGTGGCCTCCAAGGCGTGCGGCACCTGCCACCCGACGCAGGCCTCGGGGCGGTTGCAGCTCACGTTCCCCTCGGGGGTGCTGCGGCCGATGCAGGGCAACCCGCTGGGGATGGACCACGGGCCCCGGTACGAGTTCAACCACGGCAGCCGGGCCTCGGTGGATCGGCAGACGTGCCTGTCGTGCCACGCGGAGTCCTACTGCCAGACGTGCCACGACGCCCTGCAGAAGCCGCTGTCGGTGCACCCCAACGACTACCTCACGCTGCACCCGGTGCAGGCGCGGCAGGACTCCACGCGCTGCTCGAGCTGCCACCGCATGCAGTCCTTCTGTGCCGCGTGCCACGAGCGCACGGGGGTGGGGATGGACGCGGATCGCTCGCTGCGCCCGCGCAACGTGAAGATCCACCCGGACTACAACACCTGGGTCGAGGTGCCGGGGCCCCAGCACCACGGTGTCATGGCCTCGCGAGACCTCCAGTCGTGCGTGTCCTGCCACCGCGAGGAGTCCTGCATGAGCTGCCACTCGGCGCGCTCGGAGCGCCGGCAGGTGAACCCGCACCCGGATGGGTTCGGCGTGGCGTGCAAGCGGCTGGCGGCGGCCAACGACAGGCCCTGCCTCAAGTGCCACACCGAGACGAGCCTGGCGCAGAAGGGGTGTCGCTGATGCGCCGGTTGTTGCTCGTGGGCCTGCTGGGGAGCGCCGCGTGCCTGGAGCCGGGCGATCCGTTCCTCGCCGCGCGCGACACGGCTCCCCCCGAGGTGGTGTCCACCGAGCCGGGCGCTGGAGGCACGCTGCCCTTGGACGGCACGCTGCGAATTCTCTTCTCCGAGACGATGGACGCGCGCACGCTGCGCCCGGGCATCGCCGTCTTCGAGGGCCGGGCGGAGGTGCCCCTCGTGCTGACGGTGCCGCCCGACGTGGACGAGGACATCGAGCGCGGGGACGTGCCCTACACCGTCACCGTGAGCGCAGAGGCGGGGGCCTTCGAGCCGGGCACGGCCTACACGCTGGTGATGCGCACCTCGCTGACGGACTTCGAGGGCAATGCGCTCCCGCGCGAGGTCCGGGTGCCCTTCCGTACAGCGCCGTGAAGCCCGCCCTCTCCCCGAGGAGGGGAGAGGGGAGGTGGCTCACTGGTGGCGCAGGTAGCGGCGGATCTCCTCGGCGAACTGCTTGGCCGCCGCCACGTCGGGCGCCGTGGGCCCCAGCTTCAGCTTCTTGTCCTCCTCGACGAGGTAGCGCTGGTCCAGCATGTACGTCACCGCGTTCTCCAGCGTCACCTTGGCGAGGGACTCGGCCGCGGTGATGCGCCCCGAGAGGTACTCGGCCCGGCCCAGCTCCAGCGCCTGCTTCACGAAGGACTTCCGGTCCTGCGCCGCGCCCGTGGGCACCTCCTGCAGCGTCAGGGTGGCGATCAGGTAGGCCTCCAGGTAGTCGCGCAGCAGGTCCGACAGGAACTCCAGCTCGGGGCGCGCGTGCGGCTCGGGAGCCACGCTGAGGGTGTCTCCCTGGTGCAGCATCAGTCCCATCCGCACCAGCCGCTCCACCACCTCCGTGAAGATGGTGTCGAAGCTCGCGCCCACCCGGTAGATGAACTCCACCTTGAAGAGCCGGGACAGCCACAGGGCCCGGGCCTTCACCTCGTCAAATGACGCTGGCGCCCCCACGAGCAGCGCGTTGGCCACGAGGCTGCGCGCCGCCACCAGGTTCATCAGCGTGTTCTTGTAGAAGGACATCTCGCCGCGGCGGTTGTCCTCGGCGTGGTAGATGACCTCGCCGCGCGCCGTCTGGGTGCGCACCATCTCGTCGGAGCAGAACGTGCGCATGGCGTCCTGGATGGGACCCATGGCCTCGGGGTTGCTCGGCGAGTTCACCATCGTCTTGGAGAGGGGAGCGTTCTCCTCCTCGGCGATGCGGCGCAGGATGGTGATGCGATCCGTCAGCTCGCGGCTCGTCATGCCGCGCCGGCGGTGGGACAGCAGGGCCGCGCTCACCAGCGCGTGCGGCGTCACCGTGGACACCTTGCTGATGCCGTACATCATCCGGTTGCCCAGTGCCCGGACCAGGCCCTTCTTCTGCTCGTCCGAGATGGGCTGGCCCGGGTTGAGCCCGCGGCTCTTCATCAGCTCCACGAGCGACTGGGGCTCGTCGAAGGTGAGGTGGATGCGGCCGTAGCGCGCGGCCAGCACCTTGGGGGTGCTCAGCAGGGCCTTGAGGTCCTCCGGCTTCTTCTCGCCGCCAGCCAGCTCCTTCGAGTAGCTGCCGCCCTCGACCACCTTCTCGTAGTCGATGGACACGGGCACGAAGAGCAGATCATTGCGCGCGCCCTCGAGCACGGCCTCCACCTGCCAGGTGAACATGCCCAGCTTGGGCTGCAGCAGCTTGCCGGTGCGCGAGCGGCCGCCCTCGGGGAAGAACTCCTGGTGCACGCCGTCGTGCACGAGCTTCTTCACGTAGGACTTGAAGGACGCGGCGTACACCTTGTCGTCCTTGAAGGAGCGGCGCAGGAAGAAGGCACCGCAGCGGCGGAGGATGGGCCCGAGCGGCCAGAAGGAGAGGTTGGCGCCCGCGGCCACCAGTGGCACCGCGTAGCCGCGGTTCCAGAGGATCCAGCTCATCACCAGGTAGTCCACGTGGCTCTTGTGCGAGGGGCACAGCACCAGGGGGGCCTTGCTGGCGGCCTTCAGGGCCCGGTTGAGTCCCGCCTCGTCCACCTCGATGCCGTCGTAGATGCGGTTGAACACCCACGCCAGCACCGGGGCGACGAAGGCCAGCGTCGTGGGGCTGGGCTTGGCGGCGATGGCGTCCAGGTTGCGCCGGGACTGGCGCAGCACGCTCTCGGTGCGGCGGTTGCTCTCGGCGGCCACCGCGTCCAGCGACTTGCGCAGGGTCCGGTCCCGCATCGTCTCGTCGATGATGCGGTCGGTGGACTTCACCGGCGGCCCGAAGACGGCACGCGTCTCACGGGCGAGGTGGTGGTTGAGGGCGCTGCGCACCTTGCGCGCGATGACCTCGTCCGAGTCCTCGGCGTTCTCCTCGATGAAGCGCTTGAGGTCGATGGGCTCGCCCACGCGGAACTGCGCGCGGCGGTAGTTGCGGAAGAAGGCCACCATCGAGTGCACGAAGCCGGGGGCGTCCGGGCTGCCGAAGACGTGGTCCAGGAGGCTCGGCTTGATGCGGGAGGTGCGCTTCTCCCAGACGAAGAGCTCCGGCACCAGGTAGACGGTGCGGTCGCTCTTGCGCGCCATGGCCACCAGGGAGGGGAAGGGGTTCTCCTCGATGTCCTTGCCCGCGGCGCTCAGCAGGGCCGTCTTCCTGAGGAAGATGAGGCCGCTGCCGGCCTGGCGCCGGGCGTAGGTGAAGCGCACGTCGAAGTCGCCCCGCTGCGCCGTCTGGCGGAAGGGGCGGGTGAACCAGGGCCGCAGGTTCACCACCGCCCGCACGGGGGGCAGGGCCCGGCGCACCATGGCCCAGGCGAGGTAGAGGAAGTTGATCCACGCCGTGGTGCGCATGACGTGCACCACGAAGCCCTTGGCGTGGAGCGAGCGCAGCTCGTCCTCCGCCTCGGCGGGGAAGCGGATCCCATCGAAGTAACGCTGTCCGAGCACCCGGGAGATGGGGCCGAACTCTTCCTTCAGTGCCTCGTTGGGACTGGCGGCCTGAATCAATGAGGTGTCCACGTGCTGCCCCCCTTTTTCCACGAGTGCCTCGTTACATGTTCTCAGGAGTAGCGATGCCGAGCAGCGACAAGCCGGCCGCCAGGGCCGCCCGCGTCGCATCCGTCAGTGCCAACCGCGCCGCCTTCAAGGGCTCGTTGTCCTCCACGAGCACCCGCTTGCTGCGATCCTGGTTGCCCAGCGTGTAGTAGCGGCTGAACTCGGCGGCCAGGTCCAGCAGCCACCGCGCCACGAAGCTCGGCTCGAGCTGCTCGGCCGCCTCCTGGACCACCACCGGAAGCCGGGCGATGGCGCGCAGCACCGCCTGCTCCTCGGGCAGGGTGAGCAGCGACGCCTCATACGAGGCCGGAGCCCCGCCCCCCTTGCGCAGGACATTTCTGGTCCGCGCGTGGGCGTACTGGAGGTACGGGCCGGTATGACCCTCGAAGGCGAGGACGTCGTCCCAATCGAAGGTGTAGTCGGTGGCCCGGCGGTTCTTCAGGTCGCCGAAGACGATGGCACCCAGGCCGATCTGCTCGGCGAGCTTCTCCGGATCGTCCGTCTGCATCTTCCCCGCCTGGATGTTCTCCTGCACCTTCTCCAGGGCGCGGGACTTCGCCTCGTCCAGCACGTCGTTGAGGAGCACCACCGTGCCCTTGCGCGTGCTCATGCCGTGCACACGGCCGAAGTTGACGTGCGTCATCCGCTTGGACCACTCGCGGCCCATGGCCTCGAGCACCCGGAAGAGCTGCCGGAAGTGCAGCGACTGGTCGGTGGCCACCACGTAGAGCGACTTCTCGAAGTGGAAGCGCTCGTGCCGGTCGATGGCCGCCGCGAGATCCCTCGTGGCGTAGAGCGTGCTGCCGTCGTTCTTCTTGAGCAGCACCGGCGGCTCGTTCTCCGCGTAGGGCAGGTCCACGATGGTGGCGCCCTCGGAGTCCTTGACGCCGGGCCTGCGGGCGATCTCGTCGATCACCGGGTCCATCTTGCCCTGGTAGAAGCTCTCGCCCTCCATGTGCTCGAACTTGACGCCGAGCCGGGCGTAGATGCGCTCGAAGTCGCGCAGGGACGTCTCGCGGAACTCCTTCCACAGCGCGAGCGCCTCGGGCTCCCCGGCCTCCATGCGGCGGAAGAAGTCACGGGCGCGCTCGTCGAAGGCGGGCTCCGCCTCCGCGCGCTTGTTGGCCTTGACGTACACCTCCACCAGGTGGGCCATCTCCGTGCGGCGCGCCGGGTCCCCGTACTCCTGGAAGCCCACGGCCACGAGGCCGAACTGCTTGCCCCAGTCGCCCAGGTAGTTGATGCCCTCGACCTTGTAGCCGAGCGCCCGGTGCAGGTTGGCCATGCCGTGGCCGATCACCGTCGAGCGGATGTGGTGGAAGGCGATGGGCTTGGCGATGTTGGGCGAGGAGTAGTCGATGACCACCGTCTTGCCGGCACCCACGTCGCCGCCGCCGTAGCGCACGCCCTGCGAGCGCGCCGTGTCGATGACCTCGGCGGTGAAGGGCATGGCCGCGAACTTCGCGTTGACGTAGGGGCCGGCGGCCACCACCTCCAGGCCGGGGACCTTCAGGCCCTGGGCGAGCGCGGCGGCGATGGCCGGCGGCGCCTTCTTCTGGGCCTTGGCCAGGGGGAAGGTGGGGAAGGACAGGTCGCCGTGGGCCGGGTCGGCCGGCTTGACCTGCGAGTCGATCTCGGAGGCGGGCACGCCCAGGGACTGGGCGAGCGCCTCGACGAAAGCGGTCCGATAGCGGGTGTAGACGGAAGGAGTCATTGGATCGGCGCGGATACTAAGCCAAGCCGCGACGTATTCCGCGCACCTTCTGTCAACGCATCGAGTCGGAGCGGCCTTTCAGGTCACGGCCGGGTTGCGGCGGCTCGGACGGACCACGGCGGCCACGGTGTCCAGCAGCCGGGGCAGTTGCAGTGGCTTCTCGAAAAATCCGTCGATACGGTCCAGACCCTGGCCGGCGCCGAGGGTGGAGACGTCGCTGGCGCCGGAGATGATGTAGACGGCCACGTCCGCGAGCGACTCGTTGCCGCGGATGAAGCGCAGCACGGAGCGCCCGTCCTCCTCGCTCAGCCGCAGGTCCAACAGCACCATGGCCGGGCGGATGTGCGAGAGGATGGAGCGCGCCTCGGCGGCGCCCGAGGTGGACATCACCCGGTAGCCCTCCTGCTCGAGCACCTGCTGGAGCACCTCGCGGCAGTCCGCGTCGTCCTCGACCAGGAGGATGCCACCGGCGCGAGGACCGGCCTGGGCCGCGTCCGGGGCGCTGACGGCGCCGGCGAACATGGGCAGCACCAGCTGGAAGGAGGTGCCCTCGCCCAGGGTGCTGGAGGCCTCCACGCGGCCGCCGTGGAGCGCCATGATCTTGGCCACCAGGGGCAGGCCGAGGCTGCGGCCCTGCCCGCGGGTGCCGCCATCGGGCCGGTGGAAGGGATCGAAGACGTGCTCGAGATCCTCGTTGCCGAGGCCCGGCCCGCTGTCCTTCACGGTGAGCAGGGCGAGCCCGTCCTCGACGGAGACGCGCAGCTCCACGGTGTCATCGGCCTCGCAGCGGTGGATGCCGGCCTCCACGAGGTTCTGGATGGCCTCGGCGATGCGCTCGCGATCACCCCGGACGAAGACCTCGCCGGAGGCGGGCAGGGTGAGCTGCACCTTGGCCTGCTCGGCCACGGGGGTGAGGGTGCGGATGACCTCCTCGGCCACGGACTTGAGGCCGAAGGGGCGCTGGTTGAGCTGCATCTTCCCGGCCTGGAGGCGGGACATGAGCAGCAGATCATTCACCATGCGCAGCATGCGGTCGGCGCTGCGGTCGCACACCTGCACCGCGCGGCGCTGGGGATCCGAGAGGCCCCCGAGCTTCTCGCGGCCCATCATGGCCAGGTAGGCCTTGATGGTGGTGAGGGGGTTCTTCAGGTCGTGCGAGACGTTGCCGAGCAGCTCGTCGCGGCTCTGCTCCAGGGCCTTGAGGCCGGCGATGGCCGTCTGCAGGTCCTTGTTGCGCCGGGCGCTGTCGTCGCGCAGGCGGGCCACCTCGTAGGAGGCGGAGAGCTGGCCGGCGAGCGCCGAGAGCATGGAGTCGGAGACCTGCCGGCGCGGGGCGAGGATGGCGAGCACGCCGCTGACGCCCTGGGGGCTGTCGAGCGGCACGGCGACGGTCTCCTCATCGCGCAGGATGGCCTTCTCGGCGAAGGCGCGGCCCACCAGGCCCTGCTCGGGGGTGGCGGCGGTGATGCGATCGTCGTAGCGGCCGCGCACGTGCTCCACGTGGAGCTGGTTGCGCGAGGGCTCGAAGCGCGCCACGTAGCAGGCCTTGGCCTGCATGAGGCCGTGGATGATCTGCAGTTGCGAGCGGAGGGCCTCGGTGGGGCCGGCGCTGGAGGAGATGTGCTGGGACATCTCCACCAGGGCGCGCTCGGCGGCCTCGGTCTCCAGGGGAGGCTGGGGCTTGACGGTGCGCCGGGTGGGCTTCTTCACCTCGGGACGGAGGGTGACGACCTCAGCCAGATGCGGAACCTTTTTCTTCGGCACGGAGCGACCTCGGCAACAGGGGGCGGCGCGCTGGAGCCCGTCCACATGGGGAGCGACGCGTGCGCCTCTCGGAGCCGATCCTGCGTCACTCGGGGCCGGGCTGGAAACCAAACCCGGCACCTCCCCCCAACAGGGGCGCCCGCAGGACAATTGCCCTGTCCGGTGGATGACACAGGGAGGGAGCAAGGGACCTGACCCGCTGGGTTCTGGAGGGCTCCCGCGCCCCGAGGCCCTCTCTCCGTGGGAGAGGGGACGGACGGGGCGTCACACACGACCTGGGAGGCTCAGGCGCGGCGCTGCACCAGGCCGTTGCCGTCGAGGAAGTAGGGCTCGGCCATGGCGGCCTCCACGTTCTCGCGGTAGCCCTGGACGCCGAAGCCGCTCTCCTGGAGCGCCCCGAGGGCGGCCGTCTGCACGCGGCGGGCGATCTCCTTGTTGGCGAGGAGCTTGAGGATGGGCTCGCGCGCCGGCTCGTACTTCAGGGGGCCGAGGGCCTTGAGGGCGGCGAGCTTCACCTCGTCCGACATGTCCTCGAGGTAGGGCAGCACCGTGGGGGCGATGCGCGGGTCGGCCTTGCCGGTGACGTAGTGGAGCAGGACCACCAGCTTCTCGGAGTTGCGCATGTACTTGCCGCTGAGCTCGGCGAGCATGTCCACGGCGATGGTGGTGACCTCGGGCTGGGGCACGAGCGCCTCGAGGATGCGCAGGGCCCAGGAGGTGGCCGCCTCGTTCTTGCGCAGGAAGTCGGTGACGGGGCCCATGGCGTCCTTGCCGAAGCCCTTGATGAACTCGAAGACGAGCTCCTTCTCGTCCGCGTCCGTGGTGAGGGGCTCCACGGTGATGTTGTAGCGCTGCAGCAGGACGCCGACGGCCTCGGGGAACTTCATCTCCCCGAGCTGTTGGAGGGCCTTCTGGCGGGTGGTGGGGTCCCCGTACTTCTGGGTCACCTTGGACTTGAGCTTGAGGGCTTTCTCGGGGCCGGAACCACCGCCGAGGAAATCGAAGATGCCCATGAGGAAGAGTGCTCCGCGAGTGGATACGAGTTCTTGGGCGCCGTGTAGGACGCGGCGCAACCTAACGCAAGAAGGTTGGATGGCCAGTGGCCGGCCGTGGATTTAGAGCTGCAGCGCGCCCCGGACATCTGTCTGGTAGGACCGGGCGAGCGCCTCGGCGGCCTTGCGGGCCTCCTGGGAGGGCTGCTCGGGCACCTTCACCTGGAGGGTGAGGTAGAAGTCTCCCGTGGGCCCGCCCTTGAGGGAGGGAGCGCCCCGGCCCCGGAGCCGCATGCGGCGGCCGGACTGGGAGCCCTCGGGCACCTTCACCGTCACCTCGCCCTGGAAGGTGGGCACGCGCACCTCGGCGCCGAGCATGGCCTCGCTCACCGTCACCGGCAGGTCCATGTAGAGATCGTCGCCCTCGCGGCGCACGAGGGGATGATCCGCCACGATCGTCTCGATGTAGAGGTCCCCCGGGGGGCCACCCCGCGAGCCCGCCGCCCCCTGGCCGGACAGCCGGATCTTCGAGCCCGTCTGGACGCCGGCGGGGATCTTCACGGTGAGGCGCGTCGTCTCCTCCACCACGCCCGAGCCCCGGCAGGAAGTGCAGGGGGGCGCGGTGCGGCCCGTGCCGCGGCAGGCGGGGCACATGCCGCTCGAGGACATGCCGAGCGCGCCGCTGCGACGCACCCTGCCCGTTCCGCCGCAGGTGGCGCAGGTGGTTGGAGTCCCCACCTCACCCGAGCCCTGGCAGCGCTGGCAGCGGCCGGGGCGCTGGAGGGAGATGGCGCGCTCGGCGCCGGAGAGCGCGTCCTTGAAGCTGAGCGAGAGGGTGGCGGTGATGTCCTCGCCCGCCGCGGGACCGGCGGGACTGGGGGGACGGGCTCCGGCGCCAGCACGTCCGAACATGTCGCTGACGTCCTGGCCGGCGCCGGCGCGGTTGAAGAGATCGAAGAGATCGCCCAGGTCGAAGTCGACGCCACCGCCACCGCCGCCCCCACCGCCGAACGGCATGCCGCCACCGGCCGACTGAGCGGCCCTGTAGGCCCGGACCTGCTCGGCCTTCTTCTCGTCGAAGCCGATCTTGGCGGCCTCCGCGCCGAACTCGTCGTAGAGCTTGCGCTTCTTCTCGTCCGAGAGGACCTCGAAGGCCGAGTTGACCTGCTTGAACTTCTCCTCGGCCGCCTTGTTCCCCGGGTTGACGTCCGGGTGGTACTGCCGAGCGAGCTTGCGGAAGGCCTTCTTGATGTCGTCGGCTGAGGCCGTCCGGGACACGCCGAGAATCTGGTAGTAGTCGTCCGCCATGGGGTTTACCGCCCTCCAACTGCAAGAACGTAACCTGCCACGGGGCGATCGCCAGCACGGCGTGTGAGCTTCGCTCCGGATGTATAAAGTGGCCGGAGGATGAGAGAGGGCATGGGCGTACCGCGCCGACGAGGAGCGAGAACCGGGTGGGTGGTGGGCTGGCTCGCGCTGATGCCGGTGGCTGCCGCTTGGACGGCCGCTCCCGAGGCCCCCTCCCAGGAAGCCCCGGCGGCCGAGGGTCGCCTGGTGGATCGGGTGGTGGCCGTCATCGAGAATCAGGTGCTCACCCTGAGCGAGCTGGAGTTCGAGAGCCGGGTGGCGCTCGTCCAGCGAGGGGGCGTGCGAGCGGCCGATGCGCGGCTCGACGAGCAGACGCTCCGCAACGCGCTGGAGCTGGCCATCAACCAGCGGCTGCTGGTGGCGGGGGCGGACCGGCTCCAGGCCTTCCAGGCGGAGCGCTCGGAGGTGGAGGCGCGGCTGAAGGCGTTCCGTGAGCGCTTCGAGAGCGAGCCCGCACTGCTGGCCTTCCTGGCCCGGCACGAGGCGGACCTGGACCAACTCACCGCGGTGCTGGAGCGGGGCGTGCGGGCCGAGCGCATTTTGGACAGCCGGATCCGGCTGCGGGCCCAGGTGAGCGAGGCGGACGTGCGGCGGTACTGGGAGCAGCACAAGGGGACGGTGGGGGGGCCGTACGAGTCGGTGCGGGACGCCCTCCGGGAGAAGCTGGTCCGGGAGCGCTACGGCGAGCTCGCGAAGGATGCGTTCAAGCAGGTGCGGGAGAGCGCCCGGGTACGGCGGGTGGCGCCCTTCGCGCGGGAGGCGCGACCATGAGGCGGATGCGGGAGGAGCCCCGTCCGATGGAGAGGGCGGGGGAGGGGACGCCCTTCGTGATCCGGCGGATGACGCGCGAGGACCTGCCGGCGGTGATGGAGCTGGAGAAGGCCTCGTTCCGCAACCCCTGGTCGTTCGAGCTGCTGCAGCGCGAGCTGAACCACGACTGGTCCGTCATCTTCCTCCTGGAGGAGCCGCTGCCGGAGGGAGGCCGCCGCTTGCTGGGCATCTCCATCTTCTGGATCGTCCACGACGAGGTCCATGTGCTGAACGTGGCCACGGCGCCGGAGCACCGACGGCGCGGGGTGGGGCGCAGGCTGATGGAGGCCACCCTGGCCGAGGGGCAAGCGCGCAAGTGCTGCCTGGCGACGTTGGAAGTGCGCCGGAGCAACGAGCCTGCGATACAGCTCTACAAGTCGTTCGGCTTCCGCCAGGTAGGCGTGCGGCCGAACTACTATGTGGGCGAGGGTGAGGCTCCCGAGGACGCGATCGTGATGGTCCTCGACTTCTAGCGGCTGGGAGGGTAGAGGAGCGAGCCTGCCGTCCGAATGTAGGAATGGACCCCCATGCTGCCCCCGGTTGCAATGCCGTGGGCCGGCAGTGCTTGACATGGGGTGTCCCCTCCCTATACTCGCGGCCCTTTTTCAAGCGCTTTTGTAGGTTTGTATGCGCCCCCGGGGACACCCACCCGGGGTTATTCGGGAAGGAAGAGAAGCTCAGTGCCAACCATCAGTCAGCTGGTCCGCAGGGGCCGCGAGAAGTTGAACATCAAGGGCAAGAGCCCCGCTCTGAAGGAGTGCCCTCAGAAGCGTGGTGTCTGCACCCGCGTGTACACCACCACTCCGAAGAAGCCGAACTCGGCGCTCCGCAAGGTCGCGCGTGTTCGTCTGACGAACGGGATCGAGGTCACCTCGTACATCCCCGGCGTGGGTCACAACCTCCAGGAGCACTCGGTGGTGATGATCCGCGGCGGCCGTGTGAAGGATCTCCCGGGCGTTCGCTACCACATCATCCGCGGCACGCTGGACTCCGTGGGCGTGGCGGGCCGCAAGCAGAGCCGTTCCAAGTACGGCGCCAAGCGCCCGAGCTGATTCGGGTCGATCACCTTCGCTTCTAGTTTCAGGCCGCTTACCCCGCACCCTGGGGAGCGCGCCTTGATTTCGAAAACGCAGCAGAAGCCCCTCCTAAGACTCCCGGGTGCATGGGAGTGGGGCGTAAGGGACAGAAAGCAATGCCTCGTCGTCGCGTAGTAGCCAAGCGCAAGATCCTTCCCGATCCGAAGTTCCAGGACCGTCTCGTCACGAAGTTCGTGAACGACCTGATGCGCAAGGGGAACAAGTCCATCGCCGAGCGGGTGTGCTACGGCGCCTTCTCCGTCATCGAAGAGCGTGCGAAGGAGGACCCCCTCAAGACCTTCAAGAAGGCCTTGGACAACGTCAAGCCGGTGCTCGAGGTGAAGAGCCGCCGCGTCGGTGGCGCCACCTACCAGGTTCCCGTCGAGGTCCGTCAGGACCGCCGCGTGGCCCTGGGCATGCGCTGGATCATCACCTACGCCAAGGCGCGTGGTGAGAAGACGATGATGGAGAAGCTGGCCGGCGAGATCATGGACGCCGCCAACAACCGCGGCAACGCGGTGAAGAAGCGCGAGGACACGCACAAGATGGCCGAGGCCAACAAGGCCTTCGCCCACTACCGCTGGTAGTTCTTGGCGTCTTGAAGTGCCCGACACCCGGATGCGGCCTCCCGCGTCCGGGTGTTGCAGGTCTTTGACATCCGTTTCCGTTGATTCGTGGTTGGAGGGGGCTTTCGCCCCGTCCCGTTCTGGAGAGGTTGAGGGAAAATGCCTCGCGAGTACCCGCTCGAGCGCTATCGCAACATCGGCATCATGGCGCACATCGATGCCGGCAAGACCACGACCACGGAACGGATCCTGTTCTACACGGGAGCCATCCACAAGATGGGCGAGGTGCATGAAGGCACCACGACCACGGACTGGATGGTGCAGGAGCGCGAGCGCGGCATCACGATCACCTCGGCCGCCATCACCGCCTTCTGGACCCGGAGCGATCAGAAGTACCGCATCAACATCATCGACACGCCAGGCCACGTGGACTTCACCATCGAGGTGGAGCGCTCGCTGCGCGTGCTGGACGGGGCCATTGCCGTCTTCGACGCGGTGAACGGTGTCGAGCCCCAGTCCGAGACGGTCTGGCGGCAGGCGGACAAGTACAAGGTCCCCCGCATCTGCTTCATCAACAAGATGGACCGGGTGGGCGCGGACTACGCGATGTCCGTGGGCACCATCCGCGAGAAGCTGGGCGCGCGTCCGGTGCGCCTGCAGCTCCCGCTGGGCAGCGAGGACAAGCACCGCGGCGTCATCGACCTGGTGCGGATGAAGGCCCTCGTCTTCCACGACTCGGAGCAGGGCAGCCGCTTCGACGTGGTGGACATCCCCGAGGAGTTCCGCGAGGAGGCCGACGCGGCCCGGAGCGAGCTCGTCGAGACGGCCGCCGAGCAGGACGACGCGCTCACCGAGAAGTTCCTCGAGGGCAAGGAGCTCACCGAGGAGGAGATCCGCGGCGCCATCCGCAAGGGGTGCCTGGGGCTGAAGATCTTCCCCGTGTTCTGTGGCTCGGCCTTCAAGCACAAGGGCGTGCAGCCGCTGCTGGACGCGGTGGTGGACTACCTGCCCAACCCGCTGGAAGTGCCGCCGGTGCACGGCAAGAGCCCCAAGGGCGCGGACGAGACGCGCGAGACGAACGACAAGGCGCCCTTCAGCGCCCTGGTCTTCAAGATCATGAATGACCCGTCGTTCCAGTCCCAGACGCTGACGTTCCTGCGCATCTACTCCGGGAAGCTGGAGGCGGGGAGCGCGGCGTGGAACTCGGTGAAGGGCAAGCGCGAGCGCATCAGCCGGCTGGTGCAGATGCGCGCGGACAAGAAGGACGAGGTCCAGGAGTGCTACGCCGGTGACATCTGCGCGGTGGTGGGCCTGAAGCTGGCCACCACGGGCGACACGCTCTGCGACGACAAGCACCCCATCATCCTGGAGCGGATGGAGTTCCCCGAGCCCGTCATCGACGTGGCCATCGAGCCGAAGTCCACGGCGGACCAGGACAAGATCATCACGAGCCTGGCGCGCCTGGCGATGGAGGACCCGTCGTTCCGCGTGAGGACGAACGAGGAGACGGGGCAGACACTCATCGCCGGCATGGGCGAGTTGCACCTGGAGATCATCGTCGACCGGCTCCTGCGCGAGTTCAAGGTCGACGCCAACGTGGGCAAGCCCCAGGTGGCCTACCGCGAGACGATCACCAAGCCGGTGCAGACCGAGGGCAAGTACATCCGCCAGACGGGTGGCAAGGGCATGTACGGCCACATCAACCTGCGGGTGGCGCCCAACGAGCCGGGTGGCGGCTTCGTCTTCGAGGACAAGGTGGTCGGCGGGGTGGTGACGAAGGAGTTCGTGGACGCGGTGAAGCAGGGCGTCTCCGAGGCCATGCAGAGCGGCCCCATCGCGGGCTACCCGATGCTGGACGTGAAGGTCGAGGCCTACGACGGATCCATGCACGACGTGGACTCGAACGAGATGGCCTTCAAGATCGCCGGCTCCATGGCCTTCCGGGACGCCGTGCGCACGGCGGACCCCGTGCTCCTCGAGCCCATCATGGACTGCGAGATCGTCACCCCGGATGACTTCATGGGCGACGTCATCGGCGACCTGAATGGCCGCCGAGGGAAGATCCTGGGGATGGACCCCAGGCCGGGCGGCGTGCAGGCCATCCACGCGCAGGTGCCGCTCGCCAAGATGTTTGGGTACTCGACCGACCTGCGCAGCCGCAGCCAGGGAAGAGCCACCTACACCATGCGGTTCAGCCACTACGCGCCCGCACCAAAGGACGTGCTGAACCGGTGATCGCTCCGCCTTCTTGGAGAGGGAGCGAGCGATTTAGGTTGACGTTTGTGCAGGTTTGGAGCAGGACGCAGCACCTTTCCCCGATTCGCCGGCAAGCCGGCTTCGTGAGGAGCAGCGATGAGTAAGGAAAAGTTCGACAGAAGTTTGCCCCACGTCAACATCGGCACCATCGGTCACGTTGACCACGGCAAGACGTCCCTCACGGCGGCCATCACCAAGGTGCTGGCGAAGACGGGCGGCGCGACCTTCCTCGCGTACGACCAGATCGACAAGGCCCCCGAGGAGCGCGAGCGCGGTATCACCATCTCCACGGCGCACGTGGAGTACAAGACGAAGAACCGTCACTACGCGCACGTGGACTGCCCCGGTCACGCCGACTACGTGAAGAACATGATCACGGGCGCGGCGCAGATGGACGGCGCCATCCTCGTGGTGTCGGCCGCCGACGGTCCGATGCCCCAGACGCGCGAGCACATCCTGCTCGCCCGCCAGGTCGGCGTCCCCTACATCGTGGTCTTCCTGAACAAGGTCGACATGCTGGACGACCCCGAGCTGCGTGAGCTCGTGGAGATGGAAGTCCGCGACCTGCTCAAGAAGTACGACTTCCCCGGCGACTCCATCCCCATCGTCCCGGGCTCGGCCCTCAAGGCGCTCGAGGGGGACACCTCGGAGATCGGCGAGCAGTCCATCCTCAAGCTGATGGAGGCGGTGGACAGCTACATCCCCACCCCGGTGCGCGCCACCGACAAGCCCTTCCTGATGCCGGTGGAGGACGTGTTCTCCATCGCCGGCCGTGGCACGGTGGCCACCGGCCGCGTGGAGCGCGGCATCATCAAGGTGGGCGAGGAAGTCGAGGTCGTCGGTCTGCGTCCGACGCAGAAGACGGTCGTCACGGGCGTGGAGATGTTCCGCAAGCTGCTGGACGAGGGCCGGGCGGGCGACAACATCGGCGCGCTGGTGCGTGGTCTGAAGCGTGAGGACCTCGAGCGCGGCCAGGTTCTGTCCAAGCCGGGCAGCATCACGCCGCACACGAAGTTCAAGGCCCAGATCTACGTGCTGTCGAAGGAGGAGGGTGGCCGCCACACTCCGTTCTTCAAGGGCTACCGCCCGCAGTTCTACTTCCGCACCACGGACGTGACGGGCACGGTGAAGCTGCCCGACAACGTCGAGATGGTGATGCCGGGCGACAACATCGCCATCGAGGTGGAGCTCATCACCCCCGTGGCCATGGAGAAGGAACTGCGCTTCGCTGTTCGCGAGGGTGGCCGTACCGTGGGCGCCGGCGTCGTGGCCGAGATCATCGCCTAGTTGGCTGGCGGGCTTCGGGCCCGCCCCAGCTAGTGGTTAACCCCGAGGGGGAGCTGTGCTAAGCAGCTTTCCCCTCGTGCCTATCGAGTCAAGCCATGCCCAGAGGTAATCGCAGCATCATTTCGCTCGAGTGCACGCAGTGCAAGGAGCGGAACTACTACACGACGAAGAACAAGCGGAAGAGCCAGGACAAGCTCGAGCTGAGCAAGTACTGCCCCCGCGACCGGAAGCATACCGTCCATAAGGAAGGTAAGGTCTAGTTCAGTTGTTGTGGTCCGGTGTTCTTTAGGCCAGTAGCTCCAACGGTAGAGCAGCGGTCTCCAAATCCGCGTGTTGGGGGTTCGAATCCCTCCTGGCCTGCCAGTTGTTAGTTGCAGGGACCCCCGGTACCCACGTACCGGGGGTCCCTGTGTTTTCAGTACCAGGTAGCGCTCAGTCAGCGAGGAACCATGGCAGCGGCATCCGAGGCCAGCCAGCAGGCGAACCGTTCGGGGATGGACCCGAAGCGGCTCGTCGTCATCTTCTACCTCATCGCGGGTCTCATCTTCGCGCTCTTCCTGGAGCACGTCTGCGGCCTCATCTGGGCTCGGGCGGGGTGGAGCGATCCCACCGTCATCGAGGGCGTCGACTGGCAGGTCTCCACCCTGGTGGGCTTCCTGTTGGCCGCGGGTCTCGTGGTGGGTGCCTACCTGCACCCCAAGACGCACGGCCTCTCGCTGGAGGTCGCCTCCGAGCTGATGAAGGTCACCTGGCCTTCCTGGGCGGAGACCAAGGCGTCGACCGTGGCGGTCATCGTCGCCTCCGTGGTGGCGGCCGTCCTGCTCTTCTTCATCGACACCCTCGCCTACAACCTTATGGTTGAGTGGATACCCGCCATCTGGGGGAAGCTGTAATGGCGATGAAATGGTACGTGGTCCACACCTACTCGAACTTCGAGAACCAGGCGAAGAAGAGCCTCGAGGAGAAGATCCGCCTCGAGGGTCTGCAGGACCTGTTCGGAGAAATCCTCATCCCGATGGAGCAGGTCGTCGAGATGGTGAAGGGCGAGAAGAGGACGTCCAAGCGTAAGTTCTTCCCGGGCTACATCTTCGT
>NZ_DASVSO010000199.1:0-7249 GCF_036388035.1 Archangium sp.
TCGTCGGGACGCCGCTGTCGTCGATCAACCGGATCATGGCCACGGGCCGCAAGGCGGGCATCTTCAACGGGTACTGCGGAGCGGAGAGCGGGAACGTGCCGGTGTCCACGGTGGCGCCAGCGGTGCTGCTGCAGGAGATCGAGCTGCAGCGCGCGATGGAGGGCAAGGACCGGCCGCCCATCCTGATGAGCCCGGCCTCGAGCACCACCGCGAGCGGTGACGTGAAGTAGGAGCCCGGAGGAGACAGGTCCAAATCCTGTCTTTTTGAACGGTCAGGTGGTTGAGCCCATTGGGTTACGGGCCGGAGGCTTTTCTCGCCTCCGGCCCGTCTCCTTTTTCGGCCCCATCTCCGCTCTGCTGTCCGAGGGTTTGACGTAGAATGGCCGCGCCTGTTGCGAAGAGGGACCGTTCCGCGAGGACGGGTGCTCGTTCCCCCGAGACAGGAGAAAGCCCATGACCGTCGACTTCTACTGTTTCAACATTGGGACCAGCCACAATCGCAACGAACCGACGAACCTGCTGGTCAGGCTGCACGTGCAGTGCGCTGCCCTCGAATGGAGCCGCATCAGCAAACGCAAGAAAAACAAGCTGATCTCGCCGAAAGAATATATCGACAATACGCGCGGGGTCACCGCCTACAAATACATCAATGACGGCGTCGGCTCGAAAGAGATTGGTGGGAAGGATGGCGTCTACCTGGGCGGGGGGGTCACCTCCAGAGGTTCCCTCATGGGAGCGGGGCTGTCCCAGAAAGCACGGGACACCCTGGAGGACATCAAAGCCATCAACCCCCTCCCCGATCGCTTCTTCCTCGCGGGGCATAGCCGCGGCGCAATCCTCTGCATCGAGATAGCCGACCTGATGAGGCAGGATCCAGACTTGAGGGACAAGGAGGTCTACATGTTCCTGTTGGACCCCTGCAAGTTCTCGGTCCAGACCTCCTTCACGGGATCTTCGGGAAGGGCGTTTGGTGACACCCTCTACCCGAACGCAACCCAGGTGAGGGTTGTCGCGGCGGAGGATCTGTCCGATGGCCCGATGCATGGAGGCAACTTCAAGCTGTGCACACTCTATCTCTCGACCCATGGTTCGAACCGGAACGAGGTGACCAATCCCGGGAACAATCAGGCCTTCGCGCACATGGAGTACCTGCGGATACCTGGAAGTCATGGGACGGGGTCGCAGGTGGATGGGCATCCCATTGGAGACCTGACCTACGAGCTGGCGTATGGGTTCTTCGCGGAGAACGGAGCCACTGTCCTGGCGCCCTACCCGTGGCGGGTCCGGGAGAATGGCCTGAACTGGGACGAGGACGCGCACGAGCTGCGCCTCATCGAGCGCTATGCCCGGACGAAGCTCGTCAATCCCTGGATCGAAGGCAAGGGGCGGCTGATCAACGACAGTGGCGTCTTCAGGTTCGACGCGAACAAGTCACGCAAGGATCGGCTCAACACCATGGGGGTCACGAACAGATTCTTCAAGCATCCCCTCTTCGCGACCGAGCACCACCATGCGTTGTTCGAGAAGCACTTCCCGAAGTACAGCCAGATCTTGTCGCAGAATGAGCAAGCCATCCAAAAACACGCGGTCGTGCTGAACGGCACCAGCCCCTTGTTCAAGTTCACCTGCGTGAAGCTTCACGGGATGAGCGGCCACGAGCTGGGCGAGGAACTCGCCAGCATGCAGGCGCGGTGTCCGTCGATGCACAAGCTGCTCTCCCTTTACGTGAGTAGCCAGGACGAGGATGAGGGCCTGGGGAGCGACCCCTGGGAGCTGCGTCGCTTCGAGCGGCGGTACACGCGGTTCAAGGCCCAGACCGCGCTGCCGAGCAGCTACGCCTTCTGGAGCAGTTGGGACGACCTCCCCCAGGAGCTTCCCCAGGAGTTGAGGAGACGACCGGACTGGGAGGATTGAGGCAGGCCCACGGTCTCCCTGCCCAGCCTGCACAAGGCCGCGAACAGCTCTTGTGCCGGGTCACCTGGCTCGTGGGCGTCCCGTTCCGGACAGGCCCGTGCGACTGGCGCAGGAGTGCCCGGGCGGAGGGCCGTGGAAACCCTCAATCACATCGTGGTGTAGCGAGGGGGGGAGGACCATGAGAAGAGGAACTGCGTGGATGCGCGGGGCGAGGTGTGTGCTGCTCGCCCTGGTAGCGTTCTCGGTCGGCTGCGGCCCGAGCGCCGTGGAGGCGCCCGAAGGAGACGCCTCTCGGACCCGGGTAGCGCAGGCCGTTGGCAGCGAGGGGCGGACGCTCTGGGTGCGCCGCAGCGTCAATGTTCCGGAGAGGGAGGTCCTCGGGCAGGGCATCACCATCGACCGGGACGACAACACCATCGCCATTGGCATCTACAAGGGTACACCTGACTTCGGGAGCGGCCCGCTGCCGCCCCTGTCGCAGCCGGATGGCTTCAACGCATTCCTCGTGAAGTACACACGGGAGGGTCGCTTGCTCTGGGCCCGCGGCTTCGGTGGCGAGCCGCAGGAGCTGGGAGACGAGCCCGTCACGCTCTTCGCCCAGGTGGTGACGGACCACAGGCGCCACATCACCCTCATCGGGAGCACCAGCGCTCCGGTGGACTTCGGAGGCGGCCTGGTACCGGCGGGCGCGTTCATCGTGCAATTCGACTCCGACGGCGACTTTCGCTGGGCGCGTCACATCCCGGGAAGGTCCCTCGCCGACCGCGTTGTCCTCAGGGAGCTGGCGGTCGACGGGGAGGACCGTCTGCTCGTGGTGGGCCTCATCAACGGGCGGGTGGATTTCGGTGGCGGTCCCCGCACGTCCACGGGCGATGGCGCCTTCGTCGCGAAGTACACGCGCGAGGGCGGGTACGTGTGGGACCGCGTCTTCGATACGCCAGACGCCAGCTCCTTCACGGGCGTGGCCACGGACTCGGACAACCACGTCTACGTCTCGGGCGTCTTCCTGGGCAGGGCCGACTTCGGCGGGGGCACGCTGTCCGGCCCCGGCGCCGAGCTGTCCGTGGTCGCCCGCTTCACCCCGTCCGGCGCGCACGTCTGGTCCCGCACGCTGGAGGACGTGACGGGAGTGGACGAGAGGGGCGCGATCCGCCTCAGCAACATCGCCGTGCACGGCAACCGCGTGGTGGTGGTGGGCGAGTTCACCGGCAGCTTCGAGTTCGACGGGCGCACGTTCACCAACACTCGCCCCGACCGAAGCGGCCTCGTGCTCGCGATGACGCGGGACGGGGAGGACCGGTGGGGACGGATTCTTGGCTTCTCGGTCCAGCAGGTGCGCGCGGACCTGGAGGACGACGTGACGGTGATCGGCACGGCGCTGCCGGGCGATGACGTGGGCACGGGGCCGCTGCCCGCCACCCCCGCCAACTCTTTCTTCATCAGCAAGTTCGATCGGGTGAATGGCGCGCGAGACTGGGTGCGCACCTTCGACGCGCAGGCCGCTCCCTTCGCCTTCCTCGCCGTCGCCCGGCACGGAGAGGTCGCGGTCACCGGCGCGTTCTTCGCCCCGGTGGACTTCGGTACGGGCACGCTCCTCCCCAGCTCGGACTTCTTCGAGGCGTTCATCTTCCGCACCTCTCCCTAGCGAAGGGCAGAACCCGCCTTCGCCCGAAGGGGTGCTCTTCGGGCGAAGGGCCCGGTCAGTCGAAGAGGGCCCGGCAGGGGCGGGAGGTGGTGCCGTCACAGAGCGCCCCGGAGGCACTCCGGCAGGACAGGCTCGAGCAGCAGGGGCTGTTCGGGGAGCACGCCTGACCCCCGGAAGAGCAGGTGGCTCCCGGCTGGCAGTTTCCGGCGGTGCTCCCGTCGAGAACCCACGCCAGCCAGTCAATCCAACTCACCGTCCCACTGCGCCCAGCAGTTTGTAATAGAGGACCGTGCTCCGCAGGGAGCCATCGGCGATCTGAGCGTACTGGGGAATCACCCCGGCCCGAATCCAGCCAAGGGATTGGTAGAGCCGCTCGGAGGGAGCCCCTTCCAGGGTGTCCAATACCAGGGTGCTCTTCCCCCGCTCGCGGGCGCGCTCCTCCAGGGCCCGCATGAGCGCGGCCCCGAGGCCCCGGCGTTGGAAGCTCGAATGGACCAGCACCTTGGACACCTCTGCCCGGTGGCGGGCATTGGCCTTGTCTGCCTCCACCAGCTGGGCCGTGCCGGCGACCCGGCCGTCCACCCTGGCCAGGGCCAGACTGCGCGAGGGAGAGGCCAGCTCCGCCACCACGCCCTCCCAGTAGGCGCGAGCCTCCGCCGTCTCCAGCGGCGGCAGGAAGCCCACGGAGGCTCCGCTGTCCACGGAGTCCCTGAGCAGCTCCACCAGGGCGTCCAGGTGGGACGCCGCTTCAATGGCATCCAGGAAGCGGATCTCCACGTTCACGCGGGCTCTCCAGCTCGAAGCAGGTCGAGGCACCTGGCTACCCGGAGCGAGGGAAGAAGAGAAGCCCTCTTTCGCGGTGTCCGCATCCAGCGCGTCACCCGGGCTCCGGCAGGGTGAGCACCTCGCAGCCTTCGCGCGTCACCAGGATGGTGTGCTCGAACTGGGCGGAGAGGCTCCCGTCCTGTGTGACCACGGTCCACTTGTCCGGCAGCACCCGCACCTCCGGGCGCCCGAGGTTCACCATGGGCTCGATGGTGAGGACCATGCCCGAGCGCAGCGTGATGCCCGTTCCCCGCTTCCCCACGTGAGGCACGTGGGGCGGCAGGTGCATGGAGCGGCCGATGCCGTGCCCCCCGAACTCCTCCACCACGCTGCAGCCCTCCGCCCGTGCCAGCTCCTGGATGGCCGCGCCGATGTCTCCCAGCTTCGCCCCGTGGCGCACGACCGCGATGCCCGCATCCCGGCACCGGCGTGCCACCTCCACCACATGCCGCGCTTCCGCCGACACCTCGCCAATGAGGAACGTGGCCGAGGTGTCCCCGTGAAACCCATTGAGGCACGTGGTCACGTCCACGTTGACGATGTCCCCCGGCGCCAGCCGCTCCTCCGCGCGCGGGATGCCATGGCAGACCACGTGGTTGCGGCTGGTGCACACCGTGGCGGGGAAGCCGTGGTAGCCCAGCTGGCTCGGCGTGCCCCCGCGCCGCGCGGTGTCCTCCCGCACCCACGCGTCGATGTCCGCCGTCGACACCCCCGGCGCCAGCCGCGCCGCGACGTGAGCCAGTGTCCCCGCCGCCGCCTGTCCCGCGAGGCGCAGGCGTTCAACCTCGGTCCCCTTCAACAATGGAATCCCCATGGCGCGGCAAGGTGGCACCCGCGCTGTCGGAGCGTCCAATGCTGTATGGGTATGGAGGTGGGAGGACGGAGCCCCGTGTACCGGCGCCCAGGTCCGCGCTAAGCTCACCGGCCGTGAGTCTCACGCACATCCAGTCCTTCGTCGCGGTGGCCGAGGAGGGCCACGTGGGGCGTGCCGCGCGCCGGCTCCACCTCACCCAGCCTCCCCTCAGCCGCCACATCCTCACGCTCGAGGACGAGCTCGGCACGCCGCTCTTCGAGCGCACGTCCCGGGGCATGCGCCTGCTGCCCGCGGGCGAGGCGTTCCTGGGCCACGCCCGCCGCATCCTCGCCGAGGTGGATGCGGCGGTGCACACCGTGCGCAGCCGCGGCGCCTCTATCCCTCCCCCTCACATCAAGTAGGAGGACTCGAGCCCCATCTCCTGCACCGAGCCGTGGCCGTCCCGCCGGTCCTCACGATCCGTGTCCTGGCGGGCGCGCGTCTTGCGCGGACGCTTGCCCGCGAGCGTGGCGGGCTCGGGTGACAGGCCCTCGGCCTTGCGGCGTGCGGCCCGCAGCGCGTCCTTGCCCATGTCGAGCACGGCCGACACGGCGCCCGCCACCAGATTGCCCGGCGGCGTATCCGGGGCGCGCGGGTGGGGCCGCGTCGGGGCGGCCCGCTTGGCCAGCAGCAGCGCCTCCGCCATGTCCTTGAGCTCGCGCGGACTGAAGGCCTTGCGCACCTGGGGGAACAGCTCGCGCTCCTCCTCGGCCACGTGGGTGCGGATGTTCTCCATCAGCACCTTCACCTTGGCCTCGAAGCGCTCGGCCTCCGGTGGCAGGTTCTCCAGCTCCTTCAAGGTCCACTTGACTACATGGTGCTCCTCAAGGGCCTCGAGCACCAGGTCCTCGAGCTTGTCCGCCTTGGCGCGCACCGCTGGATAGAAGACCATCTCCTCGATGACCGCGTGAATGGCCAGCTCACGCACCATCTGGTCCACCAGCTTGCGCTTGAGCTTCTTCGCGTTCTTTCCCGCCTGCTCGAACTTGCGGAAGAGCGTCTCCACGGTCTTGTGGTCCGCCTTCAAGAGCGCAATGGCATCCATTGAACGCCCTCCTTTCCCTGGAGGGCCAGCACCCGTCGGGCGCGGCCCGGTTCGCTCGAAAGGTTGGCGACGCTGCTCGCCGCGTGCCGCGACCGGGCGAGGCGAGGGCCTCGACAGCCTGGAGGGCATGCAGGCATGGACCGGGGGGGTGGAAACGAAACGACCGGGAGTCCGAGCCGAAGAGGCGCGGATCCCGGTCGGGGGTTTCGCAGCGGCGGGGACGGCTAGTTGATGACCGGCTGGCAGGAGCAACCGGGGTTGGTGGGCGTGGGCATGACGCACCGGGTGCCCGTGGGGCAGCTATCGCCGCAGTTGGGCTTGCAGACGCACTGGTTGGCCTCGCAGCCGAGCTTCTCGCCGGTGCAGTGGTCTTCCTCGGTGGGGCTGTAGGCCGGGTCGTCCTTGCACGGCACGCCGCCGTTGGGATCCTTCACCTCGTCCACCCAGTACCTGTAGGACACGGCCACCTGGGTGTTGTTGCTCGACGGGCGGCAGGCGCCGAAGAGCGAGAGGGTGCGCGCGCTGCCGTCGAAGTCGAAGCCGTTGACGTTGCTGCGCGGCACGTTGTTCGGCGTACAGGCCGCCGGATTGAGCACGCCGCCGAGGGCCACCTTGATGGACGCGCCGATGGGCGGCTTGCCCGTCTTGTGGCCCGCGTTGCCGATGGCGTCGTCGATGATGGCATCCATCGAGGCCTGGATGGAGGCGGTGTCGCTGATGGAGCCGAGCACGCCACCGGTGACGTTGACGACGTCGGCGTGACGCAGCTTCGCCACGCCGTTCACGGGCTGCGGGTTGTACTCGCGGGTGCTGTTGCTGAGGTTGCAGGGCTTCGAGGTGTCGGTGCAGCCGCAGGCCTGGCCGGACGGGCACACGATGCCGTGCACGGTGATCTGCTTGCCCGTCTTGTTGCTGGGGGGCGGGAACTCGGAGCGAGTGCCGAAGAACTGCTTGAACTTGTTGAGAT
>NZ_DASVSO010000200.1:0-5508 GCF_036388035.1 Archangium sp.
CTGCATCCTCCGCATCCTCCACTACCCCGAACGCCTCCATCAACGCCGTCTTTCCGGCGTTGTTCTTCCCGATGATGAGGTTGATGCGGCCGAGCCCGGAGACGGACAGCCGCTCGATTCCTCGGAAGTTCTCGACCTCGAGCGAGGTGATCATGCTCGCCTTCTAACAGAGTTCCCCCAGCACATCCTGTCCACTTGTGGCGCCCGTCGCGTGGATGGCGTCCACGCGACGGACGGGACCGTGGACAATGCCCTCCCCTTCAAGGAGGAGTCCCCTCATGCGTCGAATGCTCGGAGCCAGCGCGCTCCTGTGTGCGGCCGTCCTGGTGGCGTGCGACGAGAAGCCGGTGCCCGCTGGCTCGTGGCACGCGAACGTGGGCCCGTTGGTGGTGCAGAAGTGCGGTGGCTGTCACGTGGAGGGAGGCATCGGGCCCTTCGCGCTCCAGACGTACGCGCAGGCCTACGCGCAGCGCGAGGCCATCAAGTCCTCCGTGCTGGCGCGCCACATGCCGCCCTGGCCGCCCTCGCCCGACTGCGCGCAATACACGGATGATCGCTCGCTCTCGGACGAGCAGCTCGCGCTTCTCACCGGCTGGGTGGACGCCGGAGCCCCCGAGGGCAAGCCGGCCGATGCGCCCCAGACTCCCCCGCCCGGCACGGGCGGCATCTCGCGCGTGGACGTCACGCTGGGAATGCCCACCGCGTACACGCCGGGGAAGACTCCGGACGACTACCGCTGCTTCGTGCTCGACTGGCCGGACAACGGAGCGACGCGCTACGTGACGGGCTTCCGGGCGAACCCGGGCAACATGGGCATCGTCCACCACGTCATCGCGTACCTCGCCGAGCCCGCCCAGGTGGCCGACGCCCAGGCGCTGGACGCCAACGAGCCGGGGCCGGGCTACACGTGCTTCGGCGGGCCGGGCCTCAACGGGGGCCAGACGGCGTGGCTCGGCTCGTGGGCTCCGGGCAGCGCGGGCTCGGACTACCCCGCGGGCACGGGCCTGCGCGTGCTGCCGGGCTCCAAGGTCGTCCTCCAGGTCCACTACAACACGGGCCACGCGGGGCATGACCACGGGGAGCCCGTCGCCGACCAGACCTCGGTGGCCTTCAAGGTGGACGCCACCGTGGACAAGGTGGCCTTCGTGCAGCCCTGGACCAACCCTGACTGGGTCACCAAGAGGACCATGAACATCCCCGCCGGCCAGGCGGACGTGACGCACGGCTGGGCACTCGACCCGACGCCCTACCTCGGCCAGCTCACGGGCGGCGTCTTCCAGAAGGACAAGCCCATCACCGTGCACACCGCCGCGCTGCACATGCACACGATGGGCACGCGCGCGCGGCTGGAGATTCAGCGCAGGTCGGGCGCTCGCGAGTGCATGCTCGACATCCCCCGGTGGGACTTCCACTGGCAGGGGGCCTATGCCTTCACCCAGCCGAAGGTGGTGAACCCGGGGGATGCCATCGGCCTGGAGTGCCACTGGAACAACAGCGCGCCAGGCGCGGTGGACGCCAACTGGGGCGAGGGCACCGGCGACGAGATGTGCCTGGGCCTCTTCTACATGACGCAGTAGTCGGGGGACTCACGGAGGTGGGAGGTCGCGGACCTTGAACCTTCCCACCCCGGTGACCTCGATCACCTTGTTGACGAGGGACTCGTCGGACGCGAGGAGCCGCCCAGCAGGTGCACCAGCGTGGGGGAGAGATTCTCGTCGATGAGGAAGTTCATCCGTTGTCGCGGAGGAACTTGAGCTTCTTCGGACGCCCCGGTGGACGACCGAGCTCGACGAACATGCGGGCGAACTTCAAGTCTCCTCTGCGGAGCGCTGGGAAGTCCTCGAGCAGCTCGGTTTCTGGAACGCCCTTCTTCACGAGCTGACCGACGTGGCGGACCGAGATGCGAGTGCCCTCGAAGATGGGCTCGCCCCCGAGGGTGTCGGGGCCAGAGACCACACGACGCTTTCCGCGGAGGAAGAGCTTGAGACGTTCGGACGTCTCGCGCGCCACCTCCGTCGTCCAGAGCTCCGTGGGGACACGACCCGTCAGCGTCAGCCGATCGGTCTTCCACCTCCAGGGGCCTTGCTCGGCCTTGTTGGAGGTCAGGAGGATGAAGAGATGCTTCCGATCCGCCTTCGTGAGCGCGAACCGCAGCTGCGCGATCAGCCGGAGGTAGAAGACATCCTCCACTCCGAAATAGAGCCTCCTTCCCTCCGCACGGCGGGGCTGGACGACCTTGTCCGCGAGCTCGTGCCGGATGCTCTTCTCGGAAACGCCAGCCAGCAGGGCCGTCTCCTTGAGAGACAGGCGCTCGTTCGGGTGCTTGCTGAAATCCATTCCCAAAAACATGACCGACCCCCGGTCATGATTATGAGCGGGGCCGGGCCTGTTGCAACCTCCCGCGCTTCGACCTCGCTAGTTCCGGCCGCCGCGCGGGCGCTGCGAGAAGGGCAGCACCGGCGCGAGCGGCCAGTCGTTGATGCGTGTCTCCAGCAGCCGGATGATGTCCGGCTTGCCGTGCAGGCGCGACAGGGACAAGGCGGTGACGTGGCGCGCGTTCTGCCGCAGCGGATCCGCGCCTGCCCGCAGCAGGAGGCGGACGATGTCCTCGTCCCCCCGGTGCACCGCGAGCATCAGCGGCGTGGTGCCCTCGGTGGTCTCCGCGTCCGGCTGGGCCCCCGCATCGAGCAGCAGCTGCACCAGCAGCGGGTGCCTGCGGTCCGCCGCGTAGTGCAGCGGGTGCCAGCCGGAGTCCTCGCGGTTCTCGCCGGCCAGGAAGGTGGAGCTGCGCGCCTCCACGTTCGCGCCCCGGCGCAGCAACTCCTCGGCCAGCGCGCCGTGGCCCGAGAGGGTGGCGCAGGTGAGGGGCGTCTTGCCGTCCGTCCCGCCGTACTCGAGCGCCGCGCCCGCCTCGTCCACCAGGTAGAGCGCCAGCTCCACCCGGCCCGCGCTCACCGCGTGCCGCAGCGCCTCGCCGCGCTCGTCCGGGCCCGCCAGGGGCACGAGGACGCGCACCGCCTCCAGGTGACCGCGCTCGGCCGCGAACCTCAGCGCGGTGGCGCCTCGCGGGTCCTTCACGCTCGCGTCCGCGCCGCGCGCGAGCAACGCGCGCACCAGCTCCGCGTGTCCGTGGAAGGCGGCCCACAGCAGGGCCGTCATGCCCTGGGCATCTCCGCGCCCGAGGGCCTTCGGTTCTACGTCCAGCCGGGCCTCCACCGCGGCGAGGTCTCCGCGGCGGATGGCGTCGAAGAGGTCGGCCATGCATCCTCCCAGGTGGGACAACCCAGGGTGTCCCCCCGGGAGTCTATGCCGGAAGGGGCGAGGCGGTCCGTCTGGGGTTTCCACCTCGCACCCCGGGTGCGACTCACGGCAGCCAGCAGGCGTCGGGGCTGTCGCCGGTGCGCGCGGTGAGGCCCTTGGAGAGCTTCTGGAACTCGTGCCAGGGCTCCCACTTGGAGGGGTAGTGCGTGGAGCCGTTCCACCAGTTGCGCAGGCCGAAGTTGCCCGAGCCGTCCGTGTGGTTGCGGTACGTGTACCAGAGCGCGTAGTCCACCACGCCCGAGTCCCCGAAGGACTCGGCCGAGATGCGCATGGCCTCGGCCACCTCGGCCTCGTTGCGCACGGCGTTGTCCGGCGCGGTCACCGAGCCGCGCTCCTGGAAGCCGAACTCCGTGACGAAGAGCCGGTTGTTGGTGACGCCCGTGGCGGTGTTCAGCTTGCTCTGCACCGTCTGCAGGCCCGTGCGCAGCGTGTACTTGTACCCGGAGCTGTAGTTGCCGAAGCACGCCGAGCCGCCCCCGCTGTTGAGGCAGTTCCAGTCGTAGCTCCACGGGTTGTAGGGGTGGATGCCGAAGTAGTCCCAGGGCGGGTTGCCCTTGTAGGCCGTGAGGGCCGCCGAGTTGAAGAGGCCGGGCCAGAACTGCTCGGTGGTGTAGGTGTTGAGGATGCCGCCCGAGATGATGAGCTCCGTGCGGGCGTTGGCCACCTTCCACTCCTTCACCCGGCGCACCGTCCACGCGAAGGTGTTGGGCTCCACCCGGAAGCGCGTCGAGCCGTCCGGGCACACGCCGGTGAGGTTCGGCTCGTTCATCACCTCGATGGCGTCCGCCTTGGCCGTGCCGGTGAAGACGGTGGCCGTCCACGACTTCACCTTGTTGAGGTAGTCGTTGATGTACGTGTCACGCGCCACGCCGCTGTTCGGGTCCCCGCAGAACTGCGGGTGCGTGTAGAGGACGATGACCTTGATGCCGTTGGCGTGCGCGTCCGAGACGATCTGCTGGTAGGTGGTGTTGGACACGCCCGGCCAGCCGGCCTCGATGCGCAGCCACTTCGTGTTGAGCTGCCGCATCTCGCAGAAGAACCGGCCGCGCGCGTTGGCGTCGCTCAGCGGCTGGGCGCCCGCGTTGTAGATGCCACCCGTCACCACGCCATAGCGGTTGGCGCCGAGGATGAGGGAGGACTCCCGCACACCCGTCTCGGGGGCGGCCGTGGGCTCGGGCTCCACGCCGCCACCGCAGGCGGCGAGCAACGGCAACAGGACCAGGGCGCGCAGGCCGTGGCGCTTCTCGAGGGGCAGCAGGGGGCGCATGGCTTCCTTCCGGTGGGGGGCGCGGCGGGGCGCATGCGGTGCCACCGCCGTTCCATTTCGCGCGTTATGTTCCGGAATTCCCGTTTCCGTCAAGAAGAGGGGGTATTCCGGATTTTCCGGAAGGAGACGTTCCGCGAGAGGAGGGGCGGCTCAGCGGGCCTGGAGGTGCCGGGCGTAGAGGGACTCGAGGGACTGGAAGTAGCCGCGCTCCTCCCACATGGCGGCGGCGAGCCGCTCGGCGAGGGAGGCCACCTCCTGCTCCTCGCCCTGGGTGGGCGTGCGGGGGGCGCCATTCCACAGCACCAGGGCCTTGGCGAGCTCGTCGAGCAGCAGCCGGCTGCCGAGGAAGAGGCGGCGCAGCACCTGGTTCACCGGCCGCGCGTCCAGCTCCTTGCTGGCCGCGTCGATGGCGGAGTGGACGCGGCGCGCGGTGTCCTCGGTGAGGGTGGTGGCGGTGAGGTCTCCCCGCTCCAGCGCGTGCTGCAGGAGGTAGCCGTGGTGCAGGGAGAGCGAGGCCATGTCCACGCAGTCCTTCACCCAGAGGGCCGTGGCCAGGCGCCGGTAGGCCTTGCGCCAGGCCAGGCGCAGGGAGAAGAGCGCGGCCTTGCTGGCGAACTGCTGCAGGCGGCTGCCCTCGCGCGGGTGGAGGCCGGCGAGCACCGTCACCGTGCGATCCGTCGCGGACAGCGAGCGCTCGCGGAGGATGGAGCGCACCATCTGCTCGCGCACGCGGCGCAGGGCGTACTCGTCGAGGAAGGGGACGGGGATGAGGGGGGTGAGGCCGGAGGCCACGGCGTGCAGCGCCACGCGCCGCACGTGCTGGGGCGCGGAGGAAGACTGGGGCTCGGAGGCGGTGGAGGACATGGGGGGCCGGGAGTTAGCACGGACGGAGCCGCGCCGCGCTGCCCCACGCGCCCCGG
>NZ_DASVSO010000201.1:0-2766 GCF_036388035.1 Archangium sp.
CTCCAGTATCACCAGCCTCACCCGGGCGCGTGCAACTCCACCCCCTGGGACGACCCCGGGTGTGAAGGGACCTCACTCCCCGGCCGGGGCCAGGTGGAGCTTCCGCCGATTGTTGGGTGTCGCGGCTTCCATCCCCGGAGCGGGTGCCAGCACCGGCTCGACAGGGAGATGCGCGCCTCCACGTCACTGCGGCCCCCGCGTCACCGTGAGACGCGGGGGCTACGGACTACTCGGCGTCGTAGCCGCCGTAAGCCTCGTTGGCGCCCCACAGACGACCGCCAGCGGTGTCATGCACCGGGATGATGGCTCCCGACTCTTCGTCCTCACCGCCCAGGGCGACGTACTCGAGCCCCTCGTCATCCAGGTACGTCCTGTCGTCGTGCACCATGGCTCCTCCTGGGGGTGCCTCGTGCTGCCTTGGGTCGCCGGCCGAACTGGCTCGCCGCCCACCTGGGCGCCCCTCTTCCGGTCACCAGGGACCCACCCCATGTGGTGTCCCCCCCAAACCTCGTTGACCGATTTACCGTCCAGGGTGAGCATCGTCGGCCGCCCTGTAAAGTCCTGGGCCAGCGGCACGGACGACCACGTCTCGTAGTGCACGCCTGCTCGTCTTTACACAAGGCCTTGTGGCCGCTCGCCCGACCCGCGCGTTTATCGGGTCGGGCAAGGGGGTTTTTTCAGCGCCGCCGGGCCCGAGGCCGCCAGGAGGCCAGCCAGGAAAGCAGTGTCAACGCGCCCCAGAGCCCCATCGAGGAGCTGCCCGTCGAGGCGCAGCCCAGGCCGCCGCCCTTGTCCTCCTCCTCGTCCTCGTCTTCATCGCCGCCCGCGTCCCCGCCCGTGTCCGGCTTGGGTGGGGGCTTCACGGTGACGCGGAAGGAGCACGAGGCCCGGTTGCCCATGCCGTCCGTGGCGGTGACGTCGACGGGGGTGGTGCCCACCGGGAAGTCACTGCCCGAGGCGCGGCTGTACACCACGCGCGGCGCGCCCATCCCCGCGTCGCCCACCGTGGCGGCCGGGTACTCCACCGGACGGGCCGAGGCGTCGTCGCGCGCCTCCACCTCCACGTCCGCCGGGCAGGTGAGGCTCGGGGGCGTGGTGTCGCGCACCGTCACGCCGAAGGTGCAGCGCGCCGTGTTGCCCGCCACGTCCGTCGCCGTGGCGGTGACGGTCGTGTCGCCCACGGGGAAGGTGCTGCCCGGGGCGTGGCTGTACGTCACCTCGGGGCTGCCCGTGACGGAGTCCATCGCCGTGGCCTCCGGGAAGGAGGCGATGGCCCCCGTCGCGTCCGTCGCCTCGAGGGTGAGGGGCTCCGGGCACGTCACCACCGGGGCGGTGCTATCGCGCACCGTCACCCCGAAGGAGCACGAGGACGCATTGGCCAGCTTGTCCTTGGCCGTCACCGTCACCCGCGTGGTGCCCACGGGGAACTCCGAGTCCGAGGCCTGGCTGTACACCACCGACACGGGCGAGGACACGGCGTCCGAGGCCGTGGCCGTGCCATACGCCGCCCGTGCTCCCGTGGGGCCCAGGGCCTCCACCACGACGTCCGCCGGGCACGTCAACGTGGGCCCGGTGGTGTCCTTCACGGTGATGGTGAAGACGCAGTAGCCGAAGTTGCCCATCGCATCGAATGCCCACGCCCCCGGGCTCGTCGTCCCCAGCGGGAAGGTGGTGCCCGAGGGGTGGCTGTACGTCACGCTCATGCTGGAGCTGGGCGTCATGTTGTCGGAGACGGGAATGGGCGGGTAGCTCACGCTGGCGCCCGCGGGGCTGGTGGCCTCCACCACCTTGTTGGCCGGGCACGTCAGCACGGGCGGGGTGGAGTCCCGCACCCAGACCTCGAAGGAGCACACCTCCACGTTGCCCGCCGCGTCCCTCGCCGCCGCCGTCACGAGCGTCATGCCCATGGGGAAGAGCGAGCCCGAGGCGGGGCTGTACGTCACCACGGGGGGCGTGGGGCCCTCATCGGTGGCCTTGGCCGCCGGCAGGGTGACGAGGCCTCCCTCGGCCGAGGTGGCCTCCGCCCAGACGGTGGCCGGGCACGTCACCACGGGCGGCGTCAGGTCCCCGGGCGGCGGCAGGGTGAAGCGCCACAGCTCGGCGCCGTGCGTCCCATCATCCGCGCTGAGGTACACATACTCCCCGATGCGCGTGAACGCGTGAGGGTCGCTGCTGCGCGTGCCCCGCCCGAGGTCCGCGACCGGATGCGTCCCCGCCTCGGTGCCATCCGACACCCACAGCTCCAGCCCGCGCACCGGGTCCCCGGCGCGGAACAGCACCAGGCCATGGCTGGGGAGCCCCACGGGATAGTCGGGGTACTCGCCCGGCATCCCCGACTCGGGACCGGGGAGCACATCCTTCAGCACGCGCGTGCCCTCGTCCGTTCCATCGGAGCGCCACATCTCGAAGCCGTGCTCCGCATCGTAGGCCCGGAAGTAGAGCGCGTTGCCCGAGCTCGTCACGTAGTCCTGGACGTTGTGGAAGCGCCCCCGGGAGACCAGGGCCGCGCTGGAGGACTTCCCGTCGTACCGCCAGAGCGCGGGCGTGCCGCTGGCCACGTCGGTGAAGAAGAAGAGGTTGCGGCCGACGACGGTGAACTGCTCCGGCGCGAGGCCACTCACGCCGCGAGCCGAGACGAACACCGGCTGCGGCCTGCCCGTCGCGTCCAGCCGCCACAGCGCCCTGTTGGGAGAGGACTCGGTGGTGATGGCCGCGAAGACGAGCGTCCCATTCAGGTTCCTCAGCTCCCCCACATTGGAACCCCAG
>NZ_DASVSO010000202.1:0-13254 GCF_036388035.1 Archangium sp.
GCGGGGCTGCTCGACGCGGCCGAGCCCTCGGAGGGCACATGAAGACCTCGCTGAAGACTCCCGTGAAGCTGGGGCTGCTCGCGAGCCTCTACCTCTCCCAGGGCCTGCCCTTCGGCTTCTTCACCCAGGCGCTGCCGGTGCTGCTGCGCAAGCAGGGGCTGTCGCTGCCCGCCATCGGCCTGGCGAACCTGCTCGCGCTGCCGTGGGCGCTCAAGTTCCTCTGGGCGCCGCTGATGGACCGGTACGGCTCGGAGCGACTGGGGCGGCGGCGCGGCTACATCCTCCCGTTGCAGTTCCTCTCGGCGGTGCTGCTCCTGGGGCTGGCCCTTCCCGAGGGGACCGTGAGCGTGCCGTCCCTCCTGGGGGCGGTGCTGCTCGTCAACCTGCTGGCGGCCACGCAAGACGTGGCCACGGATGGGCTCGCGGTGGACCTGCTCGAGTCCGAGGAGCTCGGCTGGGGCAACGGCGTGCAGGTGGCGGGCTACCGGGTGGGGATGATTCTGGGCGGCGGCTTGATGCTCATCATCTTCGACGCGCTGGGCTGGCGCCCCACCCTGCTGAGCCTGGGCGCGCTGCTGCTCGTGGCCACGGTCCCAGTGGCGCTCTTCCGCGAGCCGCCCTCCTCCGCTCCCCGGCGCGAGCGCGTGAACATGGCCCCCTGGCTCCGGGAGTCCCTGCTGTACTGGGTGCGCCGCCCCGGCGCGGGCGCATGGTTCATCCTGCTCGTCCTCTTCAAGGCGGGCGAGCACCTGGCCACGGCCATGCTGCGCACCTTCCTCGTCGACGTGGGGCTGGGAATGTCCGAGGTGGGCTGGATGCTCGGCTTCGTGGGCTTCACCACGGGGCTCGTCGGCGCGCTGCTCGGAGGGGCGCTCATCCACCGGCTGGGGCGACGGCGGGCGCTGCTCGTCTTCGGTACCCTGCAAGCCGGCGCGGTGCTCCTCTACGCGATGGCCACGCGCGGAGCCTCGGTGCCGGTGCTCGCGCTCGTCTGCGGCGTGGAGCACCTGACGAGCGGCATGGCCACCGCGGCCCTCTTCACGGTGATGATGGAGATGTGCCGCCCGGAGCACGCCGCCTCCGACTACACGGTGCAGGCCTCGCTCGTGGTGGTGGCCACCGGAGCGGCCGCGGCCGTGAGTGGCTTCAGCGCCCAGGCCCTCGGCTACGCGTGGCACTTCACGCTCTCGGCGGCCGTCTGCGCCGTGGCCGTGGTCTGGGTGGCGCTCACCTTCCATCCGCCCCGGACGCTCGTGTCCGGGGGACAACCCGAGGTGTCGTGATGACCATCGCCGTCTATGCCGGCAGCTTCGACCCGGTGACCGCCGGCCACCTCTCCATCATCCGTCAGGCCGCGCGCCTCTTCGGCCACGTGGTGGTGGTGGTGGCCAACAACCCCCAGAAGCGCACCCTCCTCTCCGTGGCCGAGCGCGTGGAGTTGCTGCGCGACGTGGTGGCGCTCCACCCCAACGTCACCGTGGCCAGCACGGAGGGGCTCATCGTGGACTACGCGCGAGCCATCGGCGCGAGCGTGCTGCTGCGGGGCGTGCGCGGCGCCACGGATGCCCAGTTCGAGACGACGCTGGCGCAGGCCAACCGCGCGCTCGCGCCGGACCTCTCCACCCTGTTCCTCCCCGCCGAGGCCCATCTCGCCGAGGTGAGCAGCAGCCGACTCAAGGAGCGGCTGGCGCGCGGCGAGGACGTTTCGGACTTCTGCCCACCGGCGGTCGCGGCGAAGCTGCGGCAGCGACTGTCCCCCACCCTTCGGAGCCCGTGATGAGCCTGTCCTTCGTCACCCTCGGCGTTGGCGATGCCTTCTCCGCGCTGCGCTACTCCTCGTGCCTGGCGCTCGAAGCCGAGGGCCAGGTGCTGCTGGTGGACTGCCCGCACCCCATCCGCAAGATGATGCGCGAGGCCAGCCTGAGCGCGGGCGTGGAGCTGGACGCGGACCGGGTGTCGGGCCTCGTCCTCACCCACCTGCACGCGGACCACAGCTCGGGGGTGGAGGGGCTCGGCTACTTCTCCTTCTTCGTGCTGAAGCGAAAGCTCCAGGTGCTCGCCCACCCGCACGTGGCGCACCGGCTGTGGGACGGGCACCTCGCCGCGGGCATGGAGGACCTCATCCGCAAGCCCGGGGGCGAGCCCCAGCGGCACGGCTTCGAGGACTACTTCGACCACGTCCCGCTCTCCACCGAGGCGGCCGTGCGCTTCGGACCCTTCACCCTCGAGTGCCGCCGCACGTACCACCACCTGCCCACCATGGCCCTGCGCATCCGCGCCGGAGGCCGCAGCCTGGGTTACAGCGCGGACACGGCCTTCGACGAGGGCCTCATCGCCTGGCTCGCCGAGGCGGACCTCGTGGTGCACGAGACGAACTACGGCGTCCACACGCCCTACGAGAAGCTGGCCGCGCTGCCCGCGGACCTGCGCGCGAAGATGCGGCTCATCCACTACCCGGATGACTTCGCCCTCGACACGAGCAACATCGAGCCACTCGCCCAGGGGCGCCGCTACACGGTGTGAACTGGTGGGGAGCTGGCGATCCGCTCGGGCAGTGTGACCCTGAAGCCTCCACGTCGCAGGTCGAGCAGGGGGCCTACCGCTCCCAGGGCAAGCAGGAGGGCAGCCCGTGTCACACCGCGTCACGCCCGCGTCACGTGAAAGATGCACATCCCCAACGGACGTGGGAGATTCGACTCCCCGGCGAATCCCCCATGTCCTTCCCGTTCCGTCTGCTCCCGCGCCCCCTGGCTTCGTCCCTGGCTGCACTGCTCCTGGCTGGCTGCGCCACGCTGCCGCGGAGCACCCCCGCCCCCACTCCCGCACCGGCGGCCAGCCCCGAGTCGAGCGCGGCCTCCGAATCCGGAGCGGACGACGAGCCCACCGTCACCCTGTCGCTGCTCCACGTCAACGACGTGTACCAGTTCACCCCGGTGGAGAACGGCGAGCATGGCGGGCTGGCGCGGCTGTCCACGCTGCGCAAGCGGGTGCTCGCGGAGACTCCGAACACGCTGTTCCTGATGGCCGGTGACACGCTGTCGCCCTCGGTGGAGTCCACCTTCCACAAGGGCAAGCAGATGATCGACGCGTGGAACGCCCTGGGCCTGGACTTCGCGGTGCTGGGCAACCACGAGTTCGACTTCGGCCCGGACGTGCTGCGCCAGCGCATGCGGGAGTCCCGCTTCACGTGGCTGGGCGCCAACGTGATGGACAAGAAGACGAACCGTCCCTTCGGGGACACCCCGCCCTTCGTCATCCGCGAGGTGGGCGGGGTGAAGGTGGGCATCTTCGGGGTGCTGCTGGGCAAGACGCGCTACAGCTCCAAGCCGGGGCCGGACGTGTACTTCGTGGACACGTGCGCCACGGCGCGCGAGCTGGTGCCGCAGATGCGGGCGCAGGGCGCGCAGGTCATCGTCGCCCTCACGCACCTGTTCGTAAACGAGGACAAGGTGCTCGCCCGCTGTGCTCCCATCGACCTCATCATCGGGGGCCATGAGCACGTGATGATGCAGGCGGTGTCCAACGGCACGCCCATCATCAAGATGTCGTCCGAGGCGCGCGAGCTGGGGCGCGTCACCCTCCACGTGGGCACCCAGAGCCACAAGCTCAAGAGCATGGACTTCGACATGCTGCCGGTGACGCCTCAGGTGCCCGAGGATCCGGCCTTCGCCACCGCCATGCGCGAGTACGACGCGCTGCTGGCCGAGCTCTCCCAACCCCTGGGGCGCACCTCCGTGCCCCTGGACGCGATGGAGGAGTCCAACCGCGTCCACGAGACGAACCTGGCCTCCTTCGTCGCGGACGCCTACCGCAAGGCCGCCGGCGCCGAGGTGGCGCTGATCAACGGGGGCTCCATCCGCTCGGACTCGGTGGTGCGGCCGGGCCCGCTCACCCGGCGCGACGTGCTGGCCATCCACCCCTTCCCGGGCTCGGTGGTGAGCATCGAGGTGACGGGCTCGGTGCTGCGCCAGGCGCTCGAGCACGGCGTCAGCCGCAGCGCCGAGGAGACGGGCCCGGGTCGCTTCCCCCAAATCTCCGGCATGCAGTACGCCTTCGACGTGTGCCGGCCCGTGGGCGACCGCATCGTGCGCGTCACCGTGAATGGCCAGCCGCTCGACCCGAAGCGGACGTACACGCTCGCCACCAACTCGTACATGGCGGCCGGGGGCGACGGGTACACCATGTTCAAGGACACGAAGTACCGTGTCCCGGCCGACAAGGGCCGCCCCACGCAGGACGTGCTGCGCGATGCCTTCGCCTCCGCCGAGTCCATCGCCCCCGCCACGGACGGCCGCATCGAGCGGCTGCGCGCCGGCGCGCGCGACCTGGCGAAGAAGGACGACAAGGACGCCCCGACCTGCCCCGCTCAGGCGGCGAAGTAGCTACGCCCACCCGCGCAGCCGGTACACCCAGCGGCCGAACAGCTCGCGCATGGCGTCCGTCCCGGCCGACAGGTTGGAGGCCCGGGGCTGCCACCATGCGCCGCGCGGGTGCCACTCGTGCGCGCGCGTGTCCACCACCAGCGTGTCCGGTTTGAGCCCCAGCACCTGGAAGGTGCCCAGCGCCCGCGGCATGTGCGCCGCGCTCGTCACCAGCAGCAGCTTCGTCCAGCCCTTCTCCCGGATGATGCGCTCGGACTCCAGCGCGTTCTCCCGCGTGTTGCGGCTGCGTCCCTCGGTGACGATGCGCTCGGAGGGAATCCCCCACAGCCGGAGCTGCTTCGCCAGGATCTCCGCCTCCACCAGCGCCCCCGGCCGCGTGTCCAGCGTGCCTCCCGAGATGAGCAGCTGGCGCGCCCGCCCCTCCCGCACCACCTCGAACCCGCGCAGCAGCCGCTCCACCGCGAGGGTGTACTCGGGCAGGCCCGAGCGCTCGGTGGCGTCCGCGTCCACCATCCCGCCCAGCACGATGACGGCGTCGTACACCCCGTCCGGCCGGTACGTGGACACCGCCCCCGCCTCCACCCACCGCTGCAGGCCATTGGCCACCGGCTCGGTGGAGAAGACGTAGAGCGCCAGCAGCCCGAGCACCTGCAGCCCCACCGCCAGCCGTGCCCGCCGACGGCGCAGCAGCAGCCCCACCGTCACCAGCAGCAGCCCCCAGGAGAGCGGGGCGAGCAGCAGATCCAACAGCTTCGACAGGAAGACGAACACGCCCGGGCTACCGCTCGCCCCAGTGGAGCTTCTGCCGGAGGATGGAGAAGTAGCCCACCCGGGTGTTGCGCACGAGGTTCACCCGGTTGGGCGAGCGCACCACCTCGATCATGTCCTCGCACTGCAGGCTGTGGCCCGTCTGCCCGTCCAGGGTGAGGAAGGTGTCCGCCGTCTCGCTGCGCAGGGCGATGCGGATGGTGCGATCCGCCGGCACCACGATGGGCCGGTGCGTGAGCGCGTGCGAGCAGATGGGCGTGAGCACCGTGCAGTCCACCGAGGGGTGGACGATGGGCCCTCCCGCCGACAGGGAGTACGCGGTGGAGCCGGTGGGCGTGGCCAGGATGACGCCGTCCGCCTTGTACGTGGCGATGGGCACCCCGTCGACGGACACCTCGTGGTCCGCGATGCGCGCCAGCGCGCCCTTGTTGATGACCACGTCGTTGAGGATCTCGTCCTCCACCACCACCCGGCCCTCGCGCATCAGCCGACAGGTGAGCTTCATCCGGGAGTCCATCTTGAACCGCCCGGCGAGCACCTCATCCAGCGTGGCGAACAGCTCCTCCACGGGCACCTCGGTCATGAAGCCCAGGCTGCCCAGGTTGACGCCCAGCAGGGGCGTGGGGCGCCCCCCGAGCAGCCGCGCGGCATGGATGAGGGTGCCATCTCCCCCGAGCACCACCACCAGCTCCGCCCGGGTGGCCAGCTCCCGGTCTTCGAGCCGGGGCCAGCCCAGCGTGTGAGCCAGGAGCCGGTCCCCCAAGATCTCCAGCGAGGGGTAGCGCTCCCGGATTCGCGCGGCCAACTCCGCCGCCTCGGGCTTGTCCTTCTTCGCAACGAGCACCAGGGTCTGCACGATAAGTCCAGGTTCTAGTCCAGGCGGCCAGGGGTGCGCTGGACGAAATGGACCCTTCGATGACCCTGTGACAAGTGGTCGCCGGACGGCAGGATTCCCCCATGGACCTCTTCGAACATGCCAGCAAGAAGGACGAGGCCACCCTGGCCCCCCTGGCCGAGCGGATGCGTCCCACCCGCCTGGAGGAGTTCGTCGGGCAGGAGCACCTGACGGGCGAGGGCCGCTTCCTTCGCCGGGCCATCCAGCACGACCAGGTGCCCTCGCTCATCCTCTGGGGCCCCCCCGGGACGGGCAAGACGACGCTCGCCAACCTGATTGCCCGCTCCACGGGCGCCGCCTTCGACTCGCTCTCCGCCGTCCTCTCCGGCGTGAAGGACATCCGCGAGACGGTGGCCCGGGCCCAGGAGCGCTGGAAGATGAACCGCCAGCGCACCATCCTCTTCGTGGATGAGATCCACCGCTTCAACAAGAGCCAGCAGGACGCGCTGCTGCCCCATGTGGAGAAGGGCACCGTCACCCTCATCGGCGCCACCACGGAGAACCCCTCCTTCGAGCTGAATGCCGCCCTCCTCTCTCGCGCGCGCGTCGTCACCCTGCGCGGGCTGGAGGAGGAGGAACTGGTGGCGCTGCTGCACCGGGCCGTGGTGGACCCCAGGGGCCTGGGGGGCAAGGTGCAGGTGGACGAGGAGGCGCTGACGTTCATCGTCCAGGCCTCGGGAGGGGATGCGCGCAGGTCACTCACCGCGCTGGAGGCGGCGGCGGCACACGGCGGCACCCGGGTGGACAAGGCCATCGCCGAGGAGGCCCTGCAGCACAAGGCGCTCCTCTACGACAAGGCCGGCGAGGAGCACTACAACGTCGTCAGCGCCTTCATCAAATCCATGCGCGGCTCGGACGTGGACGCGGCGCTCTACTGGATGACGCGCATGCTGGAGGCGGGAGAGGACCCCGTCTTCATCTTCCGGCGCATGGTCATCTTCGCCTCGGAGGACATCGGCAACGCGGACCCGAGGGCGCTGGGCGTGGCGGTGGATGCGCTCCGGGCCTTCGAGCTGATGGGCCTGCCCGAAGGCACCCTGCCCCTCACCCAGGCGGTGACGTACCTGGCGCTGGCGCCCAAGTCGAACGCGGTCATCACCGCGTTCGCCGCGGCGCGCGCCGCCGTCACCGACGGGGGGCCACTGCCCGTGCCCATGCACCTGCGCAACGCGCCCACGAAGCTGATGAAGTCGCTCGGGTACGGCGCCGGCTACAAGTACCCGCACAACTTCGAGGGCAACTACGTCCCCGAGGACTACCTCCCCGACGCCCTGCGCGGCCGGCGCTTCTACGAGCCCACGCACAACGGCTTCGAGCACGAGCTGGCCGAGCGCTACGAGGAGATTCAACGCCAGCTCGCGGGCCGTACCCGCGAGCCGGGCGAGGAGGGCTAGGAGGCTGCCTCCAGCGCGTCGTCCTCATCCTCCTTGGAGCGCTTCATGGAGCGCCCCGCCACCTCGTACTGCTTGAGGAGGCGGCGGAAGTTGGAGCGATCCACGCCCGCGGCGCGCGCGGCGCTGGAGACGTTCTGGTTGTGCTTCTCGAGCAGCGCGGTGAGGTAGCGCCGCTCGAAGGCGCGCATGGCCAGCCGCTTCGCCTGGGCGTACGGCAGGTGGGCGAGGCTGAAGACCTCGACCTGGGCGCCGGCCTGCGGCGCGTCCTGGAAGCCCGGCGGCAGGTCGTCGACGTCCAGCACCTCCTTGGAGGTGAGCACCACCGCGCGCTCGATGACGTTCTCCAGCTCGCGCACGTTGCCCGTCCACCGGTTGCAGGTGAGGGCCTCCATGGCGCGCGGCGTGAAGCCCGTCACCTTCCGGCACACCTTGGCCGCGTACAGCTTGAGGAAGTGGTGCGCCAGCAGCGGCACGTCCTCGGGGCGCTCGCGCAGCGGCGGCAGGTCGATGGTGATGACGTTGAGCCGGTAGAACAGGTCCTCGCGGAACTTGCCCTGCTCCTTGGCCCGGTTGAGGTTCACGTGCGTGGCGGCGATGACGCGCACGTCCACCTTCACCGGCTCGTTGGCGCCCACGCGCTTGACCTCGCCCTCCTGCAGCACGCGCAGCAGGCGCACCTGGGTGGCGGGGGGCACGTCGCCAATCTCGTCGAGGAAGATGGTGCCGCCGTCGGCCGCCTCGAAGAGGCCCTTCTTGTTGGAGGTGGCCCCGGTGAAGCTGCCCTTGATGTGACCGAAGAGCTCGCTCTCCAGCAGCGTGTCCGACAGCGCCGAGCAGTTGACGGCCACGAAGGGCTTGTCCTTGCGCGCGCTGCGGTAGTGGATGGCGCGCGCCACCAACTCCTTGCCCGTGCCGCTCTCGCCCTGCACGAGCACCGTGGCCGTCGAGTGGCTCACCGTCTCCACCAGCTTGAAGACGCCGCGCATCTGCGACGACTGGCCGATGAGCTCCTCGAACTGGTTGCGGACGGTGAGCGCCTCCTCCAGCGCCCGGGCCCGGTCACGCAGCGCCTTGCGCTCGGCGGCCTTGGCCACCGTCATGCTCACTTCGTCGATGTTCTCGAAGGGCTTGGTGAGGTAGTCGTACGCCCCGGCCTTCACCGCCTCCACCGCCGTCTCCACGGTGGCGAAGGCCGTCATCATGATGACCTCCACCTCCGGCCGGGCCGCCTTGATACCGCGCAGCAGGTCCATGCCGGACAGGTTGGGCATCTTGATGTCCAGGATGGCCACGTCGATGGACGGGTCCTTCGCCGCCGTCAGTCCCTCCACGGCGTCGTCGATGGAGACGACCTGGTAGTCCTCCCGCTTGAGGATGGACGTGACCGCCTTGAGGACGATCTGATCGTCATCCACGACCAGGACCTTCGCGCGCTTGGCAGGTGGCTGCGGGTTCACGGCAACCTCTCGAGCTGCAGGGGGATGGGGATGTAGACGGTGAAGCGCGAGCCCGCACCCAGTTGGGTGTCCACCTTGAAGACCCCACCGTGGTCCTCGATGATCCGGTACGCGATGGAGAGCCCCAGGCCGGTGCCCTGGCCAGGAGGCTTGGTGGTGAACGCCGGATCGAAGATGCGCGCCAGGTGGCGCTCCTCGATGCCCGCGCCGGTGTCGACGACGCGGAAGAAGCAGCGATCGCCGTCCCGGCCGGTCTCCAGGGTCAGCACGCCTCCCTCGGGCGGCAGCGCATGCAGCCCGTTCTGCAGCAGGTTGAGCATCACCTGCGCCAGCTGTCCCGGATCCCCGAACAGCTCCGGCAGATCCGTGGCCAGCTTCAGCTCCATCCGCACCTTGGAGTAGGCCTTGAGCTGCGCTCCGAAGAGGACCGACGAGTCCTCCGCGCACCGGTTGAGCTGGAAGGTCCGGCGATCCTCCGTCCGGCTGTGCCGGCTGAACTTCAGCAGGCTCTCCACGATGCGCTTGCAGCGCAGCGCGCTCTCCTCGATGAGATCCAGCGACTCGATGTCGGAGGCGCTGCGGCCGTCGTCGCGCTTCATGAGCTGCGCGAAGGCGAGGATGCCGCCCAGCGGGTTGTTGATCTCATGCGCCACGCCGCCAGCGAGCTGGCCCACCGCCGCCATCTTCTCCGTCTCGATGAACCGGCGTGTCAGCTCGCGCTCGTCCGAGATGTCCCGGTAGGAGCACACCGCGCGCCCCTCACCCGTCAGCGGATAGGCGGCCACCGCGTAGGTGCGCCCGCGCTGGGAGATCTCCGCGCGTGCGCCCCGGCCGCTCTCCATGGCCCCCGGCAGCGGGCAGCCCTGGCAGGGCGTGTCCCGATCGAACAGCAGCTTGAAGCAGTGCTGCTCCCCGCCGCCCTCCTCGGACAGCGGCTCCGCGAGCCGGTTGCCCGCGAGGTCCGTGTACGAGCGGTTGGCCCGGCGCACCCCGTAGTCCTTGGCGCGCACCACCGCCATGGGCGACTCGATGGAGTCGAACGACAGCTCCCACTCGCGCTTGGCCTGGCTGAGCAGGTGGGTGCGCAGCGCCACGCGCGTCTCCAGCTCCGCGTTGAGCCGCCGCAGCTCCTCGTTCTGCTGCTGCGTCACCCGCAGCAGCCGCTCGTTCTCCGCCTGGAGCGCGTACTGCTCGAACGCGCTCTTGACCGTCAGCACCAGATGGCTGTCGTTCCAAGGCTTGGAGATGAATCGGAAGATCTCCGACCGGTTGATGGCCTCCTCGATCGCCTGCTGATCGGCCTGCCCGGTGAGCATGATGCGCTGCGCCCGAGGCACCTGCGCCTTCACCCGACTGAGGAACTCCACGCCGTTCATCCCCGGCATCCTGAAGTCGGAGATGACCACCTCCGGCGTGAAGCGTTCGAGGGCCTTGAGGCCCTCCTCCGCATCAGAGGCCGTCTCGATCTGCCAATCGCCCCGACGAAGCACCCGCCGGATGGACTTCAGGATGTACTCCTCGTCGTCCACCAGCAGTAGCCGTCCGCGTGGCACCGCTCCCTGTGTCTGCGCCAGTTCCAGTGGCAACCTCGTCTGGGTCTAGGACCCGAGCGTTTGCAATGACGCTGCCAACGTCCACCATCTCGCAAAGCGCCCGGATACCGGGTACTTCCGCACCCGGGGCTCGCGTCCACCCTGGGTCCCTCCATACCCCGACCCGCGAATCGGGTCAATGATGACCCAGCCGACAGGGCGGGCAAGCGTCAGCGGGGAACGGAGCCGTCGAGGGGCACGGGGGTGGCGTGCAGGCAGATGCGGTTCCGGCCCTCGCTCTTGGCGCGGTAGAGGGCCTGGTCAGCCGAGCGGACGAGCTGCTCGGGACTGTTGACCGCCTGGTGGGGGAACGAGGCGATGCCCAGCGAGGCGGTGACGGCCAGGAGACGCTCGGGCCCGGTGCGCAGGGCGCCGACCTCGCGCCAGACACGCTCGGCCACCGTGAGGGCGCCGGCCAGCGGGGTGCGCGGCAGGAGGATGGCGAACTCCTCGCCCCCATAGCGAGCGAGCAGGTCCGTCTCGCGCACGCTGCGCTGGAGGGCGGCCGCCACGTCGCACAGCACGGTGTCGCCCACCTGGTGGCCGTGCTCGTCGTTGAAGTTCTTGAAGTGGTCCAGGTCGACGAGGATGAGCGAGAGCGGATCGTCGTAGCGCTGGGCGCGCCGGAACTCCTCGCGCAGCCGGTCCTGGAAGTAGCGGTGGTTGTGGACCTGGGTCAGCCCATCGGTGATGGAGAGGCGCTCCAGGGAGTTGACCCGCGTGGTGAGGTCGTTCACGCGCTGCCGCATGTGGAGGCAGCGGGTCATGCGGGCCAGCAACTCCTCGGGGTCCACGGGGGTGCGCACCACCTCGGCGCCGAGCCTCAACGCGGCCAGCACCGCCGCGCGCTCCTCGGCGGGCACGAGCGCGATGAGGGCGGGGCCCAGCCCGTTGTCATCCCGGGCCACCAGGTGCTGGAGCAGCGCCCGGGACGGCCCTCCCGCGGGACCCAGGACGAGCAGTACCAGATGGGCGTCCTCGATGAGGCGCTGGGCCTCCGAGCCGGCCGAGACCAGGCGTACGGAGAAGCCCTCCTGCTCCAGTGTGCTCGCGAGGTCCGCTTGCCGTTCGGGTTGCTCGTCCACCAGCAGAATCAGGCGCCTGTCTCCCACATCATCTCCCCACCACGAGCCAAGCTCCGAAGCTACCATGCTGGACCCACGGTCGCGACCGTTGGATTGCGCTTGCCCTGCAATGTTTGATACCCACCGACCTCTGTCACGGTCGCGCGCTTTCGAGGTTTCATCGTGGGCAACTCCCCCCCCAGCATCAGCCTCTTCTTTCCCGCCTGGAACGAGGAGGACTACGTCGAACGCTCGGTCATGCGTGCCCTGGAAGTGCTCCCCAAGCTGACGAATGACTTCGAGATCATCGTCGTCAACGACGCCTCCACGGACCGCACCCAGGAGATCTGCGACGAGCTGGCCGCGCGCATCCCCCAGCTCCGGGTGATCACGCACCCGGTCAACCTGAAGCTGGGCGGGGCGATGCGCACCGGCATGTCCGCGTCCACCAAGGACATCGTGGTGTACTCGGACATCGACCTGCCCTTCGACCTGAAGGAGCTGGAGCGGGCCCTGCACCTGATGAAGTACCTGGAGGCGGACATGATCTGCGCCTTCCGGTTCGACCGCACCAGCGAGGGACCCAAGCGCATCGTCTACTCGTTCGCCTACAACCTGCTCATCCGCACGCTGTTCGGTGTCCACGTCAAGGACATCAACTTCAGCTTCAAGGTGATGCACCGGCGGGTGCTGGAGGCGGTGGAGCTCAACAGCCAGGGCTCGTTCATCGACGCCGAGCTGGTGGTGAAGGCCATCCACCAGGGCTTCAAGGTCTTCCAGATGGGCGTGGACTACTTCCCGCGCACGCGCGGCATCTCCACGCTGTCCTCGCCCGCCGTCATCCTGAAGATGGTGCGCGAGCTGATGAAGCTCTACCCGGAGACGCGCCACCCCCAGGTGGCCAAGCGTCCGGTGCGGCTGCCGCCCACGGTGTCCTCGCTGCACGGCACGGCGCGCGAGCGCGAGCGGACGCGCGGCCACGGGTAGCGCGGTGAGGCGCGCGCGCACACGCCTCGTCGTCAACGCGGACGATCTCGGGCTGCACCCGGCCCTGGACGCGGGCATCCTCCGGGCGCACCGCGAGGGCATCGTCACCAGCGCGACCGTGCTGGTGGGGGGCCCCAGCGTGGAGGAAGCGGTGGCGAAGGCCCGGACGCAGGGACTGGCCCTGGGCGTCCACCTCGCCCTCTCCACCCGGCTGCCTCCGGCCGCGCCGGCCTCGCATGTCCCCACGGTGGCCCCGGGCGGGCGGATGCGCGCGAGCTGGGCCCACTTCGCTCGGGCGTGGCTCACCGGACAGGTACGCCGCGAGGAGTTGGAGCGGGAGCTGGCCGCGCAGGTGTCACTCGCTCGGGCGCTGGGCGTGCAGGTGGACCACCTGGATGCGCACCAGCACCTGCACCTGCTGCCGGGCGTGCGTCCCCTGGTGGAAGCCCTGGCGCGGCGGGAGGGCGTGCCCCTGCGCTGGCCGGACCGGTTCCCTCGCGTCTCCTGGCTGCGCGCCCCTGGGCCGGCGGTGAAGACGTCGTTGCTCACCCTGCTGGCCCGTGCCGCGCCCAAGCCGCTGGAGGGGGTGCGCCGGGTGAGCGCGGGCGGCGTCTTCGAGGCGGGCCAGCTCACCGAGGCGACCCTGCTCTCACTGCTGAAGTCCCTGCCTTCGGGAGATTTCGAGCTCGGCTGCCACCCAGGCGAGGGCAGCCCC
>NZ_DASVSO010000203.1:0-5430 GCF_036388035.1 Archangium sp.
CGTTCGAGCTCCAGCAGGATGCGCTCGCTGCCGGCCACGGCCCGGTTGCCGCTCGCGGTGAAGCGGCTGACGCGGTTGTGCGGGAAGGGGGAGGTGGCCGTGTAGTAGACGTAGACGTAGGGCTGGCGCGGGAAGTCGGGATCGAACGTCGCGCCGAGCAGCCCCCGCTCCCCGCTCGTGTTCGTCGCCACCGAGAGGAAGGGCTCGGGCAGCAGCTTTCCGTCCTCGATGATTCGCAGCCGTCCCGCCTGCTCGCAGACGAAGATGCGCCCATCCGGCGCGAGCGCCATGGCGGTGGCACTGGCGAGGCCCGAGACGAGCTGCGTGTCCGTGAAGCGGGCGGGTACCGTGGCCGCCTCCTCCAGTTGAAGGGGCGGGTTGTCGTGGGGCTCCACCTCCGTGCAGCCCCACAGCAGGAGAAGACAGAGGAGTGACCGTAGTGGCTCGACACGCATGGCACACGCTCCGGTGTAGAGAGGAATTGCCCTCCACTCCGGGTGGAGGGCGGCGCGCCATCTGGTGGCAAGTGATTCGGGCCCGCGCTTCAGCTCGCGGAAATGAAAGAGGCGGGGACGTCTGGCGGTGGATGGTGCGCGCGGAGCAACGGGCAGCACCCATCAGGAGCACCGGCCCCGGGGGAGGTGCGCGTTGCGGCGTCATGAGGTTCCAGGTTACGGAGCGAGCCCGGCCGCCTGCCTTGGGCCCGTCTCCCCCCCGGATCCCGTCACATGCGCACTCTTCGTCTCCCGTTGTCTTGGCTGCTCCTGGCCTCTCTCGGGCTCCCGGGCTGTTTCCAGGGGCGTGACTTCGTGGGGGACGTGCCGAGCGACGGCGGCACGGAGGTGTCGGAGGCGCCGGATGCGTCGGTCGGGCCCACCGTGCGGATCGCCGCCTTCAACGTCCACCGCTTCTTCGACACCGTCTGTGACTCCCCTGCGTGCGGGGGCTCCCACTACGAGGCGCTGCCGTCGCCGCAGGAGTTCTCCGCGCGCGCCAACCAGCTCGCCACGGCCATCGCGTCGCTGAACGCGGGCGTGGTGTTGGTGGAGGAGGTCGAGAGCCAGGCCTCGCTGAAGGCGCTCCAGGCCCGGCTGCCGGGTCTGCCCTGGGCCGAGCTGGGGGAGACGGGTGCCCCCGCCTCCGTGGACGTGGGCGTGCTCTCCGCCTGGCCCATCACCCGTTTTCGCGGGCACCGCGAGCAGGTGTTGCGGCGTCCGGATGGCTCCGCCACCACCTTCTCGCGCGAGCTGCTCGAGGTCCACCTGGACGTGGCGGGCGCCGAGGTCGTGGTCTTCGCCGCCCACTTCCGTTCCAAGTCGAATGACGATCCTGGCCGCCGGCTCGCCGAGGCCCAGGCGGCCCACGCGATCGTCACCGCCGTCGCCGCCGAGCGCCCCCGGGCGCTGGTGGTGCTCGGGGGAGACCTCAACGACGTGCCCGGCTCACCGCCCCTCGACGCCCTGGAGCAGGACGGCTCGCTCCTGCGCGTCGCCAGCGACCGGTCCGCCGCGGACTCCTGGACGTATGCGTACTTTGGGGACCTCCAGGCCATCGACCACCTCTTCCTCGCTCGCAACGAGGGGGGGGGCTACGTGTCGGCCTCCTTCCGCGCGGTGCGCGATGCGCCGCGCGGGCTGGGGGGCTCGGATCATGCCGCCGTGGTCGCCGACTTTTTTCTCACCCCCTGAAAAAACTGCTCCGCTCCCACTGTAAGTGCTTCCGTTCGCCATTGAACCCGACGTGCAAGTGCCGGATTTCACTGAAGTGCTGGCTGGCCCGGTTTCTGCTCAAACTTGGGGAGGAATGCGTCGTTTCGAAGCCTCCACACTCGCTTACACCGTCGACATCAGCCCGCCCGCCTGGAATCAGCTCGCCCACCTGTCGCTGGAGAGCTACCGGCGCATTCGGGAGGAGCTGGATGCCGTCGCCGCGTCGCTGACGAGCGAAGGGCGCCGGAACGAGGCCCGGGCCGAGCAGGCCCCGGCGCATCCCACCTCCACGCCCTCCCTCATGGTCGACGACGCCATCGCGGTCTACGAGGTGGACCACGAGCGTCGGCGGGTCGTGCTGCTCGAGGTGGCGCAGCGCCTGCCGTGGTACCCCTAGGCGGCCCGGCGTCAGGCTCCCTGGCGGCCGAGCAACCAGAGGGGCGAGGTGGAACCGTCGGGAGGTGGCCCCGTCCGGGGGCGTGCATTCGCATCTTTCGCCCATGGCCTCGCATGAGCCAGCAATCGCGACGGGAGGACGCCACCGCCTCTGCGACTTCATCCGGGACCAGCGCGACCTGATCCTGGAGGAGTGGGAGCGGGCGGTACGGCGGATTCCCTGTGCCCGGAGCCTGTCCCACGCCGGGCTGTTGAATCATCTCCCGGAGCTGCTCGAGCGGGTGGCGAGCGTGGTGGAGGGGGCTCATGACGGCGAGCCCCCATCGCTGGAGGACTTGCCGGAGATCCACGCGACGCAGCGGCTGGACGTGGGCTTCGACCTGGAGCAGGTGACGCGCGAGTACGCCCTGCTGCGCACCTGTGTCCTGCGGCTCTATGGCCGGCATGCCGGGCGCGACGGGCACGACGTGGAGATGCTGCTCGCGGAGGTGGAGCGCTTCAACCAGACGTTCGACGAGGCCATCTCCGTCGCCGTCTCGCGCTACACGCGGGCGCACGAGCGGACCCTGGTGGCACTCGATCGCATCTCCGAGGCGGCGCTCGGCACGGAGGACCTGGACGCCTTCCTCACGCGGCTGTTGCGCGTGGTGCTGGAGACCACCGAGTCGGTGGACTCCGTCACGCTGTTGCTGCGCGAGGGGGACTTCCTCCGGGCATGCGCCTCGGTGGGGTTGGAGGAGGACGCGGCCGAGGGCTTCTCCGGGAAGATCGCCGCCGAGCGGCGCCCGCTGGAGCTGCGGTCCGCGGCGTCTGATCCACGGGTGAGGAGTGAGAACCTCCGGGCCCGGGGGACGCGGGCCCTGTATGGCGTACCGCTCATCGCCGAGGACGAGCTCATCGGCGTGGCCCTCATGGGCAGCCGCACCACCTTCGAGTTCTCCAACGAGGACAAGCTGTTGTTCCGCACGATGGTGAGCCGGGCCACGGGCCTCTTCGTCCAGACCCGGCTGCGGCTGGGCGAGCGCGCGGCGCGCGAGGAGATGGAGACGCGCACCCGGCTGTTCAACCTCGTCCTCGAGCAGAGCGCGGACGCCATCATCCTGGCGGACGAGCAGGGAGTGCTGCGGTTCTTCAACGCCGAGGCCGAGCGACAGCACGGCGTCTCGCGCGGGGAGGTGCCCGCACAGGAGTGGACCCGCACCTTCGGTCTGATGTCCCTGGAGGAGCGAGCGCTGTCCCTGGAGGAGCTGCCCCTGTACCGCGCCCTCCAGGGGGAGACGATCACCGACGCACGCTGGAAGGTGCGGCGCCCGGACGGCTCGGTGCGCATCCTCAATGGCACGGCCTCGCCCGTGCGCCGTCCGGATGGCACCCTGGCGGGCGCCGTGCTCACCGCTCGCGACGAGACGGAGCGACTCTGGCGGGAGGCGGAGCAGGCCGAGACGCTCGCCCTGCTGGACTCGCTGCTGGCCACGGCGCCCATTGGCCTGTCCTTCGTGGACCGGGAGCTGCGCTACGTGCGCATCAACCGCATGCTCGCGGACCTCAACGGGGTGCCGGTGGAGCAGTCGCTGGGGCGCACCGTGCGCGAGGTGATTCCCCAGGAGGCGCACCACCTGGAGCCCCTGGTGCGTCAGGTGTTCGAGACGGGCGAGCCCCTCCGGGACGTGGAGGTGGCGCTGCCCTCGAGGGCCGACGTGGGACGCTCCCACCACTACCTGGTGAGCATCTACCCGGTGCGGGACACGCGGGGCGAGGTGCGCTGGGTGGGCGCGGTGGTGGTGGACATCACCGAGCGCCAGCGCACCGAGGAGGAGCTGCGCCGGGCGGCGGAGTTCCGCGAGCGCTTCCTGGGCATCGTCTCGCACGATCTGCGCAACCCGCTCAACGCCATCCTCCTGTCGGCCAACATGTTGATGTGCTCGGACGACCTGCCCGCGCGCCACCTCAAGTCCGTGCGCCGCATCGTCACCAGCGCCGAGCGCATGGCGCGGATGATCGGCGAGCTGCTGGACTTCACGCGCGGGCGGCTGGGCGGAGGCATCCCCGTCTCGCCCCGGCCCACGAACCTCCGCCACCTCTGCCGGCACGTGCTGGAGGAACTGGAGGCGGGCCTTCCCGGGCGCGAGCTGCGACTGGACGCGGTGGGGGATCTCCAGGGGGCGTGGGACCCGGACCGGCTCGCCCAGGTGGTGGGGAACCTGGGGAAGAACGCGCTCGACTACAGCCCCGAGGGGACGCCCGTGCGCGTCTCCCTGCGCGACGAGGGAGACACCGTCGTGCTGGAGGTGAACAACGCGGGCCCCCCCATCCCGCGGGCGCGGCTCGCCGCCATCTTCGAGCCCTTCCGGCGGGGCGGCGCGGAGGGCACTCCGCACCCGGCCTCGGGCCTCGGGCTGGGCCTCTTCATCGTCGAGCAGATCATCCGGGCCCACGGTGGGAGCGTCTCGGTGCGCTCCAGCGCGGAGGAGGGCACCACCTTCACCGTGCGGCTGCCCCGGCACGTGCCCCCGCGCTCCGAGGCGGCCCCTTAGGGCCCTTGCGAGTCCTTCCCCTCACCCTCGGCCTCGAGGCGGTCCTTCTCGCGGATCATCAGGTCGCGCACGTACTCGCGCAGCGTGTCCACGTCGGAGAAGGCGTGGGGGTCCACCGGTGCGAGGACGCGGACCCTGCAGTCCGCCCGGAACTTCACCTTCATCCCATGCTTGGGGAGGGTGTCGCCCGTGCCGGTGAGCACGATGGGGATGAGCGGACAGCCCTTGGAGCGGGCCAGGCGGAAGGCCCCGTCCTTGAAGGGCTTCATCTGGTTGTTCGGTGAGCGGGTGCCCTCGGGGAAGAGGAGCACGGGCACTCCCCGGTCCAGCCAGCGCTCGCACTGGGCCATCATCTTCGCGATGCTGTGCTTGTCCCCCCGCACCAGGCTCACGTAGCGGTTGAGGTACATGTTCCAGCCGAGGAACGGCAGCCGGAAGTTGCTGGCCTTGGAGACCCACTTGAAGGGCCGGTAGAGGCCGAAGAGCACGAGGATGTCGCCCAGGGACTGGTGGTTGGCGACCAGCACCGCCGGGCCGTGCCAGGGCAGGCGCTCGCGGCCCTCGATGCGCAGGTGCCAGCCGGGGCTCACCCAGAAGTAGAGCTGGGCCCAGGCGCAGGAGAAGAGGTGCAGCACCCGGCCATCCCGGTCGAAGGGCCAGGTGACGAGGAAGAGGACGAGCGCGACGAGGAAGAGCACGGCGGAGCTCGCCGCGAAGAAGGACCAGAAGAGCACCGAGAGGAGCCAGCGCATGTCACCTCGTACCCGGCGAGTCAGCCGAGGGCGCCCCGG
>NZ_DASVSO010000204.1:0-11121 GCF_036388035.1 Archangium sp.
ACGCCGACGTCGCGCCGCCGCCCCCGGTGCGCACCGTGGAGGCGCGGCGCCCGCAGAGCCACTACGTCTTCTCCTCCCAGGGCGCGGGCCTCACCTCGGCCGTGCTCCAGGGCGACAAGATGCGCGAGCAGGGGCAGATCTCCTTCACCGAGGGCTTCAAGCTGCTCTTCGGCGGACAGGTGACGCCGCCCCCGCAGATGAACCTGGCGCAGCCGGTGCCGGGCCAGCCCCTGCCGCTGGCGGTGGCGATTACGGGCCCCTCGCCCCTGGCGGCCACCACCCCCTACGCCGTGGCCGAGGGCAGCGGCGAGGGCGGCACCACCTTCACCGCGCGCCAGGGGCCGTGGGAGGTGACCAAGTCGCTGCAGTGGCCCCAGGAGGGCTTCGAGCTGGCCTACACCGTCCAGGTGAAGAACACCTCGGGGCAGCCGCTCACCGGGGAGCTGGAGGTCCACTACGGCCGCGCCATCGACCCGAAGTCCGAGAGCGCCCCGTCCTTCTTCGGCGGCGTGGGCAACCTCAGCCACGCCTCGTGCAGCGTGGGCGAGGAGCAGCACAAGCTGGGGCCCGACCAGGACTCGCCCGACGCGGAGGAGCTGCGCGGCCCGGTGCACTACTTCGGCATCGACCAGCAGTACTTCCTCTCGGCGCTCTACCCGCTGGAGGGCGCGCTGCAGGGCCGCTGCTCCTTCGTGGCCACCCCCGAGGTGCGCGCCGTCGTCGCCAGCTTCCCCCTCACCGTGGCGGCCGGCCAGACGGCGACGTTCCGCTTCGGCGGCTACCTGGGCCCCAAGGATCCGGACCTGCTGGCCGCCGTGCCCGGCCAGGCCCTGCGCGAGGCCACCGGCGCCACCGCCGCCGCCATCAGCCCCCGGCTCACCGAGACGATCGACTACGGCATCTGGGCCGTCATCGCCAAGCTGCTGGTGGCCGTCATGAAGTTCTTCCACGGCCTCACCAGCAACTGGGGCGTGGCCATCATCCTGCTCACCGTGCTGGTGAAGACGCTGCTGCTGCCCCTCACCCACCGCTCCATGGTCAGCATGGAGGCGATGAAGAAGCTCCAGCCGCGCGTCGAGGAGCTGCGCAAGAAGTACCCGGAAGACCGCGACCGGCTGAACATGGAGACGATGAAGCTGTACCAGGAGGCCAAGGTGAACCCGCTCGGCGGCTGCCTCCCCATGCTCATCCAGATGCCCGTGTGGATTGCCCTCTTCACGGCCCTGCGCAACAGCTACGACATCTACCAGGAGCCCTTCTTCGGCCCGGTGTGGCGCGACCTCACCTACAAGGATCCCACCTACCTGCTGCCCGTCCTGCTGGGCGTCAGCATGATCATCACCCAGAAGCTCCAGCCGCAGATGGGTGACCCGATGCAGGCCAAGATGATGACGTGGGTGGTGCCCATCATCTTCACCGCCACGCTCTTCAACTACCCGGCCGGTCTCGCCCTCTACATCTTCACCAACAACATCCTCTCCATCGCCCAGCAGTACGGGCTGAGGAAGTGGCTGGAGAAGCGCGGCGGCGGCGACGGGCCCACCCCGGCCCCGGCCCTCGCGGGAGGCAAGCGCAAGTGAGCGACGTGCAGGCACCCGAGACCTCTTCGACTCCCGCGGGCGGCGCCGACCTGCGCGCCCGCGTGGAGAAGCTCCTCACCGACATCCTCGGGATGATGGGCTTCCCGGCGCGGCTCGACTTCAAGGACGCCAGCGATGGCAGCCTCTCCGTCGCCCTCCACTTCCAGGGCGAGTCGCCCCCGGGCGTGGACTCCGGCAAGCGCAGCCAGGTGGTGGACTCGCTCCAGTTCCTCCTCAACAAGATGCTCCACCGTCCCGGCACCGAGCGGCGCTTCGTGCTCGTGGGCGCGGGCCACCACCCGGAGCCCCGCAGCGAGCGGTTGAAGCGCGAGCAGGCCACGGCCCAGGCCCCCGCCCCGACCGCGGCCCCCGTGCCGCAGGCCGCCCCCCAGGCCCCCGCCCCGGCTCCAGCGCCCCGGCCGCCCAAGCCCGCCCGCGGTGCGCAGGCCCCCGCGCAGCAGGCCAAGGCGCCCGTGCAGCAGGCGAAGGCTCCGGCGCAACAGGCCAAGGCTCCGGCGCGCGGAGGTGAGGCGGATGAGCGCACCCTGGAGGTCGCCGAGGACGCGGCGCTTCGCGAGGTCGCCCGCAAGCTGGCCGAGAAGTCGGCTTCATTGGGGCGCTTCTACGCGCTCGTCACGTTAAAGCAGGACGACCGCGCGCGCGTCATGAAGGCAGTAGAGGGAGTCCCCGGCGTGAAGGTCTCTTGCGAAGGCGAGGGCCGCAACCGGCGCGTGGTGTTCACCCCGGAGAAGCCCGCCCCGCTTCCCAAGCGGAGCATGCTGCCGGACGATGACGAGGATGAAGACCTCGAGGGGTGAGCCCCCTCGCGGCCAGTGAGAAAGGGCAAGCCATGGGCAAGGCCAAGTCGCTCAAGGACAAGCTATACGGCGCGGCCGTGCTGAAGATGAGCTTCCGGCTGCGCGGGGACGAGGAGTCTCCCGCCTTCAAGTTCGTCTACCCGGGCGTGCTCCGGGACCTCGAGCTCGAGGACACCGCCGTCGAGCAGTACATCCAGGACAACCGCGACGCCGTCGAGCGCGCCGCTCGCGGCTCCACCCCCGAGCAGGGCCCTCGGGGCTGAACTCCAGGGCATCGCCCTCCGGGGCAGGTGTCCTCCAGTGCAGGTGCCCTGGTGTCGCAGGGCTGTGTCGGTCGCCGGGAGTCTCCCGGGCCGGGCCGCCGCTGGTGGACGTTCGCACCGGGGTGAGCCTCCACGTCGGCTGGACGCCGGGAGGGCTCGTCCCTACTTCCTCCGGGCCCTTGCCGGTGCCTCCACCGGGTGGGCCATGCCCCCACAAGGGCATAGGGAGGGCCTCACCATGCGGCACCGCGTCCTTCTCACCCTGTGCATCCTCACCCCGCTCCTCTCCGCCTGCGCGGACAAGGGCGAGCCCGAGGCGAGGGCCACCCGCGGAGAGCCCAGTCCCGCCGGAGAGGGCACCGTGGGACCGAGAGGCGAGCCGGGGGCCAGGGGCGAGCCGGGTGCCAAGGGAGACCCCGGGCCCATGGGCCCTCCGGGCAACTTCGCCCGCATCCGCGTCGTCCCCCCGGGCGACACCCCGCTCATCGGCGGCGAGAACCTGCGCAACGCGCTCCAGTCCATCGTGAAGGTCTCCGCCGAGGAGCCCTGGCTCCTCTTCCTGGAGCCCGGGGTGTACGACCTCGGCGCCCAGGGGCTGCGGATGCGCTCGTTCATCCACATCCGGGGCTCGGGGCAGACGCTCACCACCGTGCGCTCCCGCGCCCCGGGCGCCACCCTCGTGGCCGAGGAGCGCACCGAGTTGAGCGCGCTCACCGTGGAGCACGTGGGCGGCGGGGACGAGGCCCTGGCGCTCTCCACCGCGACGCCCGCCTTCCGCGCTCGGGAGGTGGTGGCGCTCGCCCGGGACGGACAGCGGCGCACCGTCGCCATCCACTCCTCGGCCGGCGCGGGCCCCGGCGGCTTCGAGCGCGTCCAGGCCGTGGCCTCCTCCGCCCAGGGCGACACCGTGGGCTTCTCGTGCGAGGGCTGCGCCGTGAAGCTCTCGGGCTCCTCCGTCCTGGCCCAGGGGGGGACTCGGGCGCTCGGCGCCTCCGTGCGGCGCGGCACCGTGGAGCTGTGGGACTCGTTCGCCACCGGCGTGGGCGGCGCCTCCGAGAGCGTGGGCCTGGAGGCCGCGGGCTCCACCGTGGGGCTCGTGCGCACCGAGGTCTCCGGCTCCGAGGGCGGCGTCTCCACCGGGCTGCGGCTGGCGTCGTCCCAGGCCACCGTCCGGGATGGCACCCTCTCGGGCTCCGACTCCGGGGGGCGGCAGGCGCTCGCACTGGAGGTCTCCCGCTCCGACGGCGCCTCCTATACCGTGGACGTGCTGCGCTCCACCCTCATCGGAGCCACCCACTCCGTGCGCAGCGCCCCGGGCCTCGTCGTCCGCATCGCCAGCTCCCAGTTCCGGGGCGGCGGTCCGGTCGAGGGCAATGGCAGCGTGTCCTGCAACGGTTCCTTCAACGAGCAACTCCACTCCCCCACCGCGCCCGCCTGTCCGTAGCCCCGTCCTCCCGGGAGCGCGGGGGCACCGGACGTCCCCCGCATGAGCCCCTCTCCCGCCACGCTCGCCGCGCTCGCCACCTCCCCCACCGCCGGCGCCGTGGGTATCCTCCGCCTCTCCGGGCCCGCCTCCCTGGAGGTCGGCCGGATGCTCGCTCCCGGCGTGCCCGCCTCGCCCACGCCCCGGCATGCCTACCTCGCCTCCTTCGTCGAGGCCTCCGGCGCCGTGCTCGACGAGGGGCTCTTCCTCTACTTCCGCGCGCCCCAGTCCTTTACTGGCGAGGACGTCGTCGAGCTGCAGGCCCATGGCAGCCCCCGGCTGCTGCGCATGTTGCTGGCGCGCGCCCTGGAGCACCCCGCCGTGCGCCCCGCCCGGCCCGGCGAGTTCACCCGGCGCGCCTTCCTCAACGGCCGCATCGATCTCACCCGCGCCGAGGCCGTCGCGGACCTCGTCGCCGCCGACTCCGAGGCCGCCGTCCGGGCCGCCGCCGCCGGGCTCGCCGGAGCGCTGTCGGCCCGCGTCCGGGCACTGGAGGAGCCTCTGCGCTCGCTTCATGCCGACCTGGAGGGCGTGCTCAACTTCCCCGAGGAGGCCGAGGGTGCGGACGAGGGCGCCGAGCACCGCGTCTCCGAGTTGCGCGCCGTCGCCGAGGGCCTGCTGGCCGAGGTGGGGCGGGGACGGCTCGTGCGCCGGGGGGCGCGGGTGGCCCTCTACGGGCCGGTGAACGCGGGCAAGTCCACCCTCTTCAACCGGCTGGTGGGCGAGGAGCGGGCGCTCGTCGACGAGGAGCCAGGGACGACGCGCGATGTGCTGGAGGCCCGCGTCGAGTGGGAGGGGCTGGGCGTCACCCTGCTCGATACCGCCGGGCTGCGCGCGGCGCCCGGGCGCATCGAGGCCCTGGGCATTGCCCGCACCCGGGAGGCCCTGGCCGCCGTGGACCTCGCCGTGCTCGTGCTTCCTCCCGAGGCCGGTGAGGACGAGGCGGGGGCGTGGCTGCGCGAGGCCGGGGCCACGCCCGTGCTGCGCGTCTCCGGCAAGTGCGACGTGCGGCGGGGGGTGGAGAGCCCGGGGGAGGACGTGCCCGTCAGCGGGCGCACCGGGGAGGGCGTGGAGCGGCTCCGCTCGCTCATGCTCTCGCGGCTGTGGGGCGGCGGTGCGCCCTCGGCCGTCGCGCTCGTCTCCGAGCGCCATGCCGATGCCCTCCGCCGTGCCTCCGAGGCCCTGGCTCGCGCCGAGAGCGCCTGCCGCGTGGCCACCCTCGAGGTCATCTCCGGCGAAGTGGGGCTCGCGCTGGAGGCCCTGGGGGAGGTGTCGGGAACGTCCGCCTCCGAGGCCCTGCTCGACGCCATCTTCCAGCGCTTCTGCATCGGAAAGTAGACACCCGCCCGGCCGCCGGAGGGATGTCAGACCCCTCCTTAGACTGCTTCCCCTGCCCGGCTTACCAGGGCTGGAGGAGGACAGGGTGATTCCGATGTGCAACAGCCAGGCGGCGTACTCGGCTCTCGATGCGCTGCCGATGGGATGGGTGGGAGAGATTGTCGATGAGGAGCTGGTGGCTTCGCCCCGGCCGGCGCCTGGTCAGGCCCGTGCCGCCTTCATGTTGGGAGTAGAGCTCGGAGAGCGGTTGGACCCTCGGCGCGGGGGCTCGGGCCGGTGGTGCTTCCTGCGCGCCCCCGAGCTGCGGCTCGGCCGGGATGTGCTCGTGCCGGACCTCGCCGGCTGGCGTCGGGACCGGCTCACCGAGGCGCCCACGCCCGACGAGCCCTTCCTCACGCTCGCGCCGGACTGGGTGTGTGAGGTGCTCGCGCCGTCCACCGCGGCGCTCGACCGCACGCGCAAGCTGCCCGCCTACGCACGTGCCGGCGTGTCGCACGTGTGGTTCGTGGACCCCACGGCCCACACGCTCGAGGTGTTCCAGCGCGTCAAGCGCGGCTGGCTCCTCGTGGACACCTACGAGGGCGAGGCCATCGTCCGCGCCGAGCCCTTCGCCTCGCTCGCGCTGGAGCTCGCCTCGCTGTGGCTGCCCACCGAGCCCCACCTGGAGGTGGTGCGCTGAGGGCGTGAGACGCGAGGCGCCTCAGCCCACCGCCCGGAAGTGCCGGGGCGCCTCGCCCGCCGCGCGCAGCAGCCGACGCACCGCGCGCAACATCAGGTCCGTGTCCAGCGGCGCCGCGAGGAAGCCGCGCGCGCCGAGCGCCCGGGCCCGCTCCACGTCCTGCTCCGGCACCTTGCCCGCCGCCAGCAGCTGCGCCCGAGGCCGCTGCTCCAGGGCCTCCAGCGAGGGCAGGGGCGCCAGCACCACCGCGCGCGCGTCGGCCGCCAGCACCTCGGCGGTGCTCGCCACGCGGACCTGGAAGCCGGCCTGGCCCACCACCCGCACCAGCCCCGCTGCCGCCGCGGCGCCCCAGCCGTAGATGAGCACCTGGCCCGCCTCGTGCCCGTCCAGCGCCACCCGCTCCTCGAGCTCCGCCACGTCCAGCGGCTCGAGCAGCGGCAGCTCCAGCGGCTCCTGCTCCAGGTTGAGCGTCGGCAGGAGGATGGGGCGCGCCGGCTCCAGCGCCGCCATGCCGTCCACCTGCACGTGCATGTCCGCGTCCGCCTCGGGCAGCGAGATGGACACCGACTCCGGCCGCCGCGGCGCCTCCGTGCCTCCGAGGTAGAGCCGCTCGATGGCCCGCGAGATGGCCGCGTCCGTCGCCAGCCGGGGCACCACCCGCAGCTTGCCCGTCACGCTGCGCACCGCGTCCAGCGAGTGCATGCTCGCCGGCGCGGCGATGGCCACCACCAGCACCATGTCCCGAGGGCCCTCCACCTGGAGCGGCACCACCCGGTGCTGCTCCGCCAGGCGCCGGGGCAACAGCCTGGCCAGCCTCGGGTCCAACAGCTCCGCGTCCAGCGTCACCGCGGGCACGCCCGTCTGCTGCGCCAGGGCGCCGAGCACCTGCTCCCCCGAGCAGAAGCGCAGGTCCACCACCACCTGCCCCAGGGGCACGCCCCACTTGCGTTGGTAGGCCAGCGCCGATTGGAGCTGAAGCTCGTCCACGGCTCGCATCTCCACCAGGATTTCGCCCAGGCGCTTCTTGGTCTGCATTGGCTGCCCCCTCGCTCGTGCCGTGACTCCCCGGTCCCCCCCGGAGTCTGGCGGGGGCCTGTGTAGGGCATTTGTCGGTGTCTGTCTTCTTCGTTCACGCCATATGCTTCCCAGTGGGCGCCATTCCCACGTCTGTCTTTACGGGACTTCGGGTTAGTCGGGGCATGGGGCCCACTTCCTGTCGGTTGCTGGACGCCCGGTCTCCGCGAGCGCGCGTCACTCCCGGTAGGGTGGGCCCATGCGCGAGGACGAGCTGGCGAGGATGCTTCGGGAGCAGCTGCTCGGGACGGAGCGGCCGGTGGTCCGCTCTGGCCTCGAGCGCCTGTGGAAGACGGGGCGGGGCGCGGCGGGGCTGGCGCTCTCGGTGGTGGGAGGCCGGCTGCGCGGCAAGGGCGAGGGGCTCGGGGCCGCGGATGTGCACGCCATCTCCCAGCTCGTGACGCGGCTGGGGGAGCTCAAGGGCCTCGCGATGAAGGCCGGGCAGATTCTCGGCTACATCGACCCGACGCTCCCGGAGGAGGTGCGCGGGCTGCTCTCCGTGCTGCAGACGGCCTCTCCGGCGAGCCCCTTCGCGCAGGTGGAGGCCACCCTCCGCTCGGCCTTCGGCGAGCGTGCGGACGTGCTCCTCGCCGGGCTCCAGCGCCAGCCGGTCTCGGTGGCGAGCATCGGGCAGGTCCACCGCGCTCGCCTTCCCTCGGGCACGGACGTCGCCGTGAAGGTCCGTCACCCCGGCATCGACGAGGCGCTGCGGACCGAGTTCCGCGCCGCCGGCTCCGGCTCGGCCTTCGCGAGCGTGCTGCTGCCCGGGGCCGCCTCCAGCGTTCGCGGCTTCCTCGACGAGGCCCGCACCGTGTTGCTCGAGGAGTGCGACTTCTCCGTGGAGCGCGAGCGGCAGGAGACCTTTGGCCGGCTGTTCGCGGGCGACGAGACGATCCTCATCCCCGCCGTCGAGCCCGACTGGTGCGCGTCCGCCGTGCTCACCACGCGGTGGATGCCCGGGCAGTCCTTCGATGGGTTCCTCGCGGCGAATCCGTCCCAGGCGGTTCGGGACCAGCTGGGCGTGGCGCTGTTCTCCTTCTACCTCGGCACGCTCTACCGGCACGGCCTGTTCCACGGAGATCCGCACCCGGGCAACTACGCCTTCCGCGAGGACGGCCGCGTGGTTGTCTATGACTTCGGCTGCGTCCGGATTTTCGATCCGGCCACGGTGCTCGCCTTCGCGGCGCTCGTCGAGGCGGTGCGCGCGGATGAGGTGGCGCGGATGCGCGAGGCCCTGGTGGCACTGGGAGCCCGGCCTCCGGGGGACGCGGAGGGGGTGGCGACGCTCCGGACGATGCTGCGCGGCTTCTTCGCGCCCCTCCTCGAGCGCGGTGCTCGCCCCGTTCATCCAGGCGCGGGCCTGGAGGCCCAGCAGATTTTCAAAGACAAACTGTTCCTCGCGAAGCTCGCGCTCCCCGGCCGGTTCCTCTTCCTCTTCCGGCTGCGCTTCGGCCTGTACGCGGTGCTCGCGCGGCTCGGCGCCATCGCGGACTGGGGCGCGCTGGAGAGCCAGTGGGCCGCGGAGGCGCGGCAGCGCGGTGGGGTGGGCGCGTAAAGCAAAGCGCCTGGTGGCCGCGGAGCGGGTTCTTCTCCCTGGTTGGGTGTGTGGCTCGTACCGCCCGTCGCTGCCGTCCATCCATCGCGGAGGGGTATGGACGTGCCCATGCCCCCGCGAGTCTCGTGGCTGTACCAGGTGCTGTTGCTGGCGATGAGTGGCGCCGTGCTGATGGCGAGGCCGGCAGGCGCGAGCGAGCCACCGCCGAGCAGGACGGTGCAGGTGCGCGAGGTGCCGGGAGGGCTGAGGCTCCTCTTCGAGCCGATGGGGAGGGCGCCGGGGTTGGAGAAGCTGACGGTGGAGCAGGCGCGCGGAGTGCTGGTCAGCTTTCGCGAGGACTTCGGCCCGGTGAGGGGAGCGCCTTCGAGCCGAGAGGCGCGGGTCATGGCGCTCGCGGCCCTGGCGTGCGGTGCTGTCACTTGCGGCTCTGGCGAGGAGTGGGAGAAGCGGCTGCGAGCGGCGTATGTCGCGAAGTACGGGGTGCCAGAAGTGGCGCTGCCGTCATCGCTGGCGAGTGACAGGCTGGCGGCGGCGTTGAGGCTGTCTCCCCGGTACATGAAGGAGGGGGTGAGAGAGGCCGCCGTCGAGCTGTTCGGGGACCCGCTCTTCCTGGCAGGGGTGTCTACGTCGGTGGTGGCGTACTTCCTGGCGTGGGCGGTGCCGGAGCCACTTTTCAGCAAGACGGTGGCGGTGGTGGTGACGGTGGGACTGGTGGCGGCCTTCGGGGTGGTGGAGCTGCACCAGCTGGGAGTGGTGTGCTTGCGGCTCTACCAGGAGGCGGAGGCCGCGAAGACGCCCGAGGAGTTGGAGAAGGCGGCCGAGCACTTCGGAAAGGGGGTGGGAGGCGTGGCGCTGAGGGCGCTGGTGATGGCGGCGAGCGCCGGGGTGGCCAAGGGGCTGCCGAAGGTGCCGAAGGGAGGGTTGTGGGAGAGCGTGGCGCCCGCGCGCCAGTCACTGCCCGGGGGGCTGACGCTGAGCGTGTCGACGACGGCGCAGGTGGTGGCGGACGGGACGGTGGTGCTGATGGGAGCGGCGGTGGGAACGGGGGCCGCGGCGGCTCGGGTCACGGGAGCGTGCGGCGACGGCTCGAAGAAGGATGGGAGCCACTGGCACCACCTGGCCACCAACAAGAACGACCTCTCCCATGCCAACGGTGGACCCTGGACTCCTGCCTTCAAGAAGGTTTTCGACAAGGCGGGGATGAGCCTGGAGGCAAAGGAGAACCTCGTCTACCTCCAGGGCCACCAGGGCCCTCACCCCGAGGCGTATCATCAGGAAATCTTCCGGAGGCTCCGGATTGCAACGGAAGAGTGCAAGCCCCTGGCTGAGTGTCGAAGCATGTTGGTCGAGGAACTGGACAGGATCGCAGGCCACGTCTGCACTCCAGGCTCCGCACTTCACACGCTCCTCACGGCAAAACCCTAGCAGCGAACTCCACGGAGGGAACGGTGGCCCGATATTTCGACATGATGGACAACATGCTCCACCCAGGACGCTGGGTGCTGGATGGCCCCTTCGATGCGCAGGGAGAGGAGATCGACTCCTGGCAGTTCGGCAAGGGACGGCGCGTGGAGTTGGCGGGCGTGCCCTATTTCCCCATGTCGCATCGAGGGTGCGCGCTGGACATCAGCCAGACGGGACTGGGAGTCCCCGTGGTGCACGGCCGGGTGGCCGACATCCTCGAGCGCCTGTGCGGCCAGGACGTGCAACTGCTGCCAGCCCGGGTGGAGGGACAGACGGACCCCTGGTTCATCCTCAACCTCCTGCGCGTCATCCGCTGTATCGATGAGACGCGGTGTGAGTACGTCGAGCATTGGAAGCCCGAGGACAACCGGCCGGACAAGGTGGGGCAGTACCGCAACGTCCGGGGGCTGAAGGTGGACCCGGCGCTGATTGGAGATGCCCACATCTTCCGTCCCTGGGGATGGCGCGTGGCCATCCTCGTCTCCGAGCCGCTCAAGCTCGCACTGGAAGAGGCCGGCATCACCGGCATGAAGTACATCGAGGCCTGATGACCCTCGCCCCACCCTCTCCCTACGCCCTCCGGATCCCCGTCACCTCTCCGTAGCCGCCGGGGATGAAGAAGTCGTGGGTGCCCATGCCGAGGATCCGCAGCGCGGTGGTCACCGCGTCCGCGGCTCGGGGCACGCGCCTGGAGGGCTGACCGTTCTCCTCGATGATGTCCACCGGAACGCCGAGCCCGCGCGTCGTGTACGAGCCCACCTGCCGATTCGCCGCCACGTTTCCGCCCGCGAAGGCAACCGAGGTGAACGGGTGGTGGTCATCCGGCAGCGAGTAGGTGCCGTCCTTTCCGCGCGAGGCCCAGCTGCG
>NZ_DASVSO010000205.1:0-8545 GCF_036388035.1 Archangium sp.
GGGAGTTCCATGACGCCACTGGTGGAAGAGACGGACGTGCTCATCGTCGGCTGCGGCCCGGTGGGTGCCCTCACAGCCAACCTCCTGGGCTCGTACGGGGTTCGCACGCTCGTCCTCGAGCGTGAACTCACCCAGCACAGCCAGCCTCGCGCCATCACCTGCGACGACGAGGCCATGCGCATCTACCAAGCCGTGGGGCTCGCCGACGTCCTCGATGCCCACATGTACACCGCCCCCGAGGTGGAGTTCACCGGCACCACCGGCGAGCTCTTCGCCCGCGTCATCGTCCAGGGGCTCGACTTCGGCTACGGCTTCCCCGTCCTCCGCTTCTTCAGCCAGCCCTACCTCGAGACCGTGCTGCGTCAGGGGCTCTCGCGCTTCCCCAGCGTCGCGCTGCGGATCGGCCAGCAGGTCGAGGCCTACACCCAGGACGCCCAGGGCATCTCCGTCACCGTCCGCGATGTCCGCGACCACAGCGAGCGCACCGTGCGCGCCCGCTACCTCCTGGCCTGTGACGGCGGTCGCAGCACCCTGCGCCAACTCGCCGGCATCGACATGGTGGGCTCCACCTACGACGAGGGGATGATCGCCATCTCCCTCCGCCTGCCCGAGCCGCCTCCGCCCCTGTGCCGCATGGTGTGCGACCCCTACCGCCACGTCTTCGTCGCCCGCTGCGCCGACAACGAGATGCGCATCGAGTGCATGATCCGCGAGGACGAGAAGCCCGAGGACCTGCTGCGGCCCGAGCGCATCCGCGAGTTCATCTCCCCCTATGTGGACCCGGATCGCGCCACCATCCTCCGCGCCGCCGCCTACATCTTCAACCGCCGCCTGGCCTCGCGCTGGCGCGACGGGCGGCTCTTCCTCCTGGGCGACGCCGCCCACCTCATGCCGCCCGTCCTGGGCCAGGGGCTCTGCTCCGGCCTGCGCGACGCCCACAACCTCGCCTGGAAGCTGACGGCCGTCCTTCGTGGCCAGGCCGACGAGCCGCTCCTCGATACCTATGAGCTGGAGCGCCGCCCCCACGCGCAGGCGATGCTCGACGCCAGCGTGAACATGGGCCGGGTCGTCCTCACCGGCAGCCGTCCGGTCGCCCTCCTGCGCGACCACCTCCTCCGGGCGATGGATCGCATCCCGCGCGTGCATCGCTTCATCAAGAACTTCGAGTTCAAGCCCCGGCCCCTCATCACCCACGGCTTCATGCTGGGAGGCTCGCGCGCCCACCGCCAGGCTCCCGAGGGGACCTACTTCCCCCAGCCTCGCGTGGGCGCGCCGGGCGGCGGCACGGTGCGGCTCGATGAGCTCCTGGGGCCCGGCTTCGCGGTGCTCGTCCATCCCGACACCGGCGACGTCTTCCGCCGCGCCGCCCAGTCGCTCGCCGAGAGCCTCGGCGCCCGCTGCGTGCGCATCATCCCGCCGCGCTCCGGTCAGGCCCAGCCCGGCGAGGTGGTGGACCTCGAGGGCAAGCTCGACGCGTGGTTCCGCGAGCACCGGGTGGAGATCGCCGTCCTGCGTCCGGACCGCTACCTCTTCGGTGCGGTGCGCGGCTCGCACCTCGCGTGGCTCACCACGGCGCTGCGGGGGTGGATCCACGGCCCCCTCCGTCTGGAGCCGACCGACTTCGAGTCCGGTGGCGCGCTCAGCTCCTCGGCGGGTTGAGGGCGGGGCGAGTCCTTCGGGGAATTTCCAGGTGCTCCACCCGTTGGGTGGGGCCTTCGAGCCAAGGGAGAGCGGATGCTCAGACAGAAGTTGCTCGTCACGGGGTTGATGCTGCTGGCGGGGACGGCCGCGTGTGCCCAGGGTCGGTCCGCGAAGGCCGAGACGGCCGCCGCCACCGCCGCGCCCAAGCCCGGCGCCGACGTACGGACGAAGACGCTGAAGAACGGGTTGAAGGTCATCGTCTGGTCGGACCCGGACAACCCCAGCATCTCGCTCTACAACTGGTTCCGCGTGGGCAGCCGCAACGAGCGCCCCGGCATCACCGGCCTGTCCCACTTCTTCGAGCACATGATGTTCAACGGCGCGAAGAAGTACGGCCCCGGGGAGTTCGACCGCGTCATGGAGGCCCACGGCGGCCGCAACAACGCCTACACCTCCGAGGACGTCACCGTGTACCAGGACTGGTTCCCGCGCTCGGCGCTGGAGACCATCTTCGACCTGGAGGCGGACCGGTTGCAGCACCTCGCCATCGACCCCAAGGTGGTGGAGAGCGAGCGTGGCGTCGTCTACTCGGAGCGTCGCTCCAGCGTGGACAACGACAACAGCGGCCTGCTGATGGAGCAGGTGCAGGCCACCGCCTTCGTGGCGCACCCCTACCAGATTCCGGTCATCGGCTGGCCCTCGGACATCGAGAGCTGGAAGCAGGAGGACCTGGAGCGCTACTTCCGCACCTACTACGCGCCCAACAACGCCACCCTCATCGTGGTGGGCGCGGTGACGCCCGAGGAGATCTTCTCGCTCGCGGAGAAGTACCTCGAGCCCATTCCCGCGCAGCCCGCCCCCGAGCCGGTGCGCACCGTGGAGCCGCCCCAGCAGGGCGAGCGCCGCGTGGTGGTGCGCAAGCTGGCGCAGGCGCCGCTGCTACAGATGGCCTTCCACGGCCTCAAGGGCAGTGACGCGGACGCGCCCGCGCTGGACCTGCTGGTGCGCATCCTCACGGAGGGCAACTCCTCGCGGCTGCACCGGCGGCTGGTGGAGGAGACCCAGGTGGCCATCAACGTCGGCGGCTACCAGGGCGCGGGCTTCGACCCGTCGCTCACCTGGATGCTGGTGGACCTGCCGCCCGGGGGAGACCTGGGCAAGGCGGAGTCGCTGCTCGACGAGGAGCTCGGCAAGGTGGTGGCTGGTGGCGTCACCGACGCGGAGCTGCGCAAGGCGAAGAACATCGTCGTGGCGGGCTTCTGGCGCCACCTGGAGACCAACAGTGGCCGCGCGCAGGCGCTCGGCACCTACGAGGTGTTCCACGGCGACTGGAAGAAGCTGTTCGACGCGCCTGACCGGTACGAGGCGGTGACGCGCGAGCAGGTGCAGAAGGTGGCCGCGAAGGTATTCGCGAAGAACAACCGCACGGTGGGCGGGCTGGTGCCCGAAGCCGGGGCCGAGGCGAAGAAGGAGGCGGCGCGATGAAGGCATTGACGGGGAAGGTGGCGCTCGCGGCGCTGCTGGTGGCCTCCAGCGCGGGGGCCGAGGAGGCGAAGGCCCCGCGTCCGGCGGCGCAGCAGGTGAAGCAGGCCGCGGTGGTGGACGCGGTGACGCTGCCCAAGGCCACGGTGGTGGAGCTGAAGAACGGTGCGAAGCTGCTCCTGGTGGAGAAGCATGAGGTGCCGCTGGTGGCCTTCAGCGCGCGGGTGCGCGGGGGCTCCCTCGGGGACCCCGAGGGCAAGGAGGGCGTGGCCGCGCTCACCGCCGAGCTGCTCCAGAAGGGCGCCGGCGCGCGCGACGCCAACCAGTTCGCCGAGGCGGTGGACAGCGTGGGCGGCATCCTCGCGGTGTCCCCGGGGCGCGAGTCGCTCGACATCAGCGGGCAGTTCATGGCGCGTGACACCGCGCTGATGGTGGAGCTGCTCTCGGACCTGTTGCAGCGGCCCCGCTTCGAGCAGGCCGAGCTGGACAAGATGCGCGAGCGCATGGTGTCGGAGCTCGCCGCGGAGAAGGATGGCGACCTGCGCGGCGTCATCGGCGTCTACTTCCAGGCCTTCCACTTCGGCGCGCACCCGTACGGGCGGCCCGTGGGCGGCAGCGAGGCGTCGCTCGCCACCTTGAAGCGCGAGGACGTGCTGGCGTACGCCAAGGCGCAGCTCGGAGGCGATCGGCTCATCCTCTCCGTGGTGGGTGACTTCGACGCGAAGAAGCTCGCCAGGCAGCTCGAGGCGGCGCTCGGGGGCTGGGCCCGCGCGGCGGCTCCGGCCCCGGTGGCTCCGCCCACCCAGCCCACGAAGGGCCGGCGCGTGCTGCTGGTGGACAAGCCGGACGCCACGCAGACGTACTTCTGGGCCGGCAACACCGGCATCGCGCGCACGGACCCCGCTCGCGTGGACGTGGACCTGGCCAACACGGTGCTCGGCGGCCGCTTCACCTCGCTGCTCAACACGGCGCTGCGCGTGAAGTCCGGCCTCACCTACGGCGCCGGCTCGCTGGTGGTTCGCGGGACGCAGCCGGGGCCCTTCGCCATCTCCTCGTACACCAAGACGGAGTCCACCGCGCAGGCCCTGGACATGGCGCTCGACATCCTCGAGGGCTACCGTCAGCAGGGCATGGACGACACCACGCTCGCCTCCGCCAAGGAGTACCTGCTGGGCCAGTTCCCCCCCACGCTGGAGACGGGCCTGCAGATCGCCGCCAAGCAGTCCGAGCTCGCCTTCTACGGCCTCGACGCGAGCGACGTGGACGGCTTCGCCGCGAAGGTGGCCGGCGCGGACAAGGCGCGCATCCAGGCCGCCATCCAGCGCGCCATGCCCGCGCGGGAGGACCTGACCGTGGTGCTGATCGGCAAGGCCTCGGCCATTCGCGAGGTGGCGCGCAAGTACGGCACCGTCACCGAGATGAGCATCACCGACCCGCACTTCGCTCCGACGCAGAAGCCGGGCCGCTGAGGGCGAGGGCCTCCAGACGGGGCGTCCAAGGGCATGTCGGACGCCCCCTGTAGGGTGCGCGAATCGTTCGCATCCTCACGGAGGCCCCATGTCCCTGCGACGCCGCTTGTTGTGGCTGTTCCCGCTCTGTTCCCTGTCCGTTGGCTGTGTGTCCGAGCCGTCGGAGTCCTCGAATGGCTCGGACCGGAGCGTCCGGGACAACCCGCATGTGAACCTCCCCGACGATGGCGTCCTGGTCGGCGGCTTCGCGGGGGATGGAGGCGTGCCGGACGCCGGCCCTGACGTGGTGACGGTGTCGGCGCCCATGCGCTACTTCACCGCGAGCGGGATGGAGACGCGTCCGGGCAACCTGGCCTCCGTGCCGCAGATCCTGGTTCCCCAGGCGGACGGCACCTTCGTCACCTACAGCGGCGTCGCCGATGGCTCCGGGGGCTATGTCTTCTCCAACATCCCCAAGGGCACCTACTATCTGAAGAATGGTAGCGGCTACATCGTCACGGACGCCCGTGCGGTGGATGTGGGCTACGACATGCTCGGCCGCGCGGACGCGCAGAAGCTCCCGGGCGTCTACTCGGCCCTGTTCCAGTTCAACGTCTCCAACCTCGCCCCGTGGGACTCCAGCGCCAGCTTCCAGGTGGTCTCGGGCGAGGTGGACATGTACGGCGGCGGCTACCCGACCACGGCTCCCGCGGCCGGGGGGACGACGCTGGTCGGCTCGAACTGGATGGACAGCTACCTGGGGGAGATGCCGCGGTTCGAGGCGGCCCGGGGCGATCGGGCGTGGGTGATGCAGAACTCCACCCTCGATGCCGGCACGCTGCCGGGAGATGCCGGCACGCTGACGTACACCGCCGTGTCCCGGAGCAGCTACCTAGCGCCGTTCTCGTTCGATGGCTCCCAGTCCATCGTGGTCCAGGGCGCGATGGCGGATCCGCCCGACACGGTGTTCCCGATCGAGTGGCGCGTGCCCTCGTTCCTGGGTCAGGCGGCGACTGTCCACCCGCAGGCCACGTCGAGCAGCGCGTACTTCTATGTGATGCCGGCCGCGCACGGGCTGGCGAACGGCTGGATTGGCTACTCGGGCGAGCTGCTCACCCTGCGCCTGCCCACCGGCTACACGCAGGACCTGGTGCGCCGGCTCTCCTTCGGCAACCCGTTCCCGTCCTCCTGGGGCCTGATGGGCGAGGTCCAGCACGCCTTCCGGATCCCCGTTCAGGTGCCGGGCTACTCCACCTATTACAACAGCGCCTCCATCTACCAGATGGACCGGTTGGACAAGCTGATCGCCAACCCCATCTCGCTGAGCCTGTCGCCGCCGAGGGAGCTCACCCTGGATGGCGTGAGCGCGTACACGTCGCGCATGGTGGGCTCGGCCAGCCCCGTCATCGGCTGGAAGCCGCCGGCCATCGGCACGCCCACGGCGGGCTATCACATCCGGCTCTACAAGTACGCGCCGGCCAGCACCGGGAGCACGACCCTGACGCGCAAGGCCATGGCCGGCTTCTACGTGGGCCCGTCCGTCACCGAGCTCCGCCTGCCCTCGGGTGTCCTCGAGCCGGCGCAGAACTACACGCTGGAGGTGTCCGCCATCGCCACGCCGGCGGACCTGACGCGCGCGCCGTACCGCATCAACTCCGCGTCGTACGCGCGCGCGTCCGCCACCACCAGCCTCTTCACCACGCCGTGAGCTGAGCGCTTCCCCGGCCCGCTACTTCGGCAGCGCGGAGTAGCGGGCCATGCACTTCTGGAAGCGCTTGTTCACCGACTGCGCGAACCACACGGTGGACTTCTCCCCCGTGATTTTCGGGCTGCGGATGGCCACGGTGGGCAGCTGCGCGTACGCCGGGGCCTCGCCCGTCACCTCCTGGTACGTGCGTTTGATGGCCTCCCAGGTGTCCGTCTCCTCGAAGGCGAGCTCCTTCTCGTGGAGCACGTCCTTGCGCACCCGCCGCTCGCTCAGGTCCGGCGCGTACCGCTCCCGGAAGGCGAGCAGCGCCTCGAGCGACTTGCTGTCCTCGTCCACCGGCTCGCCCTGCTTGTCGTAGGCGAGCAGGTCCCCATCCGGCACCAGCTCGAGGCCCGTGAGGCGGCTCACCTGCTGCTGCACCGCCGCGTTGCGCGAGGCGTAGAAGCCCGCGTTGTAGTCCGCGAAGCGGTAGATGGGGTCGCTGTAGTGGGCCTCGTAGCCGAGCAGCCGCGCCGTGCCGTAGTACACCCCGCCCCCGCGCGTGTAGAGCTCCTCGCGCACCCGCCGCTCCGCCTGCTCGTCCCCGCCGGCGAGGTCCGCCGAGTAGCTCACGCTCACCTGCATGGAGCCCGCGGTGGTGATGGGGTTGAGGTCCTCCAGCCGCGTGGACTTGAAGAGCGAGCTGGCGACCTGGGCCGCGATGTACGTCTTCGGGTACTCCGTCTCGTAGTACTCCAGCAGCTCGCGGAAGACGCGGTCCAGGTCCCGCTCCGTCTTCACCCCCTTGAGGCGCTGCTCGAAGGTCTGCGTCTGGCCGGGTGCCTTGCCCTCGAGCAGGCCCCTCACCGCCGGGGGCCCGAGTGGGCCGAGCTTGTCCGCGTAGGCCTCCAGCCGCTCCTGGACGATGCGCGCCAGGCCCGGCACCGCCGGGTTGGCCTCGAAGCCGGACTCCTGCTCGATGACGGCCAGCACCGAGCACACCGCCTCGGCCGACGGGTAGAGCCGGTGCGCCTCCAGTGCCGCCATCACGTCCTCCGCCCAGCCCTCCCGATCCTTCTCGTCCGGGGGCACGAGTCTGGCCGCCTGCTCCACGGTGACGCGCGGTGGGAGCGGGGGCTCGGGGCGGGCGTTGCGCGGGGCACAGGCCGACAGTGCGCCAAGCGCGCACACGGCCAGCACCTCCAGGCCCCTTGGGAAGAAGCACACACCGGTCCACTCCCGGAGGGAGGAGACGAGTAGCCGCCACGGAACGGTTGCTCCCGGTGGAACGGGAAAAATCGGGAAAATCATCATAGCCCCTTGAAGCCAGGGTTCTTTGTATGTCAAGAAACACGTCTCTTCTTCAGAGGGGTATTGAATTGGCTAATCGCATGTTCAGGACTCTGTGTGTGGCGTGGCTGGGTGCGAGCCTCGCCGCCTGCGGTTCGACGACCGAGGTGAACGAGGAGGCCGTCCGCGCGGGTGAGAAGGACGTGGACATCCAGGCCGCCCTGGCGAAGTTCAAGGATGTGCGCGTGGTGGGCAGCGAGGCCGGCGTGCCCTACATGGTCACGGGCAAGCTGGGCCGGCTGCCCGCGGTGGGCTCCGTGAGCGCGCAGCGCGCGAAGGACGAGCTGCGCACGACGGCGGAGAGCGTCTCGCCGGTGTTCCGGGTGAGCGGCGAGGAGCTGACGTTCAAGCGCGCCTCGACGGACGCGCGCGGCCACCAGTTCCTGCGCTTCCAACAGGTGCACAACGGCCTGGAGGTGATTGGCGGCGAGATGCTGCTGCATGCGGACGCCGAGGGCAACGTGTACGCGGCCAACAGCTCGCTGCGTGAGGCGCAGGGCGTGGCCTCGCGGGCGCGGGTGGCCGCCGAGGCGGCGCAGCGCGCGGCCGTGGACGGCTCCGAGGCGCTCCGCGCCGAGGCTCAGGGCGCCTCCCGGCTGGTCTACTTCAAGCCCGACGGCCAGGGACTGCGTCTGGCCTATGAGGTGCGCGTGACGGGCGAGCGCGCCGACGGCCTGCCGGTGGATGACCTGGTCTACGTCAGCGCCGACGACGGGCGCACGCTGGCCACGCACTCGCGCATCCACACCGCACAGAACCGGGCGGTGTACACGGGCAACAACACCACCAGCCTGCCCGGTACCCTCAAGCGCTCCGAGGGCGGCGCGGCCACCGGTGACACCCACATCGACGAGAACTACGGTCACCTGGGCACCACCTATCAGTGCTACTTCCAGAACTTCGGCCGCGACTCGTACAACAACGCGGGCGCGCAGAT
>NZ_DASVSO010000206.1:0-2158 GCF_036388035.1 Archangium sp.
ACCACCACGCGTTCTACCACCAGCAAGCCCTCGGCCGAGAGGGACAGCACCGGCACGGTGGCCTCCAGCCCGCCCACCGCCCGCGTCAACGTGCTGGTGGTGCCCCCAGCCGTGCCAAATGTGACGATGAGGTTGGTCAATAGCTTGGAGGTCGCCTTCACCTGCTCGCCCCGAGTCATGTACCGGAAGCGCTCGAGGTACTCGGGCGAGGAGGCGATGAGGGCCGCGACTCCCGCGGGCAGGTGTTGCAGCGCCGCGATGCTGTCCAGCGGGCGCGTGAGCAGCTGGCCCATGGCATGGTACATCTCGACGAAAGCCTCCTCCGCGCCATCCAGCGAGCGGCCGATGTAGTCGGCGTCGTCATACACCTCGGCCAGTGGGGGCCCTTCTATGACGGGGCGCAGTTGCGCATCCGCCTGCCGGAAGACCCACCCGCTGACGGTGTAGAAGCGGCCCAGCTCGAAGGAGCCAGCACGGAAAGCTTCCTCCTTCCACTCCACCGGGCCCACCTTCTGCTGGGTGCGTCCGTTGAGCGTCCAGGCCAGGTAGCCGTCCGGTCGCAGCACGGCCACGCTCTTGAATCGCTCCACGCGGTGCAGCAGCTCCTCGCGGGAGACATCCCCTCCCTCCAGCACCTCACGCAGCAGGTGGCAGACGGCCATGCGGGGCGGGAACGAACCCAGCGTCACGGGCTTGTTCATCAGCACCATCAGCACCCGGGCCGCCTCCTGGGGCGTGAGGGGAGCGCCCCGCGGGGGCAGGTCGTTGAAGTTGTCCAGACCCGCGAGTGCCAGTAAGTACTCGAAGGCGTCAACCTGCACGGCGCCACTGGCCACCGCGCGCACGGCCATCTCGGCCGGGCTCACCATGGCCACCTCCGTGCCTTGCACGCGCTCACCCCGTCGGCGGAGCAGCCGAGTTGGTGCACTCGAGCCCGTGGCCGCGTACTGGGCGTCATCACGCACCGCGCCCGCCAACCCAGAGGAGGCACGCGGGTTGCGGTCCAGAAGCATGCCGCGTCCCGCAGGTGGTGTCACCGTGATACAGCCGGTGGACAGCACGACGGCCCCAAGTACCAGGGCCACCCACTTCCGCGGCATCTCAGCGGGCATGGTCCACCCCCAGGCCCAGGGATGCGAAGGCGCCCGGGTGCAGCGCCCCGTCCGGCGCCGGGAACAGCAACGTGCCGCCCTGGCCCACCGCGTACAGCCACCCGCCAAAGCGCCAACGCACCTCGCCCGAATACAGGTAGTTCGCCCCCGGCCTGCCCACCCCGGTGGCGAGCGCGCTGACGGCCACCTCCACGCGCCGCTCGGCCAGCTGCGCCGCGAGTCGCCCGTCCACGTCCACGCGTCCCCAGGTAAACGCCTCCACCGCCAGGGAGAGGTGCAGGTGTCGTTGCCGCAACCCGCCCAGTCGCACCGCATCCCACCCCACCACCGCTTCGCCGTACACTGAGAAGCCGTCGGGAAAGGGCGCCTCCACGACTGGTAATCCGGAAGGGCCCGCCGCGCGGAATCGCGCCAGCTCGTAGTCCGGGCCGAAGAGGCCCTGGCGAAAGCCTCCGCGCTGCCCTCGCACCTCGAGCCGCAGCCGTGCGTCCAACGTGGGCGTCACCGCATCCGCACCCACGCCGGCCACCGCGCCCCAGGCCCCGCCCACACCCGGACGCCCACCCCAGCCGGCCAGCACGTGCAGCTCGTAGTCCGGGCGCACCACCACCACCGCCGTTCCATCCAGGTGCGCCAGCGTCACCTGGGGAGAGTGGCCTCCGGCCCGCCCCCAGTCGTGCACCGCGGACAACGCCAGCGTGTAGCGCCCCGGTTGCTCCTGCGGGCCCGTGAAGAGGTGTGCTAGGTCGAGCGCTACCTCCGCGCCCATGAGGCGCGCACCCAGCACGTCCGAGGAAAACGCCTCCGCGTACAAGGGCCCCAGCGTGCCGGTGAGAAAGGCTCCAGCCGGGTGGTAGTCCGGATTGGTGCGGTTCGAGTACCGCCGTACCAGGTGCCCGGAAAGGAGGCTGTAGCTGTCGAGGGCGCCCGCCCACAGCCCCACCGGGGAGGCGTCCGAGCCCAGCTTGAGCGCACGCACCAGCTGGCCCCAGTCCGAGAGGCTGTCCCAGTCCTCGCGGCGCACCAACCCGCCGCCCTGAACTCCG
>NZ_DASVSO010000207.1:0-8030 GCF_036388035.1 Archangium sp.
CTTCCGATTCACCCGCAGGAAGGCTGCGGCCTCTTCCACGGTGAGCACTTCCGGGAGGGAGGAGGGGGATCCTGCTTCGTTGTTCTGCTGGGACAAGACTTCACCGATGCGCCGGGGCACGCCAGCGCCTTCGCTGCGAAGCGCTGACCCGTCAGGTGTGGCGTTGGCGCCGCGAGGTCAGCTATCGGGTTCAAAGGGCGCCCGGTCTTGCTGCCGGAGCGTGGTCCCCTTTTGTTTCGTCCACTGCTGCCATGTGCCGAGGTCGGCCTAGTGGCCTTCCTCGCGCTGGTGAGTTCGCGGGTCCGGCCGTGCCGCCGGAGAGCCGCAGCCTGCATCGCAGGCCCTCAAATAAGGGAGCGGACAGGCGATTCGCGCAGCCCTCTCCATTTCCTAGAGATTCATCTCTAGCCCATTGCCGTCAAGGGCTCCAGGTCTACCTCGAAGCCAAAAAACAGCTCGCGCTCGGTGCTGGAGCAAGTGGTCCTCGGGGCTCCGGGCGAGCTGCCTGCTGTCGGGGCATGTTGTCGCGTCACTCTTTTCGGCCGGGAGAGGGCCTCTCGCGCTCCTCGTTCCGATCGGCCGCCACCTTCTGTTGAGCGCGGTACGCGGTGCGCCGCGCCGAGGTCCACGGGCGCAGCCTCAAGTCGGGATCATCCCCTGGCTGCGGCTCGCCAGTCGTGTTGGTCAGCGTGAGGATGGTCGCCGGATCTTCCACCCCGGTCACCACACGGCCTACTTGATCTAGGCGAGTTCGGACCAGAACGAGTACGGCGCTAACGGCAGCGTAGACCTGGTCGGTGCTCAGGGGAGAAGGGAGCGCCTTCTGCGTGAGCGCCTCGAGGAGAAGGGCAGCGGCGTTCACCGCGTCGCCGAGGTGAGACAACTCCGCCGCGAGGCTGACGAGCTGCTCGGCCTCGTCGGCAGGGTTCTCCGAAGACGTAGCTTCAGGGGATGGCTCAGCCATGCATGGACCTCCTTCGGTTTGAGGGGAATGGGACTGCGTGGGAAAAAACGGAGGGCGCCGTCTGACGGACCGGCGCCTTCCTCTCCTCGGGCTACCACCCGGGACTTTCCGTGCCACCGCCGTAGGAATCGCTGCTGTATGGGCTTCGTCGCCCGTACCGGTCAGCGCCGCTGGTCAGTTCCTCGACGAGAACCACCAGCACTGCGGCGATGAGGCGGCGGACCATTCGCGATGACAGGGCCCGCTTCAGGCTTATCCACACCATGGGGTTCTCCTCCCGCCGTGTCGGCCGACAAGGCTTCAACGTGTGATTACGGGCGGGAGGACGTGACAGCCCGAGGATTGCCGTGGCCCTCGCCCTCTCTGGATGGAGGACGCGAGCGAATGAGCCCGGCATACCCGTGGAGACGGGCGCGCCGGACGTGAAGGTGAAGGACGCTCACTTCAACAGCTTGAGGCCCTGGTTGGCGTGAACGTCGCGGGTCAGCTCCGCGTGCAACTCGTTCAACTCGGTGACGGCATCGTCGATGACGAGCCGAGCGCGGCGGCTGGCGGACTCGGAAAGTCGTACCAGCATCTCCACCTGAGCTCGCAGCATCAGCAGCACCCGGGCCGCCTGGGCGACGTAAGCCCGCCAGTGTTGAGTCCTGAGGGCCTGCGCCTGGGCAGCCGCTTGGCGTGCGTCCTCCAGTACCTCGTTGGCCTGGAAGACCGCCGGGTTGATCAGCTTGGTCACGAGGCGAGACAGGCGGGGCCGCTCGCGTGGATGGCGCCAGACGACGTCCACTAGAATCGTGAGGTCCTCAGGGGATGTCTGCTCCTCGCCCGCGAGGAATGCGGCGGCCTGGACCAGGCGCAGCAACTTCTTCCAGCGGCGGTCGGACGCCACCAGACCTTCGTTCTTCAGCACGTCGCGCAGAACTACGATGGCCTCCAAGGTGTCCGCTGTCACCTTCACGTTGGTGATGTCCGCATGCATGGCACACAGTACCTTCATGCCCAAGACGCTGGAGGTGGTGGGGTCGGGCGTAGTGAGGACGTCCCGGAAGCTGCCGGGCCTCTGGAGGTAGTCCACCTCGAAGCGCAGCAGGAATCGGTCGAGGAGGGACTCCTTCGCATGGTCCTCGGGCAGCTCGGTCATGGTGCCGAAGAGGCTGATGAGGGGGACGGGGACGGGGGCGCCGTCGTTGAGGAAGACGCGCTCGTCCATCAGCGGGAGGAGGATGTTGAGGACGGAACTGCTGGCCGAGGAGACGTTGTCCAGGAGGGCCAGGTGGGCTTCGGGCAGCATCCCCGTGGTGATGTGGTGGGTGAGGCTTCCGTCCTCGATGGCTTGCAGGGATACCGGGCCCAGCAACTCCTCCGGCATGGTGTGCCGCGTGAGGACCCGCTCGAAATAGGTCGCCCCGATTGCCTGCCCCAGCGCACGGACCAAGCTGGACCGTCCCGTGCCCGGGGGCCCGAGAAAGAGGACGTGTTCTCGGATGAGGAGGGCAGCGAGGGTTCCGTCGATGACTTCCTGGCGCTCGGGGAAACGCGCGCGCAGCTCGTCGCGCAGCTGCTGAAGCTGGGACTGCATGGAAACCTCCTTGGGAGAGGGTGGAAGAGCGAAGGGCGGGCCGGAGGTGCCATCGCCTGCGGGTTGGTCGATGGGCCAGGTGCTTCTACATGTCAGTCACCGCAGCGGCGTACTCGCGAGCCCCTTATGCCCTGGGATCGTCAGAGCACCTCGGTAGAGCGCCGACGCCAGCCCGTTCGCTCTTATACCCATGCTGCTCTCGCCTCTTCGGGCGTGGACGTATCGAGGCGGAAGTCGTCAGGGCACTCATCCAGCCCCAAACGCCCGCCGCACTTGCACTCGGGGGGGAGCTGCGTTACCTCATCCTCGCCCTGGACACGTGCAGGGCGCCGAGAAGTACAGCCGTCGTAGTACGTGCAGTACGCCAATGCCGTTGCCAGCGCAGTCACCGTCCACCTTGCTGAGAGTGACGCGGTGACTGCAACCTCTTGCTCGCCAGAAGTTCGGCGAGCCGTCCGTGCGAACTGGCCGCACACGCCAATGCCAATGACCGCGCTCATAGCCTGAGCGCATGTAGCCGTCCGCGAGCGCTTCGGTGCCTGCGGTGGCGTGAACTCGACGCGTGGCGCCCGTAGTGGCGCTCCTGCGTCGCATTGCGTCGCCCTACCGCAAGGTGGGGCGGGATGGTCAGTCATGTCCGAATCGAGGAAGAGCTCCCCCCAGGAGGACTCGAAGGTAGGCAAGAAGGCGAGGTCGGCGGGCGAGATGAGCCCGGAGCTGCGCGAGGCGTTGGAGAAGCTGCGCGAGCTGATGACCCAGAGCGATACCCAGGATGCAGCCACGCAGTACCGCATCGGATGCGTGGTGTGCGACGTGCAGGACGCTCCGGGCAAGTACGGGGCGGGAAGTGTGAAGCGGCTGGCACGCGAGTTGGGGCGGAACGAGACGAGCCTCTACCACCGGGCCCAGGTGGCGAGGACGTGGCCTCCTGATGAGTACAATGCGCTGCTGGCGAGGAAGAGTTCCAAGGGCCTGCCATTGAGCTTCTACCACCTCGTCTTGCTGGCGTCCGTGGAGGATCGGAACGCCCGCGAGCGGCTCATCGAGGAGGCGCTCAAGAAGGACGTTTCCGTCAACACCATGCGCCGCCTTGTGAAGACCCAGCGGACTCCCGCGGGGGGGGCAGGGGATGAGGTGCCGGCCTACCGGGTGCTCACCAATCTGGTGTCGCAGTCGGAGCGGATGTTCCGCGAAACAGAGCTGGTGGAGAAGGCGCTCACCGAGTTGAAGGGGGGCGCTACGCCCGAGGTGATGGCGCTCGTGAAGAAGGCAGCCGAGGTGCAGCGGGCGGTGGGAAAGGCGTGCATGGAGATCGCCGAGCGGCTGGGCGCTGCATGCGGGGGCATCGTCGGCTCCTCGCAGCAACCGGATGATTCCGGAAACGTTTCCGAAATCTCCCCCATGCCCCCATCCGCGCAGGCCCACGTGGCGCACGAGGGGGCGAGCCGGGGCCGGGCGCCAGGCACTTCGACCTGGACTGGGCCCGGAGCCTGATGGTCGAGTGCGAGAGGGTGGGAGTGCCATACTTCGTCAAGTAGCTGGGAGCCTGCCCCGTGGAGGGCGGCAGGCGCCTGAAGCTGCGGGACCGGCACGGCGGCGACTGGGGCGAGTGGCCGGAGGACCTTGCGGCAGCGCGAGGTCCCCGGCGTGGATTCCCGGTACACTCGCAGCTGACGAAGCCCAGATGAGGGCAGGGCGTGCAGCGTCGGCGTCCTGTCCGCTCGGCTCGTGCTCGCCATTTGCCGTGCCTGTCTCATCAGCGTGGAGATGACAGAGATCGCATGCTCTCTGCGTGGCGCCGACGGACCGTCGTCAGCTTTCTGCGGATTAGGGAGCGGCTGCGGAGATCAGACATGAAAGTAGTTATGCCATTTGGGTGTTTTAGGCCGGATTGCCTATGCTGTTTATGCAATTAGGTACGGATTTCGGAGGCTTTTCTCAATGCGAACACCTGGAGCCATTGAAAGTTATGTGACGAGTTTCGCGCTGCCCCGCGACATGCGCTCGCGACTGGATGACCTACGACTGGCCCGAGCCCAACGCGACGGTGGTGCACCGCCGCCCTTGCGCTCCCTCATCCTGGAAGGGCTGGAGGAACTCCTGGCGCGTGAACTGGATGAGGTGAAGCGGTAGCGCCTGGTACGCAATCAAGAAAGCCCTCAAGGCGCTCCCGAGGCGCCCGAGGGCTAATCACGACAAGGTGAGATGCAAATGAATGATAACGCAGAAATGCTCGTGGCGCGACCGCCATCGTCGTCGGTGATTCCCGATCTCCATGTGGCTCGAGCCTTCATCGCCGGCCTCACGGGCTCGCCGGACACCGAGGTTCTCTGGCAGCTCGTGCCCGACTCCTTCTCCGCCCCCGTCTCGCGTAACGCCACGCACTTGTGGGCGCTCACGGAAAAGGCGTGGAACTGGCTGAGCGAAGAGAACACCCGTTGCGGCATGGGCGTCTTCATCCAGGTGAACGAGGGCAACAGCGAGCGGCGGCGCACCGAGAACGTGGTGGCCGTGCGCGCCCTCTTCATCGACGACGACAAGGGCCTGTTGCCGCCGGACTCGCCGCGGCTGGCCGCGTTGCCGCCCACCCTCTCGGTGCGCACCCGGAAGGGCTGGCACCATTACTGGGTCCTCGTGCCGGGTGAAGAACTGGGCGTCTTCACGCTGGCCCAGGCTCAGCTCGCCGCCCACTTTGGGACGGACCCGGCGGTGAAGGACCTGCCGCGCGTCATGCGTGTGCCGGGCTTCCTCCACCAGAAGGACCCGTCCAACCCTGTCCTCGTGCAACTCGTGCGCGTCGGCAGCGAGCGCTACCGCATTGCCGACGTGCTCGGCGCATTCGGAGTCTCCGCAGGCATTGACCGCCCGAACGTGTACGCGAAGTCGGGAGCGAAGAAGTCCTTCCGGCGGGTAGGCGCGCACCGGGCCGCCGTCTCCACGCGCGAGGGACGTACGCTGCTCCAGGCCATCCTCCACCACCCGCTGGTCGGCTATCAGCTCGAGCATCCCGAGGATGTCTCCTACGTGTGCTGGAGGGGTACCGCGACCAATATCGCGGCGGCCTGCGACGGCCGGCCCGAGCTCCTCGAGCTGGGGCGCCGGTTGTTCCATGCGATCTCGTCCGCAGACCCGCGGCGCTACAGCGCGACAGGGACCGACCGAATGTGGGAGAGCGCGGTGCAGTCGGCCGCATCTCACGGGCCGATGCTGCTTCGCACCATGGAGGAAGCGGGGGCGCCCGCGGAGTTGTGCCGAGGCCCCGCCTCCACACTCGTAGGTGCGGCCCGCCTGCTGCTCCAGCGCGGCGACTAGCGGCTCGCCATCAGCAACGAAACGTCAACCGGAACGGCCTCATGAGGCCGTCAATGCACCCTTAAGGGAACTACCAGATGAGCAGCAAGCAGATGGAATTTGATAAGGAGTTGTTCGGGAGCGATTCGGATCAACCTCCACGCGATGAGGGCAATCCAGCGCACCAGGCCGAAGCCGATGGGCAGAGCGCGTCTATTGGCAGCGCAGTTCACACCGTAGCGGTTGCCGGAGCCAATGTGACTGGACTGTCGTCGAGCGGTAGCGCTGTCGCTACGTCCGTGTCTCCGAAGCTCCAGAAGTACCAAGCTCTGGCGCGTGAGGTGCTCAAGCTCGACATCATCTGCGATGTCGTCGAGAGCCCTCAGAGGTTCTCGACGATTCTCCTCACGGACATCGCAGGTATTCTCAAAGAGGCGGCGCATGGTGACCCTCAGCTCATTGTATCTGGAGAGGCGCTCTTCACTGAGTGTCTCAGTGGCACGCTCCTGGCATCCGCAGCTCAAGCTCTTTATGGCGCCGCTGCCCCGGCGGACCTCACCCTCTACGACCTCGTCCAGCACGGCGCGAGCAAGAATGCGTCCGACGGCCCGCTGGTGACCAAGGTGCTCGACGCCGCGAAGGGCAAGGTCATCAATTTGAGCGGTGCGACCGAGGTCGCGTACGTCGTCAGCCTGGAGCGGTTCGTCCTCATGGGGCCGGGGGGCCGGTACGACGTGGACAGGCCCATTGGCCAGGATGCGGTGCTTCGGTACATGGTGAATCAGTGCGTTCCGTCCATCGTCGCCAAGAAGGTCATCAGCGAGGCGAACCACCCGACGTTCCTCACCATTGGTTTCGAGCCGGATCGGCCGCATGTCTACGATGATGGAGAGGGGCGTAGCGTACTGAACATGTACGTGCCGTCCGACGTGACGCCCGTTCGGGGGGCATGGCCGAGCATCTTCTTCCTGTTGTGCGTGCTGACGCAGGTGTGCAGCAACGGCGTCGAGGGGCTGGTATGGCTCTTCAACTGGATGGCCGCGAAGGCCCAGCACCTCAAACGACGGGGCATGACTGTCCCCGTCTTCGTCGGCCCGCAGGGCTGCGGGAAGTCGCTGGCAGGTATCCTCTTCGCCCGCGTGCTGGGGCTGGAGAACACGGCACAGATCTCTGGCAAGACGCTCAAGGACAGCTTCAACAGCCAGTTCGCCGGCAAGTGCTTCATCGTGGCGGATGAGGTCATCCAGCCCACCGGGGACCGGCTGGAGGTGCTTGAGACGATGAAGACGTACATCACCGACGAGCGGGTGGACCTTGCGGCGCCCCATCAGAAGAGAGTGCAGATTGCGAACTGCATGTCCTTTTGGATGACGTCCAACAGCAAGAACCCGGTTCGGGTGGAAGGCGAGGCGGATCGCCGCTACACGGTTTTCTCCATCCCCGACGACGTGATGACGGAGGAGTACAAGCTCTTCCTCAAGGGGCTGTTCGACCCGCGCACGCAGCAGCCGACGGCGGAGGTCGTCGCGGAGCTGGAGGCACTGGCGCACGATCTCCAGCACTGGGATGTCGACTGGACCATGGCCACGACTCCACTCGATACGGTCGCCCGGCGCGATCTCATCCAAGTGAATCGCAGCAGCTTCGACCTGTTCGGAGACCTACTGGAAGACGAGCCGATCATCGGGCTGAGCACGCTCATAGAGGGCTTCATGGCCGGTCTCAACGAGTTGGCGCGCGAGCAGATGGAGCCCTACTTCTACGCAAACGAGGGGACTACCGCAGAGGCCGTCTACGGGGCGTACACGCACTTTTGCAAGAAGAGCGGACTAACCCCGCTCGGTGCTCCCCGCTTCGGAGTGGAGTGGAAGCAGCGCTTCGGGGTGAAGTGGCCGAGAGTGAGGCGACCGCGCGCGCCCCGGGTGTACTTGTATGAAGGGCTGGAGGTGATCATAGGCAAGCTGCCGAGCCTCGAGGTGCAGCTGCCGCGAGAGATACTGATGGCCGCGAGCGACGAGATGCTCCAGCAGGAACTTGAGCGGCGGCAGGATCTGCAGCGGCTGGAGACCGGGTCTGACGAGAGCGGCTCGATTTTTGGGGAGAGCTGAGTTTCGAGGCAGCAGTCGTCAACGAAATGTGCCCGCCGCAGTAAAGGCCGTCCGGGAAGTGAAAAACCACAGCGCGGACGGCTTATGG